>NZ_JAFLXD010000173.1:0-201 GCF_019891415.1 Pseudomonas sp. SH10-3B | reverse complement strand
CGTTAACGAAGTCAGCACCTTTTTGCGTCAGTACAACGTTGTTGCCGGACAAGCTGTAGTAGCCGTCTACGTTGCTGTTGCCGGTGAAGGAAACAGTCAAACCTTCGCGTGGCGTTTCTTCATCAGTCGCAGTGAAGCGGCCAGCGACAGTGCCCGCTGTAGCGGAGTTCTCGTCGATGGTGACTGGCGCAACGCTGATCA
>NZ_JAFLXD010000172.1:0-202 GCF_019891415.1 Pseudomonas sp. SH10-3B | reverse complement strand
ATCAAAAGATTGCTGACTTCGTCAGCGGTTAAGGAAGTAGAAGCCACACCGCGTACGCTTCAAAGATCAGGTCGGCTTTAAGGCCGCCTCGTCTTGTTTTTGATTTGGGATCGCCCCGTCAAACACGCTGGCCGAACGCAGGCTTGAATCCGTGGGTAACCCGGCAGGACGCCGGGTTAGCCGTCCTGGGCCAAGGATGGCC
>NZ_JAFLXD010000171.1:0-204 GCF_019891415.1 Pseudomonas sp. SH10-3B | reverse complement strand
CGCTGCATAACGATGTGCCGGTGATCAGTGTTGCCCCAGAAACCATCGATGAAAACTCCGCCACAGCGGGCACCGTCGCCGGCCGCTTCACTGCGACCGATGAAGAAACCCCTCGCGAAGGCCTGACTGTTTCCTTCACCGGCAACAGCAACGTGGATGGCTACTACGCCATCGTTGATAACAACGTCGTACTGACTCAAAAAG
>NZ_JAFLXD010000170.1:0-204 GCF_019891415.1 Pseudomonas sp. SH10-3B | reverse complement strand
GGGCCGACCATGTCGTTGGGGTTGGAATGAGTACATATCCGTTGTTGCGGTCACGGCTGCTTAGGGTTCCGCCCTTACGGCGGGTCACTTTGGAAAAGAGCCCCAAAGTAACCAAAGGGCTCTTGCCCCACCACTCGGTACCTCGCCTAGGCTCGGTATGCCCGAACGAAGGCTTGAATCCGTGGGCCGCCGTCATGGGCCATC
>NZ_JAFLXD010000169.1:0-208 GCF_019891415.1 Pseudomonas sp. SH10-3B | reverse complement strand
CATCCTTGGCCCAGGACGGCTAACCCGGCGTCCTGCCGGGTTACCCACGGATTCAAGCCTGCGTTCGGCCAGCGTGGTTAACGGGGCGCCTAAGATCAAGATCAAAAGCAGATCAAAAGCCAGAGCCAGAGCCAGAGCCAGAGCCAGAGCCAGAGCCAGAGCCAGAGCCAGAGCCAGAGCCAGAGCCAGAGCCAGAGCCAGAGCCAGA
>NZ_JAFLXD010000168.1:0-210 GCF_019891415.1 Pseudomonas sp. SH10-3B | reverse complement strand
ATCTGACGGTTACCGACCCTGAGGGGCTTAGCTCCAATGGCACCGGCCAGCCGACTGTCACCTTGCATAACGACGTGCCAGTGATCAGCGTTGCACCAGTCACTATTGATGAGAACTCCGCTACTGCGGGCACCGTCGCTGGCCGCTTCACTGCGACTGATGAGGAAACGCCGCGCGAAGGTTTGACGGTTTCCTTCACCGGCAACAGCA
>NZ_JAFLXD010000167.1:0-215 GCF_019891415.1 Pseudomonas sp. SH10-3B | reverse complement strand
CCTTGATCGGGGTCAAGCTTTTTTGATTGGGTACATATCCGTTATTTAGGTAACGGCGGCCTATGGTTCCGCTCTTACAGCGGGTCACTTTGGAAAAGAGCCCCAAAGTAACCAAAGGGCTCTTGCCCCAACACTCGGTGCCTCGCCTAGGCTCGGCATGCCCTCACTCCGGCTTGAATCCGTGGGCCGCCGTCATGGGCCATCCTTGGCCCAGG
>NZ_JAFLXD010000166.1:0-220 GCF_019891415.1 Pseudomonas sp. SH10-3B | reverse complement strand
CAAAAGCAGAGCAAAAGCAGACCGAGGTCTAGCTGATATGTGGAGATCCAAATGTGGGAGGGGCGGTGCGACGATTCGACTTGCCCCCGATTGCAGTGGGTCAGTACCAAATCCACCAACTGACACCCCCTCATCGGGGGCAAGCCCTAATGCCGGTCAGTTAAGGAGGAACACTGTAACTGTGGCGAGCGGGCTTGCCCCGCGTTGGGCTGCGAAGCAG
>NZ_JAFLXD010000165.1:0-223 GCF_019891415.1 Pseudomonas sp. SH10-3B | reverse complement strand
CGGCGGCCCACGGATTCAAGCCGGAGTGAGGGCATACCGAGCCTAGGCGAGGTACCGAGTGGTGGGGCAAGAGCCTTTTTGGTTACTTTTGGGGCTCCTTTCCAAAAGTGACCCGCCGTAAGGGCGGAACCCTAGGTGGCCGTGACCGCAGCAACGGATATGTACCCGGTCCAATCCAAAAAAAAATGCTCGGCCCAAAGGCCGCCACGGAACCAATCGCCCT
>NZ_JAFLXD010000164.1:0-231 GCF_019891415.1 Pseudomonas sp. SH10-3B | reverse complement strand
TGAACAACCAGAAGCTGGTGGCGCAACTGCCAGGGTTGTTACAGCGCAAGTAACAGGCAACGCACAACACATGTGGGAGGGGGCTTGCCCCGATGGCGGCAGATCAGTCAGCTCATGCAGCGACTGATACTCCGCAATCGGGGGCAAGCCCCCTCCCACATTTTTTGATCTCCAGAGTGTTGGAGACCGAGTCGGATCAGAACGCCGGCAGGATCGCGCCTTTGTACTTCT
>NZ_JAFLXD010000163.1:0-232 GCF_019891415.1 Pseudomonas sp. SH10-3B | reverse complement strand
CTAGGCGAGGTGCCGAGTGTTGGGGCGAAGCGTTTTTGGTTACTTTTGGCGCTCTTCCAAAAGTGACCCGCCGTAAGGGCGGAACCCTAAGCAGCCGTGACCGCAACAACGGATATGTACTCATTCCAACCCCAACGACATGGTCGGCCCGAAGGCCGCCACGGGAGCAAGTCGAATCGTCGCACCGCCCCTCCCACATTTGCTTTGTGTTGCCTGCTGATTACCCCACCCG
>NZ_JAFLXD010000162.1:0-235 GCF_019891415.1 Pseudomonas sp. SH10-3B | reverse complement strand
GCCCCAACACTCGGCACCTCGCCTAGGCTCGGTGTGCCCGAACGCAGGCTGAGGCCTACCTGCTGGATGGAGATCCAAATGTGGGAGGGGGCTTGCTCCCGATGAGGGTGGGTCAGTGATACATGGGTTGACTGACTCACCGCTATCGGGGGCAAGCCCCCTCCCACATTTTTAACCCAGTACACCAGACCCAACTCCGGTCGGCTCTAAGGCCGCCGCGCTTTGGCTTTTGATC
>NZ_JAFLXD010000161.1:0-235 GCF_019891415.1 Pseudomonas sp. SH10-3B | reverse complement strand
GCACCGGTCAGCCGACCGTTACGCTGCATAACGATGTGCCGGTGATCTCCGTCGCCCCGGAAACCATCGATGAGAACTCCGCCACAGCGGGTACCGTCGCCGGCCGCTTCACCGCGACTGACGAAGAAACCCCACGCGAAGGTCTGACTGTTTCCTTCACCGGCAACAGCAACGTAGACGGCTACTACAGCCTGTCCGGCAATAACGTTGTACTGACCCAAAAAGGCGCCGACTT
>NZ_JAFLXD010000160.1:0-237 GCF_019891415.1 Pseudomonas sp. SH10-3B | reverse complement strand
TGGTAGTGTGGGGTTTCCCCATGTGAGAGTAGGTCATCGTCAAGATTAAATTCCGAAACCCCATTTGCGAAAGCAGATGGGGTTTTGTTTTTGTAGAAGTCCATGAATTTCATCGGCACGTTACAAACGTAACGCACCGGTACACAGAATTTCTTGACGACCATAGAGCATTGGAACCACCTGATCCCATCCCGAACTCAGCAGTGAAACGATGCATCGCCGATGGTAGTGTGGGGT
>NZ_JAFLXD010000159.1:0-243 GCF_019891415.1 Pseudomonas sp. SH10-3B | reverse complement strand
AAAACCCGGCGCAGAGGCGTGCCTGATACACCGCATTTGTCTTCCTAAGGGGCGCTTCGCACCCCAACGCGGGACAAGCCCGCTCGCCACAGGGGTCCCCGTTTACCACGCGACAGCGCCACCTCCCACATTTGATCTTCATTGCTGCTGGCGGCTGCATCCGCCGCACCAGCCCTGCGAACCGAAATCCAACAACCACAACCGATCCCCTGTAGGAGCTGTCGAGCTTCAGCGAGGCTGCGA
>NZ_JAFLXD010000158.1:0-244 GCF_019891415.1 Pseudomonas sp. SH10-3B | reverse complement strand
CCGGCAACCTCACCCGCCTGCTCGACACCCGCAAAGGCGAACACCACTACCACTACGACCCGCTAGGCCGCCTCACCCGCGCCAACCACTCCCAGGACCTGCAGGAACGCTTCGGCCACACCCCCGCCGGCAACCTGCTGATGCAAGACCGCCCCGGCCCCGACATCGTCGCCGGCAACCGCCTGATGATCCAGGGCGACCGCCACTACGACTATGACGCCTTCGGGAACCTGATCCGTGAACG
>NZ_JAFLXD010000157.1:0-249 GCF_019891415.1 Pseudomonas sp. SH10-3B | reverse complement strand
GCTGACCTCCCATCTGTTCAAGGCCGGCCAAGAACACCAGCGCCAACAAGGCCAACTCCTCAGCCACTACCACTACGACGACCAGCAACGCCTGCATGCCCACGCGATCACCCAGCAACAAGAGCATCTCTACCAACGTCAATACGACTACGACACATCCGGCAACCTCACCCGCCTGCTCGACACCCGCAAAGGCGAACACCACTACCACTACGACCCGCTAGGCCGCCTCACCCGCGCCAACCACTC
>NZ_JAFLXD010000156.1:0-251 GCF_019891415.1 Pseudomonas sp. SH10-3B | reverse complement strand
ACGTTTCAGGGATCGCACTGGCGAATCTGGCTAACGCCTGATGCCGTTCAAAAATGTGGGAGGGGCGGTGCGACGATTCGACTTGCTCCCGTGGCGGCCTCTGGGCCGACCATTTGCTGGGGTTGGAATGAGTACATATCCGTTGCTGCGGTAACGGCGACTTAGGGTTCCGCCCTTACGGCGGGTCACTTTTGGAAGAGCGCCAAAAGTAACCAAAAACGCTTCGCCCCAACACTCGGCACCTCGCCTAG
>NZ_JAFLXD010000155.1:0-258 GCF_019891415.1 Pseudomonas sp. SH10-3B | reverse complement strand
AAGCCTGCGTTCGGCCAGCGTGGTTAACGGGGCGCCTAGGATCAAGATCAAAAGCCAGAGCAAAAGCAGGCTGAGGTCTACCTGCTGGATGGAGATCCAAATGTGGGAGGGGGCTTGCCCCCGATAGCGGTGAGTCAGTCAACCCAAGTATCACTGACCCACCCTCATCGGGGGCAAGCCCCCTCCCACATTTTTAACCCAGTACACCAGACTCAACTCCGGTCGGCTCTAAGGCCGCCGCGCTTTGGCTTTTGATCT
>NZ_JAFLXD010000154.1:0-262 GCF_019891415.1 Pseudomonas sp. SH10-3B | reverse complement strand
CGCGAAGGCCTGACTGTTTCCTTCACCGGCAACAGCAACGTGGATGGCTACTACGCCATCGTTGATAACAACGTCGTACTGACTCAAAAAGGTGCTGACTTCGTCAACGCCGGCAATCAATTGCCGAAGATCGACCTGACCGTTACCGATCCTGAGGGGCTCAGCTCCAACGGCACCGGCCAGCCGACCGTTACGCTGCATAACGATGTGCCGGTGATCAGTGTTGCCCCAGAAACCATCGATGAAAACTCCGCCACAGCGG
>NZ_JAFLXD010000153.1:0-277 GCF_019891415.1 Pseudomonas sp. SH10-3B | reverse complement strand
CGAAGATCGACCTAACCGTCACCGACCCTGAAGGCCTGAACTCCCACAACACTGGGCAGCCGACTGTCATCCTGCACAACGACGTGCCGGTGATCAGCATCGCGGCGAATACCCTCGATGAGAACGCGGCTAAAGCGGGGACTGTCGCCGGTACCTTCACGGCCACCGACGAAGAAACGCCGCGCACGGGTCTGACGATCACCTTCACCGGCAACAGCAACGCAGACGGCTACTACAGCCTGTCCGGCAACAACGTTGTGTTGACTCAGAAGGGCGC
>NZ_JAFLXD010000152.1:0-293 GCF_019891415.1 Pseudomonas sp. SH10-3B | reverse complement strand
ATTTGGTGCCCAGGAGAAGACTCGAACTTCCACGACCTTGCGATCACCAGCACCTGAAGCTGGCGTGTCTACCAATTTCACCACCTGGGCATTATCAAGCAACGTTGCCGCTGTTGATGGGGCGAACTATACGGCGGGCGTTTTAATCTGTAAACCCCTGATTCGAAAAATATAAATCAATTTTCTCGTTAAAAATCAGAAGCCTGAAACGAAAAAACCCGCTTTCGCGGGTTTGATCTGAATTTGGTGCCCAGGAGAAGACTCGAACTTCCACGACCTTGCGATCACCAGCA
>NZ_JAFLXD010000151.1:0-298 GCF_019891415.1 Pseudomonas sp. SH10-3B | reverse complement strand
TTGCTTATCACCCCAACGGCCTGATCCAGCAGGAAACCGGGTTTGACGGGCAGCGTACGGCTTATGCCTACGACCTCAACGGCAACCTGCAGGAAAAAATCGAACACGGTGACGATGGCAGTCAGCTCGTTACCCGTTACGAGCGAGACCACGCCGGACGCCTCGTCAGAAAAACCCTGCCCGACGCCAGCGTTGTTGAATATGCCTACGACCGCCAGGGCAACCTCCTCAGCGTCGACGACGGCCACTGGGCGCTGGCCTACGAATACGATCAACAAAACCGCCTCACCGCCGAACA
>NZ_JAFLXD010000150.1:0-305 GCF_019891415.1 Pseudomonas sp. SH10-3B | reverse complement strand
TGGACGGCGCGGGCGATGGCGGCTCGCCGGATATACCGGTCAAACCCGGTAATCAGACGTTGCAGAAGGTGGAGTTCGACATCACCAAGGCAGCGATTCACGCCAATATTCGTGACGCGGCCACCAGCGTGAAATTTACCTACGTGGTGACCCGCAACGGTGTACCGAAGACTTCGGACACCTTGACGGTGATCGTGAAGCCGATTCCAGTGGCTGAGTTGGCCAAGACGGATCTGCAGATCCTTGAGGCCAACGCCACCACCAAAGTACTGGACCTGAGCGCGTTTGTCGGCGATGCCAAAGCC
>NZ_JAFLXD010000149.1:0-306 GCF_019891415.1 Pseudomonas sp. SH10-3B | reverse complement strand
TTGAGCAAGTATTCAAGGTGGGGGATGAGGTGGCGCTGGTGGCGCCGGTTTCTTCTAAAGCCCCCAGTAAAACGGTCGCTATGTGCAAAGCCCAGGGCTCGTTGACTCTGGTGCATATGTTCGAAAGCACTCGGTTTGTGCCAATCGGCAATACGCCGGTGATGCTGCAAGCCATTGCCCAGGACGGCAGCCCGCTCGGCGCACCACTGCATCGAACCATCGGCCCCAGCGGCATCCTCGAAATCACCGAGTGTGATCGCAACCAGCCGTACCAAATCACCTTCTATCCCAACGTTTCCAAGGATC
>NZ_JAFLXD010000148.1:0-309 GCF_019891415.1 Pseudomonas sp. SH10-3B | reverse complement strand
TCAAACCTTCGCGTGGGGTTTCTTCGTCGGTCGCAGTAAAGCGGCCGGCGACGGTGCCCGCTGTCGCAGAGTTTTCATCGATGGTTTCTGGGGCGACGCTGATCACTGGCACGTCGTTATGCAAGGTGACAGTCGGCTGGCCGGTGCCATTGGAGCTGAGCCCTTCAGGATCGGTAACGGTCAGGTCGATCTTCGGCAATTGATTGCCGGCGTTAACGAAGTCGGCGCCTTTTTGGGTCAGTACAACGTTATTGCCGGACAGGCTGTAGTAGCCGTCTACGTTGCTGTTGCCGGTGAAGGAAACAGTCA
>NZ_JAFLXD010000147.1:0-315 GCF_019891415.1 Pseudomonas sp. SH10-3B | reverse complement strand
CCGATGAAGAAACACCACGCGAAGGCCTGACTGTTTCCTTCACCGGCAACAGCAACGTAGACGGCTACTACAGCCTGTCCGGCAACAACGTTGTGTTGACGCAAAAAGGTGCTGACTTCGTCAACGCCGGCAACCAACTGCCGAAGATCGACCTGACCGTCACCGACCCTGAAGGCTTGAACTCTCACAGCACTGGGCAGCCGACTGTCATCCTGCACAACGATGTGCCGGTGATCAGCATCGCGGCGAATACCCTCGATGAGAACGCCGTTAAGGCGGGTACTGTCGCCGGTACCTTCACGGCCACCGACGAAG
>NZ_JAFLXD010000146.1:0-320 GCF_019891415.1 Pseudomonas sp. SH10-3B | reverse complement strand
ACGACCGCCAGGGCAACCTCCTCAGCGTCGACGACGGCCACTGGGCGCTGGCCTACGAATACGATCAACAAAACCGCCTCACCGCCGAACACCAAGGCTGGGGCACCTTGCGCTACGGCTACGACGCCTGCGGCCAGCTTCAACACCTGCGCCTGCCCGACAACAACCGCTTGGTATTCAACCACAGCAAAGGCGGCCACCTCGCCACCGTAGAATTAAACGGCGCGCCGCTGACCTCCCATCTGTTCAAGGCCGGCCAAGAACACCAGCGCCAACAAGGCCAACTCCTCAGCCACTACCACTACGACGACCAGCAACGC
>NZ_JAFLXD010000145.1:0-321 GCF_019891415.1 Pseudomonas sp. SH10-3B | reverse complement strand
GCCAGACCCCGACGCGGGCTTTGGCATCGCCGACAAACGCGCTCAGGTCCAGTACTTTGGTGGTGGCGTTGGCCTCAAGGATCTGCAGATCTGTCTTGGCCAACTCAGCCACTGGAATCGGCTTCACGATCACCGTCAAGGTGTCCGAAATCTTCGGTACACCGTTGCGGGTCATCACGTAGGTAAATTTCACGCTTGTGGCCGCGTCACGAATATTGGCGTGAATCGCCGCCTTGGTGATGTCGAACTCCACCTTCTGCAACGTCTGATTACCGGGTTTGACCGGTATATCCGGCGAGCCGCCATCGCCCGCGCCGTCCA
>NZ_JAFLXD010000144.1:0-332 GCF_019891415.1 Pseudomonas sp. SH10-3B | reverse complement strand
AAAACCCGGCGCAGAGGCGTTCCTGATACACCGCATTTGTCTTCCTCAGGGGCGCTTCGCCCCCCAACGCGGGACAAGCCCGCTCGCCACAAGAATGCGGTCGCCTGAAATTATTTATGCAAGACTGAAGACTTTAGGGTTAGCTTTTAACCCTTTAAAATCAGTACCTTATTTTAAGTTAGATAAGAGTTGTCGAGCCTTGGCGACGCTGCGATGGCGGCGGCATTGCCAACTTCTATGTTGCCTGACACACCGCTATCGCAGCCTCGCTGAAGCTCGACAGCTCCTACAGGGGATCGGTTGTGGTTGTTGGATTTCGGTTCGCAGGGCTG
>NZ_JAFLXD010000143.1:0-337 GCF_019891415.1 Pseudomonas sp. SH10-3B | reverse complement strand
GCCGCCGTCATGGGCCATCCTTGGCCCAGGACGGCTAACCCGGCGTCCTGCCGGGTTACCCACGGATTCAAACCTGCGTTCGGCCAGCGTGGTTAACGGGGCGCCTGAGATCAAGATCAAAAGCCAGAGCAAAAGCAGAGCAAAAGCAGGCTGAGGTCTACCAGCTGGATGGAGATCCAAATGTGGGAGGGGGCTTACCCCCGATGAGGGAGTGTCAGTTGATGGATTTGATACTGACCCACTGCAATCGGGGGCAAGCCCCCTCCCACATTTTTAACCCAGTACACCAGACCCAACTCCGGTCGGCTCTAAGGCCGCCGCGCTTTGGCTTTTGATC
>NZ_JAFLXD010000142.1:0-375 GCF_019891415.1 Pseudomonas sp. SH10-3B | reverse complement strand
CCCGCGTTGGGGTGCGAAGCGCCCCTTAGGAAGACAAATGCGGTGTATCAGGCACGCCTCTGCGCCGGGTTTTGGGGCTGCTGCGCAGCCCAACGCGGAACAAGCCCGCTCGCCACAAGAATGCGGTCGCCTGAAATTGCTTATGCGAGACTCAAGACGTTAGGGGGAAATTTTAGACCTTTAAAATCAGAAAGTTATTTTGAGTTTGGTAAGAGTTGTCGAGCCCTGGCGAGGCTGCGATGGCGGCGGCATTGCCAACTTCTATGGTGCCTGACACACCGCTATCGCAGCCTCGCTGAAGCTCGACAGCTCCTACAGGGGATCGGTTGTGGTTGTTGGATTTCGGTTCGCAGGGCTGGTGCGGCGGATGCAGCC
>NZ_JAFLXD010000141.1:0-408 GCF_019891415.1 Pseudomonas sp. SH10-3B | reverse complement strand
AAAACGCTTCGCCCCAACACTCGGCACCTCGCCTAGGCTCGGTGTGCCCTCACTCCGGCTTTGGAGCGTGGGCCGCCGCAATGGGCCATCCATGGCCCAGTGCGGCTAACCCGGCGTCCTGCCGGGTTACCCACGCTCCAAAGCCTGCGTTCGGCCAGCGTGTTTGACGGGGCGATCCCAGATCAAAAACAAAGCGAGGCGGCCTTAAAGCCGACCTGATTATTGAAGCGTGCGCGGTGTGGCTTCTACTTCCTTAACCGCTGACGAAGTCAGCAATCTTTTGATCTGCTCTGGCTCTGGCTTTTGATCTTGATCTCAGGCGCCCCGTCAAACACGCTGGCCGAACGCAGGCTTGAATCCGTGGGTAACCCGGCAGGACGCCGGGTTAGCCGTCCTGGGCCAAGGATG
>NZ_JAFLXD010000140.1:0-416 GCF_019891415.1 Pseudomonas sp. SH10-3B | reverse complement strand
GCCATCGAAGTCGATGTCCCCGGCATGCCTTGCCATCGCTTTGCCGGTTAGCTGCACCGCTTCACTGTAGGAGCGAGCTTGCTCGCGAAAAGCCTGAGCGCGCCGCGTGCATTCAGGATGTACGCGTCATCGTTAACGTTTTTCGCGAGCAAGCTCGCTCCTACAAAAAACAGCAAACAAAAAACAACAACAAGGAGTCACCCGTATGAATCATCGTCGTCGTGGTATCCGTTCCCTGTGCTGCGCCGCTGTGGCGGTCTCGGCCATGAGCTTGAGCGGGCTGTTGCTGGCCGCTGAAGAAGTGAAGATCGGTTTCCTGGTCAAGCAGGCCGAGGAACCGTGGTTCCAGACCGAATGGGCCTTTGCCGAAAAAGCCGGCAAGGAACATGGCTTTACCGTGATCAAGATCGCCGTGC
>NZ_JAFLXD010000139.1:0-422 GCF_019891415.1 Pseudomonas sp. SH10-3B | reverse complement strand
GTACCAAACCCCGACCAGTTGCCCGTATTTGTTGTAGCTGTAGTCCGTGACATGACCGTCGGGATCGATCTTACGAATGACATCGCCCTGGCCATTGCGCTCGTACTTCCAGACCGCCAGACCCCGCCTTACAACCCGTACGAAGCCATTGTCATGCTCGTAGGTTGTTGGCTCATCATCCCCGGGAAATAACGCCACCAGCCTTCCGGCTTCGTCGTACTGATACGCCGTCACAGCGCCCAGAGGATCCTGCTCGACCGTCAGCCGACCCTTGTCGTCATAGGATTTGAAATGCGAAGCACCATCCGGATCAATCCGCTGTACCAGCCGTGCCCGGTCGTCATGGACATACACTTCCTGACTGCCATCGGCGTTATGCACCGTGACACGGCCGTCATCTCCCCAGGCATACCGCGTATCCA
>NZ_JAFLXD010000138.1:0-423 GCF_019891415.1 Pseudomonas sp. SH10-3B | reverse complement strand
TTCCGGACACCGGCACCTCGATTGACCTGGCCGAACTGGGCAGCTGGGATGTCGAAGTCCAGAGCTGGATCACCAGCGCGGAGGTTGCCGCCTATTCGCACGCGCACTTGATCTGGGCCGGGGCGGACAGCGAGGGCACCTCCATCCCCCATACGGTCACCAAAGTGTTGAATGGGCCGGGCGTCTATACCTTCGAAATACCCAATGCGTTGGTCACTGCCATCGCCGACGGCACCACCAGCGTGCATGTGCTGTTTCAGAAGGGGGCGATTGAGCAACCGTCCAACAAGCTCTACCTGGGCATTGTCGGTGAGGTCGTCAGGTGGCCGGCGCCGACGATTGATGAGGACCTGGGCGGGCACATTGAACCGGATGTCGCCGCGACCGTGCGTTTCCCCCTGCAAGGCAGTTGGCCGCCGGACG
>NZ_JAFLXD010000137.1:0-423 GCF_019891415.1 Pseudomonas sp. SH10-3B | reverse complement strand
CGTCCGGCGGCCAACTGCCTTGCAGGGGGAAACGCACGGTCGCGGCGACATCCGGTTCAATGTGCCCGCCCAGGTCCTCATCAATCGTCGGTGCCGGCCACCTGACGACCTCACCGACAATGCCCAGGTAGAGCTGGTTGGACGGTTGCTCAATCGCCCCCTTCTGAAACAGCACATGCACGCTGGCGGTGCCGTCGGCGATGGCAGTGACAAACGCATTGGGTATCTCGAAGGTATAGACGCCCGGCCCATTCAACACTTTGGTGACCGTATGGGGAATGGAGGTGCCCTCGCTGTCCGCCCCGGCCCAGATCAGGTGCGCGTGTGAATAAGCGGCAACCTCCGCGCTGGTGATCCAGCTCTGGACTTCGACATCCCAGCTGCCCAGTTCGGCCAGGTCAATCGAGGTGCCGGTGTCCGGAA
>NZ_JAFLXD010000136.1:0-444 GCF_019891415.1 Pseudomonas sp. SH10-3B | reverse complement strand
AAGTCGGCGCCTTTTTGGGTCAGTACAACGTTATTGCCGGACAGGCTGTAGTAGCCGTCTACGTTGCTGTTGCCGGTGAAGGAAACAGTCAAACCTTCGCGTGGGGTTTCTTCGTCGGTTGCGGTGAAGCGGCCGGCGACGGTGCCCGCTGTGGCGGAGTTTTCGTCGATGGTTTCTGGCGCGACGCTGATGACCGGCACGTCGTTATGCAGCGTGACGGTCGGTTGGCCAGTGCCATTGGAGCTGAGACCCTCAGGATCGGTAACGGTCAGGTCGATCTTCGGCAGTTGATTGCCGGCGTTAACAAAGTCAGCGCCTTTCTGGGTCAGCACGACGTTGTTATCGACGATGGTGTAGTAGCCATCCACGTTGCTGTTGCCGGTGAAGGAAACAGTCAGGCCTTCGCGCGGGGTTTCTTCGTCGGTTGCGGTGAAGCGGCCGGCG
>NZ_JAFLXD010000135.1:0-478 GCF_019891415.1 Pseudomonas sp. SH10-3B | reverse complement strand
ACGACCGCCAGGGCAACCTCCTCAGCGTCGACGACGGCCACTGGGCGCTGGCCTACGAATACGATCAACAAAACCGCCTCACCGCCGAACATCAGGGCTGGGGCACCTTGCGCTATGGCTACGACGCCTGCGGCCACCTTCAAACCCTGCGTCTGCCCGACAACAACCGCTTGGTGTTCAACCACAGCAAAGGCGGCCACCTCGCCACCGTCGAGTTAAACGGCGCGCTGCTGACCTCCCATCTGTTCAAGGCCGGCCGTGAACACCAACGAGCCCAGGGGAAACTGCTCAGCAGCTACCAACACAACGACCAGAGTCGCCTGTTCAACCACGGTATCTGCGACGTCGAAGGCGCGCTGTACCAACGTCAATACGACTACGACAAAACCGGCAACCTCACCCGCCTGCTCGACACCCGCAAAGGCGAACACCACTACCACTACGACCCGCTAGGCCGCCTCACCCGCGCCAACCACTC
>NZ_JAFLXD010000134.1:0-503 GCF_019891415.1 Pseudomonas sp. SH10-3B | reverse complement strand
GCTGGACAAGAGCAACAACGACGGCTTGAGCCTCCAGGCCTACCTCACCCGGGTGACACGGGTGCGCTTAAAACTCCAGCAAGTCAGCTCCACACCCGACCCGCTGGAAATGACCCAGGCCCTGGCGCAAACCGTGTTTCAAGGGCGCCGCATTGACCTCACCGACACCCAGGCCTACGGCAGCCTGCTGGCCGCCAGCCTCGGCGCGCAGTGGAGCGGGGCGGCGCAGACGCTGTTCGTGCAGCCTCTGGAACAGGCCTGGCAGCGGGTCTTGCAACCGTCGGCCGCGGGCCTGAACAGCCAGTGGCAGCGCTCCATCGTCAGCCAGTGGAACACGGCCTTCGCCAGCCGCTACCCGTTTGCGGCCACGGCCAGTGACGCCTCGCTGCCGATGCTGGGGCAGATGATCCGCGCGGACTCCGGGCGCATCGAGCAGTTTCTACAGCGGCAATTGAGCGGCGTGTTGCGCAAGGAGGGCAGCCAGTGGGTTGCGGATCCACGTC
>NZ_JAFLXD010000133.1:0-503 GCF_019891415.1 Pseudomonas sp. SH10-3B | reverse complement strand
GCTGGACAAGAGCAACAACGACGGCTTGAGCCTCCAGGCCTACCTCACCCGGGTGACACGGGTGCGCTTAAAACTCCAGCAAGTCAGCTCCGCACCCGACCCGCTGGAAATGACCCAGGCCCTGGCGCAAAGCGTGTTTCAAGGGCGCCGCATTGACCTCACCGACACCCAGGCCTACGGCAGCTTGCTGGCCGCCAGCCTCGGCGCGCAGTGGAGTGGGGCGGCGCAGACGCTGTTCGTGCAGCCGCTGGAACAGGCCTGGCAGCGGGTCTTGCAACCGTCGGCCGCGGGCCTGAACAGCCAGTGGCAGCGCTCCATCGTCAGCCAGTGGAACGCGGCCTTTGCCAGCCGCTACCCGTTTGCGGCCACGACAAGTGACGCCTCGTTGCCGATGCTGGGGCAGATGATCCGTGCGGACTCCGGGCGCATCGAGCAGTTTCTACAGCGGCAATTGAGCGGCGTGTTGCGCAAGGAGGGCAGCCAGTGGGTTGCGGATCCACGTC
>NZ_JAFLXD010000132.1:0-539 GCF_019891415.1 Pseudomonas sp. SH10-3B | reverse complement strand
CCAGCGGCGCGAAAAACCTGATCATCGGCGGCATGAACGACAACACCGTATTGGGCGGCGTACGCGCCACCGAAAGCGCCGGCTTCAAGGCTGCCAACGTGATCGGCATCGGCATCAATGGCACCGACGCCATCGGCGAATTGAAGAAAGCCGACAGCGGCTTCTTCGGCTCGATGCTGCCGAGCCCGCACATCGAGGGCTACAACACCGCGCTGGCGATGTACGAGTGGGTCACCACCGGTAAAGAGCCTGCCAAGTACACCGCCATGGACGAAGTGACCCTGATCACCCGCGCCAACTTCCAGGAAGAACTGACCAAGATCGGGCTGTGGAAATGACTGCGGCGGCCCTGCGTTTTGACGCTATCGGCAAAACCTTTCCCGGGGTCAAGGCGCTGGACGGCATCAGCTTCACCGCCCAGCCGGGGCAGGTGCACGCCCTGATGGGCGAGAACGGTGCGGGCAAGTCGACGCTGCTGAAGATCCTCGGCGGCGCCTATATTCCCAGCAGCGGCACGGTGCAGATCGGCGCGCAGACCA
>NZ_JAFLXD010000131.1:0-539 GCF_019891415.1 Pseudomonas sp. SH10-3B | reverse complement strand
TGGTCTGCGCGCCGATCTGCACCGTGCCGCTGCTGGGAATATAGGCGCCGCCGAGGATCTTCAGCAGCGTCGACTTGCCCGCACCGTTCTCACCCATCAGGGCGTGCACCTGCCCCGGCTGGGCGGTGAAACTGATGCCGTCCAGCGCCTTGACCCCGGGAAAGGTTTTGCCGATAGCGTCAAAACGCAGGGCCGCAGCGGTCATTTCCACAGCCCGATCTTGGTCAGTTCTTCCTGGAAGTTGGCGCGGGTGATCAGGGTCACTTCGTCCATGGCCGTATATTTAGGCGGCTCGGTACCCTTGGTGACCCACTCGTACATCATCAGCGCAGTGTTGTAGCCCTCGATGTGCGGGCTTGGCAGCATCGAGCCGAAGAAGCCGCTGTCGGCTTTCTTCAATTCGCCGATGGCGTCGGTGCCATTGATGCCGATGCCGATCACGTTGGCGGCCTTGAAGCCGGCGCTTTCGGTGGCGCGTACGCCGCCCAATACGGTGTTGTCGTTCATGCCGCCGATGATCAGGTTTTTCGCGCCGCTGG
>NZ_JAFLXD010000130.1:0-543 GCF_019891415.1 Pseudomonas sp. SH10-3B | reverse complement strand
CTTGAGCAACGCCAACGGCCCCGCATCCAATTCCGTGCGCAGGTGCCAGGTCAGGCTCAAGCCATCCGGCGCCTTGAGCAGCAGGCGATAACGGCTGTGACCGTCGTCCAACGGCGTGACCTGGGCGTTTTCCAGCCAGCGGATCAGGCCCCAGGTGCCGGGGTAGTCGCCGAACAGGCGCTCGCCGGCATGCACGCTGGTCCAGCTCAGGCTCACGCCGGGGTAGTCGCTGTGGCCCGGCCAGTGGAAGCGCTGCCAGCTTTCCTTCTGGTTGAAATACTGGTGCCGGTCGCCGTTGAGGATGAAGGTGGTCTGCACCACATCGCGCACGGCTTTGCCTTGCAGCTCAAAGCGCAGCCCCATGCCGCCGTCGGTGTAGAGCACATCGGCAAGGTCGCTGAGCTGGTTGATGGCGCTGAGAAACGCCGGGTTGAAGCGTAACCCTTGGCTGTGACGTGGATCCGCAACCCACTGGCTGCCCTCCTTGCGCAACACGCCGCTCAATTGCCGCTGTAGAAACTGCTCGATGCGCCCGGAGTCCGC
>NZ_JAFLXD010000129.1:0-543 GCF_019891415.1 Pseudomonas sp. SH10-3B | reverse complement strand
CGTCGTTATGCAGAGTGACCGTCGGCTGGCCGGTGCCATTGGAGCTAAGCCCCTCAGGATCGGTGACCGTCAGATCAATCTTCGGCAGTTGGTTGCCAGCGTTAACGAAGTCCGCGCCCTTTTGCGTCAGTACAACGTTATTGCCGGACAGGCTGTAGTAGCCATCTACGTTGCTGTTGCCGGTGAAGGAAACAGTCAAACCTTCGCGTGGCGTTTCTTCATCAGTCGCAGTGAAACGGCCAGCGACAGTGCCCGCTGTAGCGGAGTTCTCATCAATAGTGACTGGCGCAACGCTGATCACCGGCACGTCGTTGTGCAGAGTGACCGTCGGCTGACCAGTGCCATTGGAGCTGAGCCCCTCAGGATCGGTAACCGTCAGGTCGATCTTCGGCAGTTGATGGCCAGCGTTAACGAAGTCCGCGCCCTTTTGCGTCAGTACAACGTTATTGCCGGACAGGCTGTAGTAACCGTCTACGTTGCTGTTGCCGGTGAAGGAAACCGTCAAACCTTCGCGCGGCGTTTCCTCATCAGTCGCAGTGAAGC
>NZ_JAFLXD010000128.1:0-544 GCF_019891415.1 Pseudomonas sp. SH10-3B | reverse complement strand
CCGGCCCCGACATCGTCGCCGGCAACCGCCTGATGATCCAGGGCGACCGCCACTACGACTATGACGCCTTCGGGAACCTGATCCGTGAACGACGCGGCCGTGGGCATGCGCTGATCACCGAATACCGCTACGACTGCCAGCACCGCCTCATCGGAATCACCCAACCCAACGGCCAAGCCGCGAGCTATCGCTATGACCCGTTTGGGCGGCGCATCAGCAAAACCGTCGATGGCATCACCACTGAGTTTTTCTGGCAAGGCGACAAGCTGATTGCTGAGCACCATGCGGATCGCCATCGCAGCTATCTCTATGAACCGGACAGCTTTCGCCCGTTGGTGCTGCTGGAAGGTTTCGGCCCAAAAAACACCAAAGCCTTCCACTACCAACTCGACCACCTCGGCACACCGCAGGAACTCACCGCCCCCGACGGCGAAATCGCCTGGTCCGCCCACTACCGCGCCTACGGCCAGATTAGCCGTCTAGACAAAGGCAAAATCGACAACCCGCTACGTTTTCAGGGGCAGTACTTCGATCAGGAAAGCGG
>NZ_JAFLXD010000127.1:0-621 GCF_019891415.1 Pseudomonas sp. SH10-3B | reverse complement strand
CTTCGTCGGTGGCCGTGAAGGTACCGGCGACAGTACCCGCCTTAACGGCGTTCTCATCGAGGGTATTCGCCGCGATGCTGATCACCGGCACGTCGTTGTGCAGGATGACAGACGGCTGCCCAGTGCTGTGAGAGTTCAGGCCTTCAGGGTCGGTGACGGTCAGGTCGATCTTCGGCAGTTGGTTGCCGGCGTTAACGAAGTCGGCGCCCTTCTGGGTCAGTACAACGTTATTGCCAGACAGGCTGTAGTAACCGTCTACGTTGCTGTTGCCGGTGAAGGTGATCGTCAGACCCGTGCGCGGCGTTTCTTCGTCGGAGGCCGTGAAAGTACCGGCGACAGTACCCGCCTTAGCGGCGTTCTCATCGAGGGTATTCGCCGCGATGCTGATCACCGGGATGTCGTTGTGCAGGGTGACGGTCGGCTGGCCGGTGCCGTTGGAACTGGCGCCATCAGGGTCGGTGACGGTCAGGTCGATTTTCGGCAGTTGATTGCCGGCGTTAACGAAGTCAGCACCCTTCTGGGTCAGTACGACGTTGTTGCCGGACAGGCTGTAGTAGCCGTCTACGTTGCTGTTGCCGGTGAAGGAAACAGTCAGGCCTTCGCGTGGTGTTTCTTCATCGG
>NZ_JAFLXD010000126.1:0-638 GCF_019891415.1 Pseudomonas sp. SH10-3B | reverse complement strand
CAACTGCCGAAGATTGATCTGACGGTCACCGATCCTGAGGGGCTTAGCTCCAATGGCACCGGCCAGCCGACGGTCACTCTGCATAACGACGTGCCAGTGATCAGCGTCGCGCCAGTCACCATCGACGAGAACTCTGCTACTGCGGGCACCGTCGCTGGCCGCTTCACCGCGACTGACGAAGAAACCCCGCGCGCGGGTCTCACGATCACCTTCACCGGTACCAGCAACTCGGACGGCTACTACAGCGTTTCGGGTAACAACATTGTGCTGACCCAGAAGGGCGCGGACTTCGTCAACGCTGGCAATCAACTGCCGAAGATTGATCTGACGGTTACCGATCCAGAGGGGCTCAGCTCCAATGGCACTGGTCAACCGACCGTCACTCTGCATAACGACGTGCCGGTGATCAGCGTCGCACCGGTCACCCTCGACGAGAACTCCGCTACAGCGGGCACTGTCGCTGGCCGTTTCACTGCGACTGATGAGGAAACGCCACGCGAAGGCCTGACTGTCTCCTTCACCGGCAACAGCAACGTAGACGGCTACTACAGCTTGTCCGGCAACAACGTTGTACTGACGCAAAAAGGTGCTGACTTCGTTAACGCCGGCAATCAACTGCCGAAGATTGATCTGACGGT
>NZ_JAFLXD010000125.1:0-641 GCF_019891415.1 Pseudomonas sp. SH10-3B | reverse complement strand
CAGGCCGAGGAACCGTGGTTCCAGACCGAATGGGCCTTTGCCGAAAAAGCCGGCAAGGAACATGGCTTTACCGTGATCAAGATCGCCGTGCCCGATGGCGAGAAAACCCTCTCGGCCATCGACAGCCTGGCTGCCAACGGCGCCAAGGGCTTTGTGATCTGCCCGCCGGACGTGTCCCTGGGCCCGGCCATCGTCGCCAAGGCCAAGGCCAATGGCCTGAAAGTCATGGCGGTGGATGACCGCTTTGTCGATGCCAAGGGCAACTTCATGGAGGACGTGCCGTACCTGGGCATGGCCGCGTTTGAAGTGGGCCAGAAACAAGGTGCCGCCATGGCCGCCGAAGCGAAAAAACGCGGTTGGGACTGGAAGGACACCTACGCGGTGATCAACACCTTCAATGAACTCGACACCGGCAAGAAACGCACCGATGGCTCGATCAAATCCCTGGAAGAAGCCGGCATTCCCAAGGACCACATCCTCACCGCTGCGCTGAAAACCCTCGACGTCCCCGGCAGCATGGACGCCACCAACTCGGCGCTGGTCAAGCTGCCCAGCGGCGCGAAAAACCTGATCATCGGCGGCATGAACGACAACACCGTATTGGGCGGCGTACGCGCCACCGAAAGCGCCGGCTTCAAGGC
>NZ_JAFLXD010000124.1:0-656 GCF_019891415.1 Pseudomonas sp. SH10-3B | reverse complement strand
GATCACGTGGTTTCGAACCCGGTGCCGGCGGTTCGTAACAAGACACAGAAGACGGTGTTGGTCAGGCAGGAGCCTGTCGATGATGTGCCTGTTTCAGGGAAGAACCTGAACGGGGATGCGGCGGCTTCTTCGGATAAAACGGTAACCAATGGCTGCCCCGTGTCGATGGTTACCGGGGAGGAATTGCTCACTCTGACCGATGGCGCGTTGGATGGGATCTTGCCGTTCGAATGGACACGGTTGTACCGCACCAGTGCGGTGGAAGTGGATGGCGGGTTGGGGTTTGGTTGGAGTCACTCGCTGGCGCATCGGCTTGCGGTGTCGGGCGACTCGGTGGTTTGGATTGACCATGAGAACCGCTCGACTTCGTTTCCGCTGCCGACTGTTGCTCGACCGGCCATCACCAACAGCTTGGCCGAAGCAGCGATCTATTTGGGCGCATCGCCGGATGAGCTGGTGTTGGCCCAGGCGTCGCGGTTTTATCACTTTCGCGACGGTGTGCTGGTCTCGATCAGCGATGCGTACGACAACCGGCTGCGGATTGCTCGGGATTATTTGGGGCGGATTGAGCGGCTGGATAACGGTGCGGGTTGTGCGCTGTTCCTGCGCTATGAATCGAACCGCATCGTGGCGGTGGACTACCAGGTACAGCGGGC
>NZ_JAFLXD010000123.1:0-752 GCF_019891415.1 Pseudomonas sp. SH10-3B | reverse complement strand
TTGAGCGGCTGGATAACGGTGCGGGTTGTGCGCTGTTCCTGCGCTATGAATCGAACCGCATCGTGGCGGTGGACTACCAGGTACAGCGGGCGGAAGGCCGTGGTCCGTATGTCTGGATTACCGAGCAGACCGTCGTTTCCTACGCCTATGACGATGCGGGCCGACTGGTTTCGTCGACCAATGCGGTAGGTGAAAGCGAGCGTTATCGCTACGACGATCAGCACGTGATTCTTGAGCGTGGACTGGCCGGTGGCGCGAGTTTCTTCTGGGCGTGGGAACGGTCTGGCAAGGCCGCGCGATGTGTGCGGCATTGGGCCAGTTTTTCCCAGATGGATACGCGGTATGCCTGGGGAGATGACGGCCGTGTCACGGTGCATAACGCCGATGGCAGTCAGGAAGTGTATGTCCATGACGACCGGGCGCGGCTGGTGCAGCGGATTGATCCGGACGGTGCTTCGCATTTCAAATCCTATGACCACAAGGGTCGGCTGACGGTCGAGCAGGATCCTCTGGGCGCTGTGACGGCGTATCAGTACGACGAAGCCGGACGCTTGGTGGCGTTGTTTCCCGGGGATGATGAGCCAACAACCTACGAGCATGACAATGGTTTCGTACGGGTTGTAAGGCGGGGTCTGGCGGTCTGGAAGTACGAGCGCAATGACCAGGGCGATGTCATTCGTAAGATCGATCCCGACGGTCATGTCACGGACTACAGCTACAACAAATACGGGCAACTGGTCGGGGTTTGGTAC
>NZ_JAFLXD010000122.1:0-800 GCF_019891415.1 Pseudomonas sp. SH10-3B | reverse complement strand
TCGCAGCCTCGCTGAAGCTCGACAGCTCCTACAGGGGATCGGTTGTGGTTGTTGGATTTCGGTTCGCAGGGCTGGTGCGGCGGATGCAGCCTCCAGCAGCAATGAAGATCAAATGTGGGAGGTGGCGCTGTCGCGCAGTAAACGGGGACCCCTGTGGCGAGCGGGCTTGTCCCGCGTTGGGGTGCGAAGCGCCCCTGAGGAAGACAAATGCGGTGTATCAGGCACGGCTCTGCGCTGGGTTTTGGGGCTGCTGCGCAGCCCAACGCGGGACAAGCCCGCTCGCCACAAGAATGCGGTCGCCTGAAATTATTCATGCAAGACTGAAGACTTTAGGGTGAGGTTTTAACCCTTTAAAATCAGTATTTTATTTTGATTTTGGTAAGAGTTATCGAGCCCTGGCGAGGCTGCGATGGCGGCGGCATTGCCAACTTCTATGGTGCCTGACACACCGCTATCGCAGCCTCGCCGGAGCTCGACAGCTCCCACAGGGGAGTGGCGGTGGTTGTTGGGTTTCGGTTCGCAAGGCTGGTGCGGCGGATGCAGCCTCCAGCAGCAATGAAGATCAAATGGAGGTGGGGCTGTCGCGCAGTAAACGGGGACGCCTGTGGCGAGCGGGCTTGTCCCGCGTTGGGGGGCGAAGCGCCCCTGAGGAAGACAAATGCGGTGTATCAGGAACGCCTCTGCGCCGGGTTTTGGGGCTGCTGCGCAGCCCAACGCGGGACAAGCCCGCTCGCCACAAGAATGCGGTCGCCTGAAATTATTTATGCAAGACTCAAGACGTTATGGGGAAATTTTAGACC
>NZ_JAFLXD010000121.1:0-806 GCF_019891415.1 Pseudomonas sp. SH10-3B | reverse complement strand
GATACCGAGGGCGCGCATGGGGGGATTGGCCTGCGGCATACAGAAAGCGACTTGGTCGTTTACCTGCATAACCCGAAAGACGGTGTCAGCCCCGGAAGTGTCGCAACGCTTTACTGGGGAAACCGCAACGTACCGGTGGCTTCCACGCCCATTCGCGAGGGTGAGGAAAACCTGGACCGCATCCCTTTGACGGTGCCTGCCCATCGTATCGTCGAATATTGGGCCAACCCGGTGTTTGGCAAACTGCGGCGCGGCAGTGGCAATGAAACGTTCACCGAAGAGCTTAAGTTGCGGGTGAGCCTGAATCGCCCCGGTGGGTTTGACCCGGACGATGATAAGGAGGGGCACCAAGGCTTGGTGTACGTCGTTCCGCCGGAGATTCTGTTGGAGGGTGTCAGCGAAGCGGCGGCGCTGGCCGGTGTCAGGATCATTATTCGCCACTGGTTGTACATGCGTGCCTATGACCTGATCCTGCTGGCCTGGGGCTCCCAGCGCGTGGAACGTCGGGTGCAACCCAGTGAAGTGGGCCGCGATATTACCTTGACCGTTGACTACGCCACCATCAGCGCCGCCGGTAACAATCCATTGACGCGGGTGGCTTACCAGGTCCGCGATGGGGGCGGGAACCTGCCGGATGAACGGGCGCGCTGGTCGGCGTCGTCCTTTATTGATGTGCATATGAACGAGGTGCGGCCGGAGGCGCCCTGGCTGGCGTTTCCGGACACCGGCACCTCGATTGACCTGGCCGAACTGGGCAGCTGGGATGTCGAAGTCCAGAGCTGGATCACCAGCGCGGAGGTTGCCGC
>NZ_JAFLXD010000120.1:0-826 GCF_019891415.1 Pseudomonas sp. SH10-3B | reverse complement strand
ACGTTGTACTGACGCAGAAGGGCGCTGACTTCGTTAACGCCGGCAATCAACTGCCGAAGATCGACCTGACCGTTACCGATCCTGAGGGGCTTAGCTCCAATGGCACCGGCCAGCCGACTGTCACCTTGCATAACGACGTGCCAGTGATCAGCGTCGCGCCAGAAACTATCGATGAAAACTCCGCTACTGCGGGTACCGTCGCTGGTCGTTTCACCGCTACGGACGAAGAAACCCCACGCGAAGGTCTGACTGTTTCCTTCACTGGCAACAGCAACGTGGATGGCTACTACAGCCTGTCCGGCAACAACGTCGTACTGACTCAAAAAGGCGCTGACTTCGTTAACGCCGGCAATCAACTGCCGAAGATCGACCTGACCGTTGCGGATCCTGAGGGCGCCAGCTCCAACGGCACCGGTCAACCAACCGTCACTCTGCACAACGACGTGCCGGTCATCAGCGTCGCGCCAGAAACCATCGATGAAAATTCCGCCACAGCGGGCACCGTCGCCGGCCGCTTCACTGCGACCGATGAAGAAACCCCACGCGAAGGCCTGACTGTTTCCTTCACTGGCAACAGCAACGTAGACGGCTACTACAGCCTGTCTGGCAACAACGTCGTACTGACCCAGAAGGGCGCCGACTTTGTTAACGCCGGCAATCAATTGCCGAAAATCGACCTGACCGTTACCGATCCTGAGGGGCTCAGCTCCAATGGCACCGGCCAGCCGACCGTTACGCTGCATAACGATGTGCCGGTGATCAGTGTTGCCCCAGAAACCATCGATGAAAACTCCGCCACAGCGGGCACCGTCGCCGGCCGCTTCAC
>NZ_JAFLXD010000119.1:0-835 GCF_019891415.1 Pseudomonas sp. SH10-3B | reverse complement strand
ATCCTCGAAATCACCGAGTGTGATCGCAACCAGCCGTACCAAATCACCTTCTATCCCAACGTTTCCAAGGATCACGTCAAGGCGCTGTATGCGTCTTATCAGTCGGTGATCGCGGGGTTGGAAAGTCGCCTGCGTGAGGAATGGACCAAGACTTTCCAGCCCCTGTGGAATGACTTCGCCAACGCCACGCCGCCCGAACGTAGCGCGATGCAAGGTTTGGCGTTTTCAAGCGGGATGGCCAAGGCGCTCTACAACCTGTGGGACAACGTCACGCAGCTGTATGACTTGTTGGCGGACCTCAAGGCCAACAGCCAGAAGTTGTTGGCCTACATCTCCCAGACTGAACTCGATGAACTGCTGAGGCTGGGCAACGACGCCATCGCAAAGGGGCTGTCGGTGCTCAGCGATGAGCCGCTGCTGTTTATCTACCTGTCGGCCATGGTCAGTTGGATACGCCTGCTACCGCCGCCCGAGATGTATGAAGTGCTGGGCGAGATCACCGGCGAGGTGTTGATCAATCTGTTTTTGATCTGGGCGACCCGGGGCATGGGCGTGCAGATTCGCCTGGGCGCTCAGGTGCTGGGACATATCAAATCCGGACGAGCGCGCCAGTGGCTGGAGAGGCTGGCTGATCAGTGGGTCGGGCCGAAGTCGGACGCGCATGTCGAGGCGGTGAAGCCTTTGCTGCTTGGTGGCCCGGCGACAGCGATCAAGACCGTACCGGTTGCGCCGATGAAGGCTGGGGATCACGTGGTTTCGAACCCGGTGCCGGCGGTTCGTAACAAGACACAGAAGACGGTGTTGGTCAGGCAGGAGCCTGTCGATGATGTGCCTG
>NZ_JAFLXD010000118.1:0-887 GCF_019891415.1 Pseudomonas sp. SH10-3B | reverse complement strand
GCCTTGGTGATGTCGAACTCCACCTTCTGCAACGTCTGATTACCGGGTTTGACCGGTATATCCGGCGAGCCGCCATCGCCCGCGCCGTCCATGGTGACTTTGATCGAGTCATCGCCGCTCATGCCCACGTAGCTCACCACCAGTTTGGTGCCGAGCAGCACCTTGAGCGGGTCCAGCTCGGCGGTATTGGGTCCGGTCGCCTGCGCTTCGAGCAATGTCGGCGCAGGCAAATCGCCCACGTCACGGCTGACCCGCACCTCGGTGATCTGTGAGTAACGCAGCTTCTCCTCACCACGGCGCAACGTATAGAAGACCATCACTGATTTATTCAGGTTGTTGGTCACGTAGTAGCTTTCGATGTAGTGCTCGGTGGTGGCACCGTCTACGGGCACCTGAACGGCAATTTCGGTACGGGCCCCCGGACCGATCCAGTGCATGCGAATCCAGTCCGCCCGTTTTGTTTCTGTGAAGGGTGCAAACACCTTCACATGCTCGCCGATATCATCCGGATTCAACTGACCACTGATTGCCTTCTCGATGATCGGTGCAGGCATCGTGCGTTGAAGTTCGCCCACGATGACCTGCAAACGCAGGGATTCCTGCGGCCGACTGCCGGGGCGCGTGTGGGCGTAGAACACCTCTACCAAGTGGCCGTCAAAGCGCAAAAGCTCCTTGGGGTAGACCGTGAACAGCATGTCCCCGCCAGGTGTCGGCGGAATATCGTCGACCTGGCGGCCGATCCGATGCTCGATGGTGTTATCGGGGCTGCTCACCAGGAAGATCACTTCCAGATAGCCGTCCGGCGGCCAACTGCCTTGCAGGGGGAAACGCACGGTCGCGGCGACATCCGGTTCAATGTGCCCGCCCAGGTCCTCATCAATCGTCGG
>NZ_JAFLXD010000117.1:0-954 GCF_019891415.1 Pseudomonas sp. SH10-3B | reverse complement strand
CGGTTGGCCAGGGTCTGGAAGACGAAGGCCAGGGCCAACATGCCCACGGCAGTGATCGCCCAGCCGATCAACACCGCGCCCACCTCGGCGCGCGCAGCCATGTTCTGGGGCAACGAGAAAATCCCGCCGCCGATCATCGACCCCACCACCAGGGCAATCAAAGCGCCAAGCCGAAGTTTCTGGACCGGTTGAGACATGCAGACTCCTAAATAAAAATTGAGCTGACAACCCTGAACTCAACTAATTAACTCAGCGAGTTTAGCGTTTATTAAAGACAGCGATAAAACCGCCACGCTCATAACTCAACGGCATGACAGTTTATCTAGTTCAGGCTTATTTAGAATTTAAATACGACCATTACTTTGTCGTTTCCAGGTCATTTATTGTCGCCTTTTGGAAAAACTTGCGCATTCAGTAAAAGGGTCTAGTTTCAAACGTCCACACGGCAGACTAATTAATTAATAAAACCGCAGAAATCGCTCTGGAACGCGACTTTGCGAGGGGAAGTATTGCTCGCAGCTTTCCCCCTAACTCATTAATTCACAATGGAATGTGCCAATGAAGTGATCTGAGTCAGCTGTTTGATTAGCGCACAGAATTATTCTGTGGTCTCTCTTCTCCTGCATTGGAGTTATGCAATGTCTGAATCTCCCGGAAAACTTCGACTGGGCGCACTGGTTGCACTTGTCGTTGGCTCAATGATTGGCGGCGGGATCTTCTCTCTGCCGCAAAACATGGCGGCAAGTGCCGATGTTGGCGCGGTATTGATCGGTTGGGTAATTACCGCCGTGGGCATGTTGACCCTGGCCTTTGTCTTTCAGACCCTGGCCAACCGTAAACCTGATCTGGACGGCGGTGTCTACGCCTACGCCAAGGCCGGTTTCGGCGACTACATGGGCTTTTCGTCTGCCTGGGGCTACTGGATCAGCGCGTGGATGGGCAACGTCGGTTATT
>NZ_JAFLXD010000116.1:0-955 GCF_019891415.1 Pseudomonas sp. SH10-3B | reverse complement strand
GATCACGTGGTTTCGAACCCGGTGCCGGCGGTTCGTAACAAGACACAGAAGACGGTGTTGGTCAGGCAGGAGCCTGTCGATGATGTGCCTGCTGTATCGACGAATCCGAAGGGCGATGCGGCGGCTTCTTCGGATAAGACGGTAACCAACGGCTGCCCCGTGTCGATGGTTACCGGCGAGGAGTTGCTCACCCTCACCGATGGTGTTTTAGACGGGATCTTGCCGTTCGAGTGGACGCGGCTATATCGCACCAGTGCGGTGGAACTGGATTGCGGCTTGGGGTTTGGCTGGAGTCACTCGCTGGCGCATCGGCTGGTGGTTTCGGGCGATTCGGTGGTGTGGACGGACCATGAGAATCGCCTTACTTCATTTCCGCTGCCGACTGTTGCTCGGCCTGCAATCACCAACAGCTTGGCCGAAGCGGCGATCTATTTGGGCTCGTCGCCGGACGAGCTGGTGTTGGCCCAGGCATCACGGTTTTATCACTTTCGCGACGGTGTGCTGGTTTCGATCAGCGATGCGTACGACAACCGGCTGCGGATTGCTCGGGATTATTTGGGGCGCATTGAGCGGCTGGATAACGGTGCGGGGTGTGCGCTGTTCCTGCGCTATGAATCGGACCACATCGTGGCGGTGGACTACCAAGTACAGCGGGCAGAAGGCCGTGGTCCGTATGTCTGGATTACCGAGCAGACCGTCGTTTCCTACGCCTACGACGACGCTGGCCGACTGGTTTCGGCGACCAATGCGGTAGGTGAAAGCGAGGTTTATCGCTACGACGATCAGCACGTAATTCTTGAGCGCGGACTGGCCGGTGGCGCGAGTTTCTTCTGGGCGTGGGAACGGGCTGGCAAGGCTGCGCGGTGTGTGCGGCATTGGGCCAGTTTTTCCCAGATGGATACGCGGTATGCCTGGGGAGATGACGGCCGTGTCACGGTGCATAACGCCGATGGCA
>NZ_JAFLXD010000115.1:0-1024 GCF_019891415.1 Pseudomonas sp. SH10-3B | reverse complement strand
CCAGGGCGATGTCATTCGTAAGATCGATCCCGACGGTCATGTCACGGACTACAGCTACAACAAATACGGGCAACTGGTCGGGGTTTGGTACCCCGATCACAGTTGTCAGCGGCTGGTGTGGAATGACCGTGGGCAGCTCATAGAGGAACAACTGCCCAATGGCGGGATCAAGCGGTATCGCTATGACGATCTTGGCCGACAGATTGCCCGCGAGGATGCACATGGCGCGCTGACCCAGTATCAGTGGGACAGCGTGGGTCGGTTGGTTCGCGTGGTGCTGCCCGGTGGGGCATGTCGGGAATACAGCTACAACCCCTACGGCAAAATCACCGCCGAACGCGATGAACGGGGCCACGTTACTCGCTACGAATACGCCGACGGCCTGCACCTGATCAGCCGCCGTATCAACGCCGACGGTACCCAGGTCAACTACCGCTACGACAATGCGCGATTACTGCTGACCGAGATCGAAAACGAGGTTGGCGAGACCTACCGACTTGCTTATCACCCCAACGGCCTGATCCAGCAGGAAACCGGGTTTGACGGGCAGCGTACGGCTTATGCCTACGACCTCAACGGCAACCTGCAAGAAAAAATCGAACACGGTGACGATGGCAGTCAGTTAGTCACTCGTTATGGGCGAGACCACGCCGGACGCCTCGTACGAAAAACCCTGCCAGACGCCAGCGTTGTTGAATATGCCTACGACCGACAGGGCAACCTGCTCAGCGTCGACGACGGCCACTGGGCGCTGGCCTACGAATACGACCAACAAAACCGCCTCACCGCCGAACATCAGGGCTGGGGCACCTTGCGCTATGGCTACGACGCCTGCGGCCAACTTAAAAACCTGCGCCTGCCCGACAACAACCGCTTGGTGTTCAACCACAGCAAAGGCGGCCACCTCGCCACCGTCGAGTTAAACAGCGCACTGCTGACCTCCCATCTGTTCAAGGCCGGCCAAGAACACCAGCGCCAACAAGGCCAACTCCTCAGCCACTACCACTACGACGACCAGCAACGC
>NZ_JAFLXD010000114.1:0-1142 GCF_019891415.1 Pseudomonas sp. SH10-3B | reverse complement strand
GTCGACCTCGACCGCCTGATGCAGGACATGCCCGAGATCACCGACCTGCTCGACACCCAGGACGGCGCGCCGGTGATTCGTATGATCAACGCCTTGCTCACCCAGGCCGCGCGGGACGAGGCCAGTGATATTCACATTGAGCCGTATGAAACCCACTCCGTGGTGCGTTACCGCGTCGACGGCACCCTGCGTGACGTGGTGTCGCCGCGCAAGGCGTTGCATGGCGCGCTGGTGTCGCGGATCAAGATCATGGCCCAGCTCGACATCGCCGAAAAACGCCTGCCCCAGGACGGCCGCATCGCCCTGCGCGTGGCCGGGCGGCCGATTGATATTCGTGTGTCGACGGTGCCCACCGGGCATGGCGAGCGCGTGGTGATGCGCTTGCTCGACAAGCAGGCCGGGCGTTTGCAGCTGGAGACCCTGGGCATGGAGCCGCAGTTGCTGGCGCGCCTCGACACCTTGATTCGCCAGCCCCATGGCATCGTGCTGGTCACCGGGCCCACGGGCAGCGGCAAGACCACCAGCCTGTACGCGGCGCTCGCTCGGTTGGATGCGAGCACCAGCAATATCCTCACCGTGGAAGACCCGGTGGAATACGACCTGCCGGGCATCAGCCAGATCCAGGTCAACGCCAAGATCGACATGACCTTCGGCCTGGCGCTGCGGGCGATCCTGCGCCAGGACCCGGACATCATCATGATCGGTGAAATCCGCGACCTGGAGACCGCGCAAATCGCGGTACAGGCCTCGCTCACCGGGCATTTGGTACTTGCTACATTGCACACCAACGATGCGGTGTCGGCGGTCAACCGCCTGATCGATATGGGCGTCGAACCGTTCCTGTTGGCCTCGTCGTTATTGGGTGTCCTGGCGCAACGCCTGGTACGCCGCCTGTGCCCGCATTGCAAACAGGAAGACCCGGCCGCGCCCGGCACCTGGCGCCCGGTGGGCTGCGCGCAGTGCAATCAGATCGGTTACAGCGGGCGGACCGGGATCCATGAATTGTTTTGCGTCGACGACGAGGTGCGCAGCCTGATCCACCAGGGAGCGGGCGAGCAGGATCTGCGCGTGGCGGCGCGCCGTGCGGGGATGTTCAGCATGCGTGAAGACGGCGAGCGCTGGGTACGCAGCGGCGCCACCGC
>NZ_JAFLXD010000113.1:0-1243 GCF_019891415.1 Pseudomonas sp. SH10-3B | reverse complement strand
TGATCTGGTCAAGTAATCTTGGACACCGATTAAGGTTCACGCCGCCAACCTTTCCTCCGCAATTGGCGACCGATAGTCGTTGTAGCTGTGAGGCCTGCTGATGTTGTAGCGCGAGATATAGCGCTGCACGTCTGCTCGGGCCTCAAACTCCAGTTTGTAGCCTGCCTCAGGCACCCACTCTGATTTCAAACTGCCGAAGAAACGCTCCATCGGGGCGTTGTCCCAGCACTCGCCTTTACGGCTCATACTTTGCCTAAGTCCATGTTTCAGCAGTTCGTTTCGGAATTTATGACTGGTGTACTGACAACCTTGGTCTGAATGAAACAGCACATCCTGGGGACGGCCACGTAACTCTACCGCCATGCGTAGCGCCTCACAGGCCAGATTGGCATCAGAAATCATCGAGAACGACCAACCCACGATCCTGCGAGCGTACAGATCCAGAACCGCAGCGAAATACATCCACCGCTTGCCGACCTTGATGTAGGTCACGTCGCCACACCACACCTGATTAACCGCCCTCACATCAAATTTTCGTTTGAGCATATGCGGCGCTACCAATGCCTCCACGCCCGGTGACGTGTACTTATGGCGTCTGCGCTGACGACTCGCGATGCCAGCTTCGCGCATCAAACTGCGAGCCATATAGCGTCCGATACGATGCCCTTTGGCTTGCAGCTCCTTGGACAAGGTACGTGCGCCCGCCGACTCTCTCGACGCCTTGTGGTGCATAACCAGCGCGGCTTTGAGCTTTTCCCGCTCGGGATTTGCTCTGCCCTGGCGTTGGCGCCAGGCGTAGAAGCTGCTGCGGTTTACTCCGAACGCCCTACAACACCTTTTAACGCCGTACTGCTCGTCCAGCTCATCGATCAACGTGAATGATCTTTGGCGTCCAAAAGCAGGAGAGCACTGGCCTTTTTTAGGATTTCGATGTCCAGGTCTTTCTCCCTGAGCAGGGCTTTGAGTCTCTGGATTTCTCGTTGATCAGCAGTAATCGCCTTAGCCCCCACCGGAGTCGATCCCAAGCGTTCTTTTTGCACTTGATCAATCCAGCGGCGCAGAGCCGTAGGGCCTATATCCAGGCTGGCACAGACCTCGGTAACCGGCTGGCCTTCGTCCAGCACCATGCTGGCAGCCTTGAGCTTGAACTCACTCGAATAAGATTTACGCATAACCAAACACCTCAGATTTGGGCGCTATCATAGCGCCCGATTGAAGTGTCCAAAATCATTAGGCCAGTTCA
>NZ_JAFLXD010000112.1:0-1280 GCF_019891415.1 Pseudomonas sp. SH10-3B | reverse complement strand
TCGGAGATGCCCATCACTTCCATCAGGTCGCTGGACACCACAATCACCGCAATGCCCTGGGCCGCGAGGTTATGGATAATCTGGTAGATCTCGGCCTTGGCGCCGATGTCGATGCCACGCGTCGGCTCATCCAGCAGCAGGACCTTCATGGGCATCGACAGCCAGCGGCCAAGAATGGCTTTCTGCTGGTTGCCGCCGGACAGGTACATGATCTTTTGCGCGGCGGTCGGGGTTTTGACCTTCATCGCCTTGATCTGCTGGTCGGCATTGCCCTTCTCCCAGCCATCGCGCAGCAACCAGCCGAACGAAGAGTGGGCTCCACGCGCGCTGATATTGATGTTCTCAGCGACGCTGGACAGCGGAATGATGCCTTCCTTCTTGCGGTCTTCCGGGCACAGCAGCACACCGGCCGCGATGGCGTCGCGGGGTGAGCGCAATTGCAGGGGTTGCCCACAGAGTTCAAGGCTGCCGGCACTGGCGCGCTCCAAACCGCTGAGCAAACGGAACAACTCCGTGCGCCCTGCCCCGACCAAGCCGAACAAGCCAAGAATCTCGCCCTTGCGCACCTCAAAACTGATCGGCTCACGCAAACCCGGACCCAGCAAACCGTCGACCTTGAGCGCCACCTCACCGTGCTCACGCGGGCGGTAGTCGTAGATGTCCTGGATGTCGCGACCGACCATGCAGGTCACCAACTGGTCGTGGGTCAGCGCGCTCATGTCATCGAAGGTGCGCACGTAGCGGCCGTCCTTGAACACCGTGACCGCGTTGCAGATGCGGAACACCTCTTCCATGCGGTGCGACACGTAGAGCACCACTTTGCCCTCGTCCCGCAGGCGCGTGATGATCGCCATCAGCCGGTCGATCTCCCGCGCCGACAGGCTGCTGGTCGGTTCGTCGAAGGCGATCACATGGGCGCCACGGGACAGCGCCTTGGCGATTTCCACCAGTTGGCGCTGGCCCAGGGACAGGCGGCCGAGTTTTTCCTCGGGGTCGATTTCATCCGCCAGGCCCTTGAGACAGGCCAGGGCCTGCTTGCGCAGCAGGCCCCGGTTGACCACGCCAAAGCGCGAGGGCAAATGCCCGAGGAACAGGTTTTCGGCGACGGTCATTTCCGGCACCAGGTGCAGCTCCTGGTGAATCACCGCCACACCGCTGGCGATGCTGTCGGCGGCGCACTTGAACGCCATGGTCTGCGCGCCGATCTGCACCGTGCCGCTGCTGGGAATATAGGCGCCGCCGAGGATCTTCAGCAGCGTCGACTTGCCCGCACCGTTCTC
>NZ_JAFLXD010000111.1:0-1446 GCF_019891415.1 Pseudomonas sp. SH10-3B | reverse complement strand
TGAACTGACCCCACAAAGCTGGACGATTACATGTCTATGCCTGAGCGGCCTGAGTTCTGTATCCCACAGGACTCAGGCCATTTAGCTTCAGCTTGATACGCGAGTGATTGTAATAGGTTATGTACTCATCGATGCCTGCGTGAAGCTCATCGAGGTCGTTAAATTTGTTCAGATAGAAGAACTCGGACTTCAGTGTGCCGAAGAAGCTTTCCATGGCTGCATTATCGTAACAGTTGCCTTTACGCGACATGCTCGGTGTGATTGAGCGCTCGTTGAGCTTTCGATAGTAAATGGGCATCCGGTACTGCCAGCCCTGGTCGGAGTGCAAGATCGGCTTTTCATGCGGCTGAAGTCGCTCAAATGCGCCACTCAGCATCTTCCCGACCATGTCGAACAGCGGCCGTCTGGCGACTTCATAGGAAATAATTTCGCCGTTGTAGAGATCCAAAATCGGCGACAGATACAGCTTCTGACCACTGACTTTGAACTCGGTAACGTCGGTTACCCATTTTTGATTGGGCTGCGGCGCCTCGAACTCACGCTTCAGAAGATTAGGCGCCGCCTTGCCTACTTCCCCCTTGTACGCTCGGTATTTCTTCACCCGCACCAGGCTCTTTAGCCCGAGCTGCGCCATCAACCGCTGAACCGTCTTGTGGTTGACGCGGTGACCCGCGTTTCGGACCGCAGCTGTTATCCGGCGATAACCGTATCGACCCTTGTGCTGGTCGAACGTCGAGCGAATCCGGGTTTTTAGATCCGTATATTTGTCCGCTGCTTGCAGCGCCTTTTGCTGATAGTAAAACGTGCTGCGCGCCAATCCGGCTACTTTCAGCAAGCCTTCTAAAGGGTGCCGCTGCCTCAGCTCAATTACGATTTGCGCTTTTTCTGCTGCGCTGCTCGTTTCTTCTGAACCAAGGCATCCAGCTTTTTTAGGTAGTCATTTTCCATCCGCAACTGCTTCAGCTCGGCAAGCAACTCATCACGTGTGCGTGAGTCGTCATCGGGTGAGTCGGGTTGAACAGGGGGAATGGGTATTGGCATTTTTTTCGGACGTCTGGCTTTTTTAGGCTGCGTGGTCAGGGCATCAAAACCGCCCTCATCATAGCGGCGCTCCCAAAGACCGATGATGCCGAACCTGCGGATGTCGAACAAGGCCGCCGTTTGCCTATAGGAAAGCTGCTCTTCGCGCATGCGTGTCAAAACAGACAGTTTAAAATCGGTGCTGTAGCGCTGCAGTTTTTTCTCTTTCAGCCCAGCGGCGCCATGCACCTGATAGGCCGCAACCCACTGGCGAAGGGATGAAAAGTCCACATTGTGACGGTGTGCTACATCCCTCAAACCCGCGCCACCGGAACAATAGTCCTGCACCGCTACCAGTTTTACTTGCTCTGTGTACTTACCCATGACACCCCCAAAGGTTGTGTCCAATCTTTGGGGGTCAGTTCA
>NZ_JAFLXD010000110.1:0-1531 GCF_019891415.1 Pseudomonas sp. SH10-3B | reverse complement strand
TGGACGTCCTCGCCTTCGAAGGCCAGGAACGCCTAAGCGAACCCTTCGCCTATCACATCGAATTCACCAGCACCGAACGCGACCTCGCCGCCGAAACCCTGCTCGGCAAAGACGCCCGTTTCAGCCTGCACACCCCGCCGAAAAAGCTGCCTCTGTTAGGTTTGACGCCACCCCCCATCAAACCCCTGCGCACCCTGCATGGGGTGATCACCCGCTTCAAGCGCCAGTCCGGCTCCAACGACCAGGCCAGTTATGCAATCACCTTGCAACCACGCCTGGCCCTGCTCGCGCGCGGTCGCCAGTTCCGCATCTACCAGCACCAATCGGTGCCGCAAATCGTCGAAAGCATCCTGCGCAGCCGCCACGACTTTGAAGGCCAGGACTTTCTCTTCAGCCTCAAACGCGACTACCCCCGGCGCGAACAGGTCATGCAATACGGCGAAAGCGACCTGGCCTTCATTACCCGCCTGCTGGCCGAGGTGGGCATCTGGTACCGCTTCACCAGCGACGAGCGCCTGCGCATTGATGTGGTCGAATTTTGCGACGATCAACGCCTCTACCAGTTCAACGTCGAACTGCCGTACCGCCCACCATCCGGCCTCAGCAGCAGCGACCAGGACTGTGTGTGGAACCTGCAATCCCACCATCAGGTGGTCGAGCAACAGGTGCATTTTCGCGCCTACCACCACCGCGACGCCCGCGCGCACCTGACCGGCGACATTGACCAGACCCGCGGCGCCAAAACCACCTACGGCGAGGCCTACCACTACGCCGAACCCTACACAGCCCTCGGCGACCGGCTCGATCAGGACGAAGACCTGCTCAGCGAAAGCGGCTACTTCTACGCGCGTTTGCGCCACGAGCGCTACCTCAACGATCAGACCCAACTCAACGGCATCACCAGCAGCGCCACCCTGGCGCCGGGCCAGGTACTCAAAGTCACCGGCGGCGCGCCCCAGGCTTTTACACCTGGAGCGGTGATCACCGGCCTGACAACCACCGCCACCCGTGACAGCAGCTTCATCGCCACCTTCGAGGCCATCCCCTATTCAGAAAGCGTGTGCTTTCGCCCGGCACTCAAGGACAAACCCCTGATCGCCGGCAGTATCCCCGCCCGCATCACCAGCAACCAGGCCAACGACCCCTACGCCCATATCGACCTGGAAGGGCGCTACCGGGTGCAGTTCCTGTTCGATCGCGACACGTGGACGCTGGGTCAAGAAAGCCTCTGGCTACGCCTGGCCCGGCCCTACGCCGGCGACACCCACGGCCTGCACCTGCCGCTGATTGCCGGCACCGAAGTGGCGGTGGCCTTCGAACAAGGCGATCCCGACCGCCCCTACATCGCCCACGCCCTGCACGACAGCCAGCACGTCGACCACGTGACCTTGCGCAACTACAAACGCAACGTCCTGCGCACCCCGGCAAACAACAAACTGCGCATGGACGACACGCGGGGGCAGGAGCACGTCAAGCTGAGTACCGAGCACAGTGGCAAGAGCCAGCTGAGTCTTGGGCATCTGGTGGATGG
>NZ_JAFLXD010000109.1:0-1616 GCF_019891415.1 Pseudomonas sp. SH10-3B | reverse complement strand
GCCGATTCTGTTGAAAAAGTCGGATTTTCAGATCGCTTGAACTCAGGCACGACCACCACTGGAGAACCTACTCACCACATTGAGTGGTTTCTCGGCTCTTCGTTGAGCTTTGCAGCTCGGTTATTGGGTTGGTTTGAGGGTTTTTGCTTTGTGCAGACGCACCTATCCCGTAACCGGTGGCCCTTGAGAAGTAAATTTGGCCAACCGACGCAGGTTCTGCACCGCAGCGGCCAGCGTGAATTCATCGGTTGCGCCGCTCATGCCGCGTAGTCGCAAGCGATCCAGTTTCAGGATGCGCTTGAGGTGGGCAAACAACATTTCGACCTTCTTGCGTTCGTGGCGAGAGCGAATGTACGCAGGTGTCGCTGCGATTCGCCGAGCCACATCACGAGCGGCTTCATGGACGCTGCGGACGATCTTGCGAATCGAAGTGTTCGGGCAGCACTTGGCTTTCAGCGGACAGGCTACGCAGTCGGTCTGCCGGGATCGGAAGATGATGGTGTTGGCTTTGGTGACGTGCGAACGCTCGTTTTTGAAGGCTCGCCATTCGCTACGTAATGCATTGCCGGCCGGACAGCGGTATTCCTCAGCCTCTTCATTCCAGTGGAAATCGTTGCTCGAAAAACTGTCGTTCTTGCGCTCGGTTTTGTCCCACACCGGCACATGCGGCTCGATGTCCTTTTCCTCTACCATCCAGGCCAGCATCGACGCGGTACCGTAAGCGGTGTCGCCAATGAGGCGTTCCGGCTTGATGTCGAACTGCGCTTCGACCCGGTCGATCATGATCTTGGTGCTCTCGACTTCGGCCGTGCGATGAGCGGGTGTGGGTTCCACATCCATGATGACACCGTGCTCGGTATCGATCAGATAATTCGTGGAGTAAGCGTAGAACGCTGGGCCACCTGGAGCTGCGGTCCAGCGGGCTTGAGGATCAGTCAGCGATAGGCGCTTCGGTAGCGTTTCGGCCAGAGCCTCTTCATCGAGTGCCTCAAGATACTCACGCACGGCGCGGGTGCTCAGGGCCGGATCGCTCCAGTTGACCTGTTCATCACCCGGTACACCGCGCTGCCGGCTGGCATCCGCTTTGATGATGCTGGCGTCCACGGCAAAGCCTTCACCTTTGACCAAGCCTGCGTCCATGCAACGACGCAGCACTTCATTGAACAGCCAGCGAAAGAGCTCGCTGTCCCGAAAACGGCCGTGTCTATTTTTGGAAAAGGTCGAGTGATTGGGGACTTCATCTTCAAGGCTTAACCGGCAGAACCAGCGATACGCCAGGTTCAAATGGGTCTCTTCGCACAGCCGCCGCTCGGAGCGAATACCGTAGCAATAGCCCACGATCAGCATGCGGATCATCAACTCTGGGTCAATCGAAGGACGCCCAATTGGGCTGTAAAAATCGGCGAGGTGATGGCGCAGGTCGCTCAGATCGAGACACTGATCAATGCTGCGCAGAAGGTGATTGGAGGGGATGTGATCTTCAAGGTTGAACGAGTAAAACAGTCGCTCCTGCCCACTCGATAACTGTCCCATCATGCTGCGTGCTTCCCTGCTGGCCGATGCGGAGATTTTGCCGCAGGCCAGACAGGGGAGCTACTTTTTCAACAGAATCGGCC
>NZ_JAFLXD010000108.1:0-1617 GCF_019891415.1 Pseudomonas sp. SH10-3B | reverse complement strand
GGTTTCTGCCTGTCACCAAACGGCAGGAGTCGGCCGATTCTGTTGAAAAAGTCGGCCTTGGTTTCCACAGCAGAAAAGTACACACCTGAGATTGAAATCCTTACTTTTGGCTGAGGCTTCCGGGCTCAGATTTCACGTAGCAGCGTGCAAAAATGGCGTTTCCCCTGGTCAATTTCCGGGCAGTTTGAGCGGAGCGACTTTTTCAACACAATCGGCCAAAAGCAGACTGTGGACAGGTAGCCGTTGATGTCTCTACGCTGGACGATCTAGTGACAGCACAGCGATAAAAAAGGAGTAGTCACGTTGGAAGTTGCCATCGATCGAGATAGCGTTCATGCAGGAGATGATCTGGGAAGCCATGCGACGTCGATCACACTCGATCCATCAGCAACGCTGCGCGCCTTAATCGAAGTGATACAAGATGCCGGCTACTTACCGGGTATCAATGGAGGCAAGGCTACTTGGATTATTTGGTCGTCTGACAAACCAATAGGTGTTTTAGCGCAGCAATGGCCAGCACCTAAATTGACCGTGCCGCCCGACAGCACCGTTGATCAATATTTCGGAAATACCGAACCTCGCCTTCTGTTCAGATATTGGTGTCAGGCAGATCCAGATGAGGTCTTTTCGAATATCAAGACCGGAAATGAGCCACCTTCACGATTTTAGGATTGGCGGTGGACATTTCTGTCGATCAATGCGGTTCAGATGACTGCTATGGGTCGATAGAAGCCTGTTATGACCGGCAGAAATCGGCCAAAAGGAGCCAGTCGGATGCCTCCAGGAAATCAGGGGCGATTCAGGCGGGCTTAAGGCATTTCAATCTAAATTTTCTGACTCTGTTAAATGGTGAGTAATGGATATTCTGAAAAAAGAGTGTATTGCCAGTGTAACGTTGTTTGATTTGCGCCTGTCTGAAGGTGAACTAATGGTTTATGCAGATTGCATGCGCATTATCAAAGAACGCCTTTATGATTCGGAAATAGCTTCTCTAACAGTTTGTGAATCTAAAGAGGAGTTAACTCACTTCTTGGAAGATATGTTGGATGCGCTAAAATTAGTTGAAAGGCAAGAGTACGTTCCAGATAGGTTTAAGTAGTTTTTAAGTCTGTGTCCTTTTCAATGTTGTCTCTTCAGCAGGGTACATTGAGTGTCTTTCTGTGGACAGGTGAAAGGCAACCCTTGGCCGATTTCTGCCCACCATCACAGGCGAGAATCGGCCAGAAGCGGTAATATAGAATGCCGTAACCCATCATCAATTAAATGCAGCCGACGCCATGCCTCAGCCCACAAGCCATCTGTTCGCTTATGTAAGGACAGTCAGTGATTTCCGGCCTGACGTTACCGCTATCGTGCTTTTCGGCCTGGAGGTAAAAGACGATGACCCGGTGTATCTGCTAATACGTTTTGAGGACTACGGAAAACTCCAGATTGAAGGCGACCACTTGATACTTGGATTGGATGAGGCCCTGGAAAGCGCTGAGTTCGAGTACGGTATTTTGCCAAATGATTGGCGAGTAATGAGCGAGGCGGAAATTCAGCGAATCGATTCGAACATCCGTTCTAGCGATTTACCCGCTTAGGGTCGAGAGCGGATTCTCACGAATGGCTCCTCTT
>NZ_JAFLXD010000107.1:0-1640 GCF_019891415.1 Pseudomonas sp. SH10-3B | reverse complement strand
CCGGCCCCGACATCGTCGCCGGCAACCGCCTGATGATCCAGGGCGACCGCCACTACGACTATGACGCCTTCGGGAACCTGATCCGTGAACGGCGTGGCCGTGGGCACGCACTCGTCACCGAATACCGCTACGACTGCCAGCATCGGCTGATAGGCCTCACCCAACCCAACGGCCAAACCGCCAGCTATCGCTATGACCCGTTTGGGCGACGCATCAGCAAAACCGTGGACGGCATAACCACGGAGTTTTTCTGGCAAGGCGACAAGCTGATTGCGGAGCACCATGCGGATCGCCATCGCAGCTATCTCTACGAACCCGAGAGTTTCCGTCCACTGGCCCTGCTGGAAGGCTTCGGCCCAAAAAACACCAAAGCCTTCCACTACCAACTCGACCACCTCGGCACGCCACAGGAACTCACCGCCCCCGACGGCGAAATCGTCTGGTCCGCCCACTACCGCGCCTACGGCCAGATCAGCCGTCTCGACAAAGGCAAAATCGACAACCCGCTACGTTTTCAGGGGCAGTACTTCGATCAGGAAAGCGGACTGCACTACAACCGTCATCGCTACTACAATCCCGATATTGGTCGCTATCTGACGCCAGACCCGGTGAAGTTGGCGGGTGGGATTAATGCCTACCAGTACGTGCCCAATCCTACGGGTTGGATAGATCCACTCGGACTGAATGCCCGTTGCACCGGCGTAGTAAAGAAAAATCCAACCTGCGCGATACCTGTTGAACCTCACGCACCTTATGTATCTCGTAAAGGAGCATTCCGCGAAGCAAAAAGAGACGCCAATATACCGACATCGCAACAACCCGATGTATTTACCGACGCGGGTTCTGGCGCAAAAAAACAATACAACACTGTGAAAATGTCAGATATAAATGAAAAAACAATTTTAGATAATTCTGGAAAACCGATTAAGACGAGGGTCTACCAATATACGAGAGCCGATGGTTCCAAAATACTAATACAAGACCATTCAGCAGGGCATAATTTCGGTGCTCAAAACGGAGCAGGCGATCAAGGCTCTCACTTCAACCTACGCCCAATTCATACACCGCGAACCGGCAAAGTCCCGGGAACAAAAGACCACTACCCATTTAAGGATAAAAAATGAAGCATTGGAATGATCTTGAAGGAACCATATTTTTTAATAAATTGTTCAGTCGTCCAATTGAAATTCGCGAGATTTATATACACTCTCTGACGATAGAAAACGACCAACCCTCTCTCAGCATTGGTTTTGACATACCAGACTTTCCAGATTTTTTACCTCCAAAATGGGAGAACAAAGGATACAACACATGCAGGATTGGACTAACCTGTAACGCAATAAGTAACCTGCAGATAACCAATCTTCCTCGCCGGGAAATTTTCATTGCGAAAATAACGCGAGAAAACGAGCACTTTCTTTTCAACGCAAAATCAGAAAATGCCTCTATTGAATTTAAATCAAAGTGGCTGTCTATGGCTGGGCCGTCAGTTTATATAAATTGTCCTGAACCAGGAGATCATAGCTGGCCAGCATAAGTTTTGTAGAATAGATGGGAGAAAGGGTTAGATGATTTACATAACAGAAACTATGAGCTCTATAGCCCACCCCAATTCGGCCCCCCGGCCCTCCCCCCCGAAA
>NZ_JAFLXD010000106.1:0-1836 GCF_019891415.1 Pseudomonas sp. SH10-3B | reverse complement strand
ACAGCTTGTCCGGCAACAACGTTGTACTGACGCAAAAAGGTGCTGACTTCGTTAACGCCGGCAATCAACTGCCGAAGATTGATCTGACGGTTACCGATCCAGAGGGGCTTAGCTCCAATGGCACCGGCCAACCGACTGTCACCTTGCATAACGACGTGCCAGTGATCAGCGTTGCGCCAGTCACCATCGACGAGAACTCCGCTACAGCGGGCACTGTCGCTGGCCGCTTCACTGCGACTGATGAAGAAACGCCGCGCGAAGGTTTGACTGTTTCCTTCACCGGCAACAGCAACGTAGACGGTTACTACAGCCTGTCTGGCAACAACGTTGTGTTGACGCAAAAAGGCGCCGACTTCGTTAACGCCGGCAACCAACTGCCGAAGATCGACCTGACCGTCACCGACCCTGAAGGCCTGAACTCTCACAGCACTGGTCAGCCGACCGTCACCCTGCACAACGACATCCCGGTGATCACCATCGCGGCCAATACCCTCGATGAGAACGCCGCTAAGGCGGGTACTGTCGCCGGTACCTTCACGGCCTCCGACGAAGAAACGCCGCGCGCGGGTCTGACGATCACCTTCACCGGCAACAGCAACGCAGACGGCTACTACAGCCTGTCCGGCAACAACGTTGTGTTGACTCAGAAGGGCGCTGACTTCGTTAACGCCGGTAATCAACTGCCGAAGATCGACCTAACCGTCACCGACCCTGAAGGCCTGAACTCCCACAACACTGGGCAGCCGACTGTCATCCTGCACAACGACGTGCCGGTCATCAGCGTCGCGCCAGTCACCATCGACGAGAACTCCGCTACAGCGGGTACCGTCGCTGGCCGCTTCACTGCTACCGATGAAGAAACACCACGCGAAGGCCTGACTGTTTCCTTCACCGGCAACAGCAACGTAGACGGCTACTACAGCCTGTCTGGCAATAACGTTGTACTGACCCAGAAGGGCGCTGACTTCGTTAACGCTGGCAATCAACTGCCGAAGATTGATCTGACGGTTACCGATCCTGAGGGGCTCAGCTCCAATGGCACCGGCCAGCCGACTGTCACCTTGCATAACGACGTGCCAGTGATCAGCGTTGCGCCAGTCACAATCGACGAGAACTCCGCTACAGCGGGCACTGTCGCTGGCCGCTTCACTGCGACTGATGAAGAAACGCCGCGCGAAGGTTTGACTGTTTCCTTCACCGGCAACAGCAACGTAGACGGCTACTACAGCCTGTCCGGCAACAACGTTGTGTTGACTCAGAAGGGCGCTGACTTCGTCAACGCCGGCAATCAACTGCCGAAGATTGATCTGACGGTTACCGATCCAGAGGGGCTTAGCTCCAATGGCACCGGCCAGCCGACGGTCACTCTGCACAACGACGTGCCAGTGATCAGCGTTGCGCCAGTCACCATCGACGAGAACTCCGCTACAGCGGGCACTGTCGCTGGCCGCTTCACTGCGACTGATGAAGAAACACCACGCGAAGGTTTGAATGTTTCCTTCACCGGCAACAGCAACGTAGATGGCTACTACAGCCTGTCTGGCAACAACGTTGTACTGACCCAGAAAGGTGCGGACTTTGTTAACGCCGGCAATCAACTGCCGAAGATTGATCTGACGGTTACCGACCCTGAGGGGCTTAGCTCCAATGGCACCGGCCAGCCGACGGTCACTCTGCATAACGACGTGCCAGTGATCAGCGTCGCGCCAGTCACTATTGATGAGAACTCCGCTACAGCGGGCACTGTCGCTGGCCGCTTCACCGCGACCGATGAAGAAACACCACGCGAAGGCCTGACTGTTTCCTTCACCGGCAACAGCAACGTAGACGGCTACT
>NZ_JAFLXD010000105.1:0-1882 GCF_019891415.1 Pseudomonas sp. SH10-3B | reverse complement strand
ATGGAAAGGCCTGAGCCGCTGGCGTGCATTGGACGGGGTGGTCTGGGCACTGAGCAAAACCCAAGTCGCCGACGATGCCGCGATGGGCGCGGGTGTGCATCGGTTGCAAAGCCTGGCCAAACGTCTTGGTTGGCAGTTGCCTTTGCACTTGTGGCAGGTTTGCGACAGTCCATGGCGTCAGGCAGGCCGCCAGGCGCATCCCGTGGGTTGCCAATTGCCCGCGCGCTTTACGGCGGCGGTGCTGGAAACCGCTCTGACTCGTTTACTGGAACCTTTGCGCCGCGAAGGCCTGGCGCAGATGAACGCGGTCATGACCCATGACTTCCTGCTGCGCCTGTCGCGGGATCTGCAAGGCGAGGGCGTTGCGCGTTGGCGTCACACCTTGGCGCCCCTGGCTGGCGAGTTCGCCGCTGGGGTGCCGTTGCGTGGGGTGTGGTTCAGTCTGCCGGTGCTGCCGATCAAAAACATGCCCGAACATTTCTGGCCGATCGATGCCTCCTGGCAGGGCGTTCTCGATGGCAAGCCCCTCAACCCGCGTCGATTCGGCTGGAGTGTGCCCCGCATCGGCTACGCGCTGGCCCTCGGCGTGGCGGTGCTGTGGAGCACAGGATTGCTGCTGTCTTTCATCAGCAACCGCGCGCAGATCCAACAGGTGCAAGCCTCAATTGACGCCCTCCGACACGCTTCGCAATCTGACGAGCAGCTCCAGGCCCTCAACGAACTGGTCCGCGAGTTGGGCCGCCTGGATGATCGTGTCCAACACGGTGCTCCGTGGTATCAGCGCTTCGGCCTGAATCAAAACCCGGCGCTGTTGGACACGGTGTGGCCACGCTACGTCGAAGCCAACAACCGTCTGATTCGCGATCCAGCCGCCGCCGCTCTTCGTCAGCAACTCCACGCGCTGGTCAAGCTGCAAGCGGACCATCCCGAGCGTGCCGAACGCGCCCGGCAGATCTACGATCAGCTCAAGGCCTACCTGATGCTGGCCCGTCCGGACAAAGTCGACGCCGATCTGCTGGTCAAAACCCTGGGCAACGTCGAACCCTCCCGCTCAGGTGTTGCGTCAGGCCTCTGGCAAACCCTGTCGCCCACGCTTTGGCAGTTCTATGGCGAGCACCTGGCTGCCAACCCCGCTTGGCGCATCGAGCCCGACGCGCGGCTGGTCGCGCAGGTGCGGCAGATCCTGCTGGGTCAACTGGGCCAGCGTCATGCCGAGGCCAGCCTGTACCAACAGTTGCTCGATGACACCGCCAATCACTACCCGGCCCTGGACCTGCAGCAACTGGTCGGTGACACCGATGCCTTTGCGCTGTTTTCTACCGCCGCCAGCGTGCCCGGCGTCTTCACCCGTCAGGCCTGGGAGGGGCAGGTTCGCCAAACCATCGATGACATCGCGGACGCCCGCCGCGAGGAAATCGACTGGGTACTCAGCGATAAACCCGGCGACATCGACACCCGGTTGAGCCCGGACCAATTACGCGAGCGCCTTACACAACGCTACTTCCAGGACTACGCCAGCGCCTGGCTGGACCTGCTCAACAGCCTGCGCTGGCAGCCGGCCGCTAGCCTCGACGAGTCAATCGACCAACTGACGCTGATAAGCGATGCGCGCCAATCGCCGCTGATCGCGCTGATGAATGCCGTGGCCTATCACGCGCAGGCCGGTACTCGACCCCAGGCCTTGGCCGACTCGCTGGTGACATCCGCGCAAAAGCTGATCGGCCAGGACAACGTTCCGGTGCACGAACTCAAAGGCCCGCTGGATCCGACCTTCGGCCCGTTCTTGGCACTGCTGGACAAGAGCAACAACGACGGCTTGAGCCTCCAGGCCTACCTCACCCGGGTGACACGGGTGCGCTTAAAACTCCAGCAAGTCAGCTCC
>NZ_JAFLXD010000104.1:0-2217 GCF_019891415.1 Pseudomonas sp. SH10-3B | reverse complement strand
CGTACAGCCATTTCTCCACCACTTCGCGGTCGACGCCGGTGACCTTGATCAGCACCAAAACCATCAACAATTCTTGATCGCCATCAAGCAGTTTCCACCCCCCACCTCCCTATCATCCCCTGGCCAAGCAATGAGGAAGCGACCATGTCAGAGACCTTCACCAAGGGCATGGCCAGGAATATCTACTTCGGAGGAAGCGTGTTCTTCTTCCTGATTTTCCTGGCCCTGACCTACCACACCGAACAAACCTTTCCCGCCCGCAGCAACGTCGACCAACTCACCGAATCCGTCGTGCGCGGCAAAGGCGTCTGGGAGCGCAACAACTGCGTCGGCTGCCACACCTTGCTGGGCGAGGGCGCTTATTTCGCGCCGGAGCTGGGCAATGTGTTCAAGCGCCGGGGCGGCGAAGAAGGGTTCAAGCCGTTCCTGCATGCCTGGATGAAGATGCAGCCCCTGGGTGTACCGGGGCGGCGGGCCATGCCGCAATTCAATCTCAGTGACCAGGAGGTGGACGATATGGCCGAGTTCCTCAAATGGAGCTCGAAGATCAATACCAATAACTGGCCACCGAACAAGGAGGGCTGAGCCATGCGCAGTGCCAATCCATACTTGAAATTCCAATCCCAGGCCGTGGCCAAACCCTACTTTGTGTTCGCCCTGATCCTGTTTCTCGGTCAGGTGCTGTTCGGTTTGATCATGGGCCTGCAATACGTCATCGGCGACTTTCTGTTCCCGTTGATCCCCTTCAACGTGGCGCGGATGGTCCACACCAATCTGCTGATCGTGTGGCTGCTGTTCGGCTTTATGGGCGCGGCCTACTACCTGATACCCGAGGAGGCCGAACGCGAGCTGCACAGCCCGAAACTGGCGATCATTCTGTTCTGGGTGTTCGCCGCCGCCGGGGTGTTGACCATCCTCGGCTACCTGCTGGTGCCGTATGCGGCGCTGGCCAGGTTGACCCACAACGAGCTGCTGCCGACCATGGGGCGCGAGTTCCTGGAGCAACCGACCATCACCAAAATGGGCATCGTCGTGGTGTGCCTGGGCTTTCTGTACAACATCGGCATGACCCTGCTCAAGGGCCGCAAGACCACCGTCAGCATGGTGATGATGACCGGGCTGATCGGCCTCGCGGTGTTCTTCCTGTTCTCCTTCTACAACCCCGGCAACCTGGCGCGGGACAAGTTCTACTGGTGGTGGGTGGTGCATCTTTGGGTCGAAGGCGTGTGGGAACTGATCATGGGGTCGATGCTGGCTTTCGTGCTGATCAAGGTCACCGGCGTCGACCGCGAAGTGGTGGAGAAATGGCTGTACGTGATCATCGCCATGGCCTTGATCACCGGGATCATCGGCACCGGTCACCACTTCTTCTGGATCGGTGCGCCTGAGGTGTGGCTGTGGGTCGGTTCGATCTTCTCGGCCCTGGAGCCGCTGCCGTTCCTGGCGATGGTGATGTTCGCCTTCACCATGGTGAAGCAACGTCGGCGCCAGCACCCCAACCGCGCGGCGACGTTGTGGGCCAAGGGCACCACGGTCACGGCGTTCTTCGGCGCGGGCGTGTGGGGTTTCCTGCACACCCTGGCACCGGTCAACTTCTACACCCACGGCACCCAACTCACCGCCGCCCACGGGCACCTGGCGTTCTTCGGTGCCTACGCCATGATCGTGATGACACTGATCAGCTACGCCATGCCACGCCTGCGCGGTATCGGTGAAGCGCCGGACGCGCGTTCGCAGACCCTCGAGATCTGGGGCTTCTGGATGATGGTGCTGTCGATGGTGATGATCACGCTGTTCCTCACCGCCGCCGGGGCCGTGCAAGTCTGGCTGCAACGCTGGCAGGTGGACGGGGTGGCCTTGCCGTTCATGGCCACTGTGGAGCATTTGCAGGGACTGTTCTGGGCGCGGTTGGTCAGTGGGGTGAGCTTTCTGATGGGGTTGCTCTGCTACCTGCTCAGCTTCCGGCAACGTGCTCGGATGGCTGGAGCACCGGTGCCGATCGTCTACTGAAGGTAACGCGGTCCAAATGTGGGAGGGGCGGTGCGACGATTCGACTTGCTCCCGTGGCGGCCTTCGGGCCGACCATGTCGTTGGATTTGATTGAGTACATATCCGTTGCTGCGGTCACGGCTACCTATGGTTCCGCCCTTACGGCGGGTCACTTTTGGAAAAGAGCCCCAAAAGTAACCAAAAAGGCTCTTGCCCCAACACTCGGCA
>NZ_JAFLXD010000103.1:0-2934 GCF_019891415.1 Pseudomonas sp. SH10-3B | reverse complement strand
GCCGGCGAGGCAGGATGTGCGATAGCCGTAACGGGTGGCGTTGCTCACGGAGAGCAGGTTGTTGGGGCCGGGGGCCATGTTCAGGGCGAAGCAGGCGGGGAGGAAGAGGGCGAGGGTGGCGAGGTCCATGGCGGCTCCGATTTTGGACGGGCGGGGAGCGTCGAGGATAAGGGGAGTGGGGGTGGTTGGACAATGTGCGCGTTGGGGGCGAAAAGATGCCAGTGCGCGTTGAGCAGGTTGGATTTAAAGAGAAGCGGGTACCAGATCGATTCCGGTCAGGGGGATGTGGTTTTCCACTTGCTTGAGTCTGGCTTGATACCTCCATGCTTGGACGGAGCGTTTTCGGCCAAAAGCGGTTAGTTGTCTCTACGAAATTTTGGGCGATTCAGCGTGATCCCTGAGGGCAGCAAGCTTGCTCAAGGAGTTGTGCAATATCTTCATCGGTGTCACGACCATGCACAGCTGTTATGAAAGTGATGCACAAGCTTGTGCAAGATTATTGGCCGGAAGGCGAGACCGCGCTGATGCCTGTCGGCACCAGAAAATAAGGAGATTGATCATGTGGCTCAAAGATGAAACGGCAACAGCCCCTAGCGCAGCGCATGCTCACAATTAGCACGCCCTAGCGCACCCCCATACAAAATACCTGTACAGGAATAGCGCTACGCATTTTTACAGCGTTGTCAGGACTCTATCTGCCCAAAGATGGCCTTGGGCCGTATCGCCGCCAAACGGTAGTCAGCCCGATAGCCAGACCTCTATTTCTCGCGCTTGGCAGAAACCGGAGGTTACTGACCGTTCATCTGGATTGAATGATGTCATGACGACATCATACCAATATAGATGTACAAGACTTGTACAAGATTAAAAACTTGTACAAGTTTCAGTTGGCCAGGAAATAACGCCGCTACTCGTTGCCGTCGAACAAAAGAATACCTGCGCAGGATGCGGACCAAGGGCGAATACATACGCTTGCAGGTGTCCCTAAATTGCTCCTCTCATTACGTAGGTACATCATGCCATCGCACACTCCCCGGCTCTCTACACGGACCAGTCTCTATGCCGGCTATGCCAGCCTGCTCGCGTTTATGCTGCTAATCGCCGCTATCTCGCTGTACGCCCTGGCTAACAGCAATAAGGACTTTTTTCTCTACGTTAATGGCATTGATGCGCGCGCCCGCCTCGCCAACACACTGAACGACGCGGCCGCCCAGCGCGCGATTGCCCTGCGTAACATCGCCTTGAACAGCAATGTCACCGCGAGAGGACAGCAGCGAGGCGCAATTGCCGTCAACGAACAAATGGTGGCCGGCAGCCTCGCCGCGCTACGCCTGGCAATTGATAACCATGATGATGTGTCGCCCAAGGCACGTGAACTGTTCTCAACCATCGAGCAGGTCGAGAGCCGCTACAAACCGGTAGCACACACCATTGCCGAACACCTGTTCAAGGGTGAAAACGACGAGGCCCTGCGCATGGTCAGCGAGCAGTGCACACCCTTACTGGCCGAGTTGACCCAGGCAATTGGCGAATTCCTGCGCTACACCAACCAGAAGGCAGACCTGCAGGTCAGCGAAAATGACGCAAACTATCTGTCACAACGCAACCTGCTGCTCGCCATTACTGCGCTGGCCGTCTTACTGGCAGCGGTACTGGGCTACGTCATCAGCCGCAACCTGCTGCGCGCGCTGGGTGCCGAACCGAGTGAACTCAACCAGCTCGCCCAACGGGTTGCCCAGGGCGATTTGCGCGCTAGCGAGCGTACGATTGAACCACCACAGGCCAGCATAATGGCCGCTCTGCTGAGCATGCAGGAGAACCTGCGGGACATGACCAAGGGCATAAACCTGTCCTCACAGAGCGTGGCCGATTCCAGCCAGGAGCTTAGCCAATCGAGCCTGAGAAACGCCGAAAGCGTGGCCATGGCACAGTGCGAGGTCGAGCAGATCGTCACCGCCGTTCACCAAATGGCCGCCACCGTGCAGGATGTCGCGCGCAATGCCGAATCCGCTGCCAGTGCGGCCAGCGATGCCGATAGCGCGGCCCTGTACAGCCAGCAGAAGGCCAAAGATGCCGTCAAAATGATCGGCGAGCTGGCCGAGACAATCGAACAGTCCAACATGGCCATGGGCCGGCTGAAGAATGAAACCGGCAATATCGGCGGCGTGCTTGAAGTGATCAAGTCGGTGGCCGATCAGACCAACCTGCTGGCCCTCAACGCAGCCATCGAAGCTGCACGTGCTGGCGAGGCTGGACGCGGCTTCGCGGTGGTAGCCGATGAGGTCCGCAGCCTGGCACAGCGTACCCAGAAGGCCACCTCAGAGATTGAGGGGCTGATCGCCAGTCTGCAGAAAATTGCCGACGAGACCTCGCAGCATATGCAACGCTGCAAGAGCTCCAGTGCGCAGTCGGTGTCCGGCGTTTCCGAGGCCGGTGACGCGGTAAGCACGATCGTAACCATGATCGAGCGGATCAACGGCATGAACCACCAAATCGCCGCTGCCGCCGAGCAGCAGAGTACTGTTGCCGAGCAGATCAGCCGGGGCATCGTGACCGTCAGCGAAAGCGCCGAGCAATCCGCTGCAGCCTTCCGCAGCGCTCAGCAGGAAAGCGAAGGACTAGCACGCACCAGCGTGACATTGCGAGAGAACATCTCGCGCTTTCAGCTCTAGGGTCTGTTGCCGTTTCATCGCGAGCCGCGTTGCTGCGAGAAATGTCCCCCGTTTAGCCGCAGTACGCAGGTAATGGTCCGAGTTCTGCAAAAACAGCGGGGCTATTTCCCTAGTAACTCTATGGTCTGACCACAGTTTTGCAATACCTGCCATTTTTGAGCGTCTGCATTTGGCCGATTCTGTTGAAAAAGTAGCTCCCCTGTCTGGCCTGCGGCAAAATCTCCGCATCGGCCAGCAGGGAAGCACGCAGCATGATGGGACA
>NZ_JAFLXD010000102.1:0-4113 GCF_019891415.1 Pseudomonas sp. SH10-3B | reverse complement strand
GCCCCAGTAAAGAAGAACGCGGTGTATCAGACACTCTGTAGAGGCTGGTTTTGGGGCTGCTTCGCAGCCCAACGCGGGACAAGCCCGCTCGCCACAGGGAGATTTGTCAGGGTCTGAAAAGTTGTGTAGATCCCCACGTCCCTCCCATATTCGATCGTCATTGCCTGTCAGCTTGAGGCACGGCAAACACCGCATTCGCCCGCGCCACCATCTTCTCCGCCACCTGCAGGCTCACCGTGGCAAACGCCATTTGCCGCCCTCGCTTGTGATGTTCCAAGCGCACCGTAATCCACTCTCCCACCTGCACCGCCCCCAGGTAATCCACGGTCATGCTAGCCGTAATCAACGGCAACGGCGGCTCACTGGAAAACGCCATGGCATAGCCCATGCCGATATCCGCCAGGGTCGCCAACACACCGCCGTGCACAGTCCCACGCCCATTGGCATGGCGATTGTCGGCGCGCAGGCCGATCTCCAGTTGCAGGCCGTCACCTCGGCAATACGCCGGGCCAAGCAAATCCAGCAACGGGCTGCTGCGCGGCAGCGGGACAAAACCTTCGGGCACGGCGTGAGCAATCATGGCGAGTCTTCCTTGGGGTCGGATTTGAGATGTACGCCACACGCCCAATAGCAGCCATCACCATCAGCCCTGCAAATCTTGCACGATACTTTGCGTTAATCCGCCGGACCCGCTTTAATCGCCGCCAATGCCCCCCGCACATCTCAAGGAACTGCAATGCGCCATCCGGACGGCAACCTTCAATCGCTTCGCGCGCCCCTGTTGATTCTGCTGGCCGGCCTGGCCCTGGTCGGCTGCTCGCCCAAGGACCACTCCCGCGCCGCGGTAATCAATGGCGAACAAGGTCGGGCCGGCGCTCAACTGGCCTATGAACACGAACTGACCCTGGCCCTACCCGGCGCCCTGCTCGCGCCGCGCATGCAGGCCACCCGCGAGGCTTGTGAATCGGCGCGGTTTGGCGCGTGCAATATCCTTGGCATCACCGAAGACAGCAACGGCGGCGAGATCATCCTGCGGATCGCGCCCACCGGCGTCGAACCGATGGTCGCCATGGCCGCTGAAGGCGGCAAACTCGGCCAGCGCATCACCACCGCCGAAGACCTGGCTGACGCGGTCGCCGATGTACGTCGCCGCCAGGATCGCCTGCAAGCCCAGCAACAGCGCCTCGATGAACTGGCCAAGCGCAAGGACATCACCGTCAGCGACCTGATCGCCTTGAGCAAGGAGCAGGCGGGCATTGAGAACGAACTGCAGGAACTCGCCCAGGTTGCCGCCGGCCAGCAGCGTCGCCTGGATACCAACCGCGTCACCCTCAACTTCCGTTCTTCGGATGGCGCGAACCAACCGTCACGCTTCAGCCGGATGTTCAGCAACCTGGGCACTAATCTGGTGGACGGCACCGCAGACGCTCTGGAACGCGCCAGCTATGTGCTGCCGTTCCTGATCCTGGCGTTTCCGGTGGTGTGGTTGTGGGTGTGGCTGTGGCGCAAATTTGTCAGGCGCCGCAGCTGATCAGCGCTTCATGCACCGCTGGTACCGCTCATCCACGCGCTTGGCAAACCACGCCGTGGTCAGGTTGCGGGTGATCTTCGGGCTTTTGAGCACGATGCCAGGCAGGACCGCACGGGGCATCGGCTTGCCGGCGGCCTGGTCGGCCAGGGCAAACACGCGTTTGTAGAGGGTGGTGTCTTCAAAATCCAGCTGTTCGCCCTGTTCCAGCTGGCTGCGAATGCTGGGGTTGCGCATGTCCAGCTTCGCGCCCAATGAGCGCACCGCCAGTTCGGTGGTGCCGGGCAGCAATGAGCCGTAGCGAATCAAATCCCCGTCCAGCGCCAACTCAGTGCCCGACGCGCGGCTGACCGCCGCCTGGAACGCCGCATTGCGGCTGGCGTACCAACCCGCATTGAAGTCGGCAAAGCGATACAGTGGCTGGTCATAGCTCACCGGGTAACCGAGCAAGTGGGCGATACCGAAGTACATGCCGCCGCGCCGGGTGAAGACTTCCCGACGAATCGTGCCATCCACCGTGTAGGGATAACCCCGCGCCTGTTTCTGTGCGAAGTCGATACTGACCTGCATGGGACCGGCGGTGTGCACCGGATTGAAACCGCCAAACAGGGTGTTGCCCAGGGGCACCACGCTGATGAAGTCATCGAAGATGCCACTCAGGTCCTTCTCCGTGCGCGCGGCACTCAAGCGGTCGGCATAGGACTTGCCGGTGGGCGAGCGCAGTTGCAGGGCGCTGCGCACCACAAAGGCCGGCACATGCACCTTACCGGCACGGCGCAGGATTTCATCCTGGGCGATCTTGCCCATGTTGGGCACGGGCGGGTCGACCTGATAGGTGGACTCCTGCTCGGTCACCGCCAATACGGCACAGATATTCTCGGTACTGGGGTAGATCTTCTGAGTGTCAAAAGCGGTATAGATGTCCTGGGCCCAGCCGTTGCGGTCTGCAACTTTAGCCGGGAGCAAGCGCACGATCTCGGCCTTCACCTCGGCTTCACTGCGCGCTGGTTGCTGCGGGCCGCGTGACGTGGAACAGCCGGCCAGCACCAGCAAGGGGGCAAGGCAGAAGATCAGGCAGCGTGGGGACATGGGGCTTCCTTGAGGACGATGGGCCAAGCGTTGCGGATATGGACCGGTAAGTCTAACGCGGGTTCGCCAACTCGCCCTCTCGCCAGCCAGGGCTGAACCTGGCGTTTGCGCAGCGCTGAAGGCTTGATAGGACGATAGCCGCTGAAAGATCCCACGTAACGGCAAGATAAGCTCTACAGCACCAGCCTGAAAACCGCTGCAAAGTCCCTCGCCTGAATACACAGTGCGAGGGATTGCAGATGGTTGTTTTCGTTAAAGCCCTGGTTGAAGGGGCTGCGTCTTGAGCCCGGCCATTGGCAGGCTGGCCCTGACTCCGATGGACGTGAAAGCGGTCGACGTTGAACGCGTCTTCCGTGACTTTCGCGAATGCCTGAATACGTTCGATCAATGGGCGCAAAGCGTCTGGAGCTTCTCGGCGCTGGAGGTCGAGCAGGTCTTCAAGGTCGGCGATGAGGTAGCGCTGGTCGCGCCGATCAATCGCTCAATCATCCCCAGCAGCACCGTCGCCAAGTGCCCGGCCAACGGCACCCTGACCCTGATGCATATGTTCGAAAGCACGCGCTTCGTGCCCATCGGCAACACGCCGGTGATGCTGCAGCGCGTCGATCCCAATGGCGGCCCGTTGGGCGAGCCGATCCACAAGACCATCGGCCCCAGCGGCATCCTCGAAATCACCGAGTGTGATCGCAACCAGCCGTACCAAATCACCTTCTATCCCAACGTTTCCAAGGATCACGTCAAGGCGCTGTATGGGTCTTATCAATCGGTGATCGTGGGGTTGGAGGCGCGCCTGCGGGAAGAGTGGGCCCGCACTTTCCAGGATCAGTGGAAAGACTATGCCGAAGCCAAGCCGCTCGATCGGCGGCGCATGCTGGAGGCAGCGTTTTTCAGCGGCCTTGGAAAAGCCCTCTTCAATTTGTGGGACAACGTTACGCAGCTGTATGACCTGTTGGCGGATCTCAAGCCCAACAGCGAAAAACTGTTGGCCTACCTCTCCCAGGCCGAACTCGATGAATTGCTGAAGCTGGGCAAAGACACGATTGCCAGCGGTTTGCTGGTACTCAGCGATGAGCCGCTACTGTTTATCTACCTGTCGGCGATGGTCAGTTGGATGCGCATGCTGCCGCCGCCGCAGATGACTGAACTTTGGGGAGAGATCACTGGCGAGGTGCTGATCAATCTGCTGTTGATTCGTGTGTTGGGTGCGATGGGGGTGGCGGCGCGGCTGGGGGCTCAAGTGCTGAGCGCTATCAAATCCAAACGCGCGCGAGAGTTGTTGGAGTTGTTGGCCAAGCAGCTTGTAGAGCCTGGGTTGGAGTCGCATGTCGAGGCGGTGAAGCCTTTGCTGCTTGGTGGCCCGGCGACAGCGATCAAGACCGTACCGGCTGCGCCGATGAAGGCGGGAGATCACGTGGTTTCGAACCCGGTGCCGGCGGTTCGTAACAAGACACAGAAGACGGTGTTGGTCAGGCAGGAGCCTGTCGATGATGTGCCTG
>NZ_JAFLXD010000101.1:0-4407 GCF_019891415.1 Pseudomonas sp. SH10-3B | reverse complement strand
TGAAGCAAACCGCTGCCTAATCTTGCATAACTCTTTGTTTACCAAGGAGTTTTACGTTTCGACTGCGCCGGAAGTGGGGCGAATTATAGGCTCTCAGAATCTGCCGTCAACTAATAATTTGGTTTTTCTATCAAACCGCCTATCAACCTTCAACTTCCTCTATATATAGCCAGTCCCCAGACAAAGTTGAGCAATATATTGCTCAACCCGAATCAGTTAAGCATCATAGCGGCCCCTGCTTCCCAAATATGACCTCGGACGAACACCCCAATGACCACCTCCTCCCGCAGTTTGGCCTCGGCACTGTTTCCGGTCGGCCTACTGTTGATCGCTATGGCCTCCATCCAGTCCGGAGCCTCACTGGCCAAGAGCATGTTCCCGATTGTCGGAGCACAAGGCACCACAACCCTGCGCCTGATCTTTGCCAGCGTGATCATGCTGCTTATATTGCGACCATGGCGTGCCAGGCTGACCGCAAAATCCCTGCGCACAGTGGTGGTCTACGGGATGGCTCTGGGGGGCATGAACTTCCTCTTCTATATGTCCTTGCGCAGCGTCCCCTTGGGCATAGCCGTAGCGCTCGAATTCACCGGACCGCTCGCCGTAGCAATCTACGCCTCTCGCCGAGCGGTAGACTTCTTGTGGATAGCCCTCGCGATCGTCGGCCTGCTCCTGTTGATTCCCATGGGTGAGGCCAGCAGTGGAATCGACCTCGTCGGCGCGGCCTATGCGTTAGGCGCGGGGGTCTGCTGGGCACTCTACATTCTGTTCGGACAGAAAGCAGGTAACGACAACGGCGTCCAGACCGCCGCGCTCGGCGTGATGATCGCGGCCCTGTTTGTCGCGCCCATCGGTATCGTACATGCCGGCACCGCCTTACTGACCCCAGCATTGATTCCCATCGCCATTGGCGTCGCCATTCTGTCCACCGCCCTGCCCTACACGCTGGAGATGGTTGCACTGACACGCCTCCCCGCACGCACCTTCGGCACGCTTATGAGCATCGAGCCTGCATTCGGTGCGCTGTCGGGACTTTTCTTCTTGCAGGAACACCTTTCCCTACCGCAATGGCTGGCCATAAGTTGCATTATCCTAGCCTCGGTAGGCGCGACGCTGACCATGCGCAATGACGCAAAGCCGCTGGTTCCAGCGGATTGAATCATCTTTGAAGGTTGCTCTGGTATTTGCCGCGTATTTAGGCCATGTTTAAAACTGCAAACGAATGTCATCCATGGAGTTTTTCGACAAGGACAGCGCGAACGCTACACTCGAGAGCGAGTAGAGCCGACTTCAAGCATTGCGAAGTGGCTATTAAGGATGGGAATGAAGCGAATCTTGATACTGTTAATGGTCGTGGCCATTGCTGGCTGTGCCGCGACTACCAAGACAGAGGTAAAACGGGGCAAAAAAGGGCTGCATATCAACTGTTCCGGCCTGTCGTCTTCCTGGGACCAGTGCTACACCAGTGCGACCAACTCTTGCGGGGCCAAGGGCTACCGGGTTATCGCCAAGTCCGGTGACAACTCCGAGGAGCCTGGGGACTACCCCTTCGGCATCAACCCTGCCGGCTACACCAGCCGCAGCATGATCGTCATCTGTAAGTAATATCCCCCGAGCAGTCACCAGCGACTGCTCATATACACAACCCCATCCCTTCGCGGTGCTGCAACTCAACTATTGCAGCTCCCAACCCGGTCCACGACGACTGCAACCGATCAGATAGCCGCCGTACGCACCTGCAACCATTCCAGCGCGGCACCGCTGAGCAACGGGCTCAAGCGTTCACGCACCTGGGCGTGATAGGCATTGAACCACTCACGCTCATCCGCAGTGAGCAGCGACGGCTCCAGGCAACGGGTGTCGATCGGGCATAAGGTCAAGGTTTCAAACGCGAGGAACTCACCAAACTCGGTCTTGCCTGCTTCGCGGTTCAATACCAGGTTCTCGATACGCACGCCCCAGCGTCCCGGACGATAGGTACCCGGCTCAATGGAGGTGATCATCCCCGGCTGCATCGCGGTTTGTGGCGCAGTGGCAGCCTGGTAGGCGATCACCTGCGGGCCTTCATGCACATTGAGGAAATAACCCACGCCGTGCCCGGTACCGTGGCCGTAGTCCACGCCTTCGGCCCAGATCGGCGCGCGGGCAATGGCGTCCAGCAGCGGCGATAGAATGCCTTTGGGGAAATGAGCGCGGGACAGTGCAATAACGCCCTTCAGTACACGGGTGCAGTCACGTTTCTGTTCATCGCTCGGCGTACCGATAGGTACCATCCGGGTGATATCCGTGGTACCGCCCAGGTACTGCCCACCCGAATCGATCAGCAGCAAGCCATCGCCTTCGATCACCGCATGCTCTTCTTCGGTGGCGTGGTAATGCGGCATCGCCCCATTGGCATTGAATGCTGCGATGGTATTGAAACTCAGCGACACATAATCAGGACGACGGCTGCGCGCAGCAGTCAGGTGTTCATCGATAGTCAGCTCCGTGATGCGCTCACGACCCAGCGCACTGTCCAGCCAGGCAAAGAACTCGCACAAGGCCGCGCCGTCCTGCTCCATGGCCCGGCGGATATGTTCCGCGTCCGCCAGGCTCTTGCGGGATTTGGCCAATGTGGTCGGGTTCAGGCCTTCGATCAGCTTGACGCCGGCATCCAGGTTTTCCAGCAAGCCGGCGGTAACGCGGGCGGGGTCAACTTGCAAGCTGGCCCCCGATGGAACTGCCCGCAGGGCGTCCGCCACGTCGCTGTAGTCGCGCAACGTCACCCCCTCCTGTGCAAGCACCGCGCGCAACTCTGCATCAACTTTACTCAGCGCCACAAACAACGTGGCTTGTTGTTGATTGATCAACGCAAACGAAACAAACACCGGATTAAACGAAACATCGCCGCCGCGCAGGTTGAACAGCCAGGCGATGTCATCCAGGGTCGCAATGAAGTGCCAATCAGCGCCCTTCTCTTTCAGACTGGCGCGCAGTGCGGCGAGCTTATCGCCACGGCTGACGGTCGCTTGCGGTGGCAGATGCTGATAAATCGGCTGGTTCGGCAGGCTCGGACGGTCTTTCCAAACCGCATCGAGTACGTCGATATCGGTACGCAGGCGCGCACCGCGCTCTGCCAGCTTGGCGCCCAGGGTACGCGCCGAAGCGACCGCCATCACCGCGCCGTCCACCGCTACCACGCCGCCTTCCGGCGTCTGCTCGGCCAGCCACTCCAGCGGCCCGGGCTGACCCGGTTGCAGCTTGACCAACTCAATGCCACTGCCCTTGAGCTCCTTGGTCGCCTGTTCCCAGTAACGGCTATCGGCCCAGACACCGGCGAAATCCGCAGTGACAATCAGCGTGCCTACCGAACCATGGAACCCCGACAACCATTGGCGCCCCTGCCAGTAACCCGGCAAGTATTCGGACAAATGCGGGTCAGCCGACGGCACCAGCAGGGCGTGAATACCCTCGCGGCTCATCAGTTCGCGGGTGTGCGCCAGGCGCTGGGGCACCGTTCCATGGGTCAAGGGCTGCGTACTCATTGTGTCTCCTGCTAACCACTAATAATTGTTATGAAAAAATCAGACGGCCCAGAACGCCGGGGCGCTGGCCAGTGCAGCCTTAATCAATTGCACGGCCTGGTCGATGTCCTGCTCGGTGGTAAACCGGCCCAGGCTCAAACGTATGGTGCGACCAGCAGAACGTGCGTCATGGCCCAACGCAAGCAACACGTGGGAAGGCGCATTGCTGGCGGAGTTGCACGCCGAGGTGGCCGAAAAAGCGATGCCGGCACTCAACGCCGCAGCGTCAAACTCACCTTCGTTGAACGTAAGACTGAGGGTGTGAGGAATACGCTGTTCAGCGCTGCCATTGAGGCGCACGCCACCGACCGCATCCAACTGGTCCAGCAGGCGCTGGCGCAAGGCCACGATCACGGCCTTCTCCTGCGCAAAAGACGCCGCCGCGAGGGCGAAAGCCGCTCCCATGCCCGCAATCTGATGGGTGGCCAGCGTCCCGGAGCGCAATCCACCCTCGTGACCGCCGCCATGAATCTGTGCCAACACTTTCTGTTGCGCTCGGGGGCCGACATACAGCGCACCAATGCCCTTGGGGCCATACAGCTTGTGCGCGGAAAACGACATCAAATCCACCGGCCACTGTGCCAGGTCGATCGCCACCTTGCCCGCCCCTTGCGCCGCGTCGACATGCAACAACGCGCCATGCTCACGTACCCGCGCGCCGATGGCCGGGATGTCATTCAGGGTGCCCAATTCGTTATTCACCAACATCAGCGAGACCAGAAAGGTGTCTTCGCGCAACGCCTCACTGACCGCGTCGGCGCTGATCAACCCGTCGGCATCCGGCACCAGATAGGTCACGGCCACACCGGCTTCCTGCAACTGCCGCGCGGTGTCCAGCGTGGCC
>NZ_JAFLXD010000100.1:0-4575 GCF_019891415.1 Pseudomonas sp. SH10-3B | reverse complement strand
CTTGCCCCGCGTTGGGCTGCGAAGCAGCCCCAATACGGACGCCGAATTATTTCAGACAGACCGTGGCGCCTGATTTGGGGCCGCTTCGCGCCCCAACGCGGGGCAAGCCCGCTCGCCACAGGAGCCCGCTCGCCACAGGTCATCGAGTTGAAATTTTATTGAATCAGGAGTTTTTTGTGGACGAGAAACAACGTTATGCCGCCGGCCTGCAAGTGCGCCGCGAAGTGCTGGGCGATGCCCATGTCGACCGCAGCCTCAATGCCCTGACCGAGTTCAACAGCGAGTTCCAGGAAATGATCACCCGCCACGCCTGGGGTGATATCTGGACCCGCCCCGGCCTGCCTCGACACACCCGCAGCCTGATCACCATCGCCATGCTGATCGGCATGAACCGCAGTGAAGAGTTGAAGCTGCATTTGCGTGCGGCGGCCAGCAACGGCGTGACCCGTGCCGAGATCAAGGAAGTGCTGATGCAGAGTGCGATCTATTGCGGGATTCCGGCGGCGAATGCCACGTTTCACCTGGCTGAATCAGTGTGGGACGAACTGGGGATTGAGTCCCGCCCGCCGAAGTAACAGGCTCAGACCGGCTTTGTCGTGTAGACCCTCTTGCGCAACGGAAGTCCCATCTCTTCTTTCAGGCCGTTCTCGGTAAATTCCCGTGGATTGGTGGTGGTTTTCGCGGTGCTGGGGTCGCCGTCGAAATCAACCGGGGGGACTGTCGTTTGCAGACCGATCGCCTGCCGCTCTATGTTGGGTTCGCGTTCCTGGTGAGTGTCGGGTGTTGCAGTTTCTCCCTTTAGATTTTGACCTGTGGCACCTGCGAATGCGTGTCCCCTCTCATGAGCGAGGCTGGTGATCGGGGGGGAACTGTCGTCATACATATACATCGGGTTGTAATTGATCGTACCCAGGTCAGCCGTTTCTCCCGCTTTACCCTCCACGATGTAACCCAACTGTGAACCGGTCAGTGATTCGACGTCGCCGCCCGCTTGAAGATACCGTTGAATGGCTTTGGTGTTGAAGCCGTAGGTCATGTCATCACGGGTGTCCAGCTCGCGCAGGGTGACTGGCGCGTTGTTGCGCGCCGCCAGTTCGTCCTCTTTCTTCAAGGACTGCTGGCCTATGGGCGACATTCTCAATAGCTCCAGATCGTCTTCGACCCGCTGTCTGAACTCGGCGGAACCCTCGACCAGATAGGCTGTTTTGCCGGCGTCACTGGGCGTTACATCAAACCTGCGTGAGTTGAGCGAGCGGATCACATTATCCGAAGGTTTGGCGTAGATAACCGTGTTGTCATGGTAAGACCTCACGTTGTTACTACCCCTGCCGGTGTAAATGACCGAGCTGCCATGGCTGACCATCAGGTTGTCACCACCGCCACCGTGCATCACGGTGTGGCCATTTTTGGCGATCATGAAGTCGTGACCGCGCCCCCCGTCCATATGCACCACTCGGTTGGCAGGGCCCTTCACGGCCTGGAGGTGGTCGTCGCCATTGTCGCCATAAAGCGCACTGCTGCCACTGCCCGCGATCAGCGTGTCGTTGCCTTCTCCGCCTGATGCGACCCCACGCCCCCTGCCCATCACGATAAAGTCGTCGCCCGCGCCGCCCTTGATTTGGGTGGTACCGCCACCACCACGGGCGTAGTCGTCACCGTCTCCCAGGTCGATCCTGATGGGGGTCGTCACGTCTGGCGCCACTACCACGCTGTCGTTGCCGCCGTGGGTCTTGATATACAGGGGCTGGACCATGCCCAGCTCGGGGCGATTGAGCAGCTCAAGGGTGTAGGCTTTACCGTTGACGTTAGCGAGCAGCTTTCCATCAGAGGTACGTCTGATGTTCACCCGGTCTGCATGGTTGCCGGTTTCCAAAACGATTTGACTGAATATTGTGCTGGCGTCGCCGTTTTGTGCGGCGCTGAATTCAACCTCCTGGGAGATTTTTACGTGCTTGTCCTGAAACAGGACCTCGCTGTTTACGTAGCTTTTGTGTCCCAGGGCGACTTCGGGAGTCGGTCGGGAGGCGGGGGTCAGGGCATCGGAATCAGGGCGTTTGTATTTGATGTGGACGGCGGGTTCTGGCGTTGCCGGTGATGGACTGTTGGTGTAATTCGTCAGCACGGGCATGGACGCAGATATAGTCATGGTTGGGCTCGATCGTGGTGGGCAGGCGTTCCTTTGAGTGGCGGGAGGGGAAATGCTGTTCCAAGGGAAAAACAGTCAAACGCTGTCTTGATGTTGCATGCCTTAAGAGCGGCCTGGAGTTAATGGGAGTCGGCGTCCCACACCCAATTCCACACGCCCGGCAGATGCACTGCTTCATTCACGTCTTTGACCGTACGCGCCAATGCCGCCCGTTGCAGGGCGGCCGTATCGGTGTAGAACGGCTCGGCCGCCGTCTTCATGCCGTTGACCCGCGCGCTGTCCAGCAGGATCTGCAGGTATTCCTGCATATGCCGTGCGGTGTAGCGGTTGATGTCGTGGAAGGTCACTACCACCGGTATCACGCCGTCCACCGTCGGTAACTCCCCCAGCGCAATCCGCTCGCGCACCACCGACAGTTGTCGGTACAGGTTGGCGCGGCGGCGGGGGCTGCCGTTGAAGCCCCAGATCTTGCCATCATTGGCGCTCAGGTCAGTCAGCAGGACCTGCATGCCGTGGCGCTGGTAGGCGGCGAAGGTGCGCCGGTCGTAGTTCCAGAACGGCGGGCGCACCAGCATGGGCGGCGCGCCGGTGATCGAGGCAATATCCGCCGCACCTTGGGTGAGGGTGCGTTCCAGCTCGGCATCATTCAGCCAGCGGTGGTTGGTATGAAAGGTCGTGGCAGTGTGAAAAGCCAGCACATGCCCGCCGGCGTATTCACGCTCCATCGTCTTGCGACCCCGCGAGCTGCCGCCGGAACGCGACGATTCGGTCTGCAGGAAGAACACCGCCTTGATCCCCGGCAGCACCGGGTTGTGCGCCAGGTCGGCGATCACTGAACGGCTGGGGTTGTCGTAGCCCGAGGCACTGGGGCCGTCATCGAAGGTCAGCAAAAAGCGGATCGGCGCCTGGACTTGCAGGCGTTGCTCGGTCTGCGCTGTCAGGGCAATGGGCGCGCTGATACAGCCGTTGAGGCTCAAGGCCAGGGCAAGCACAGCGGATGCGATGGCAAAGGATTTCATGGTGTGCGCAGGCTCGGATAAGAGGCCGCTGCTGGGCGGATCAGCAGCGGCAGGCGCGCACGATACAGTAAGTGCCGCGCCGGATTACAGCAGACTTATCGGGTAACTGACGATCAACCGGTTTTCATCAAACTCGTTGTTGCTGTAATCGCGGCGCATGCTCGAATTGCGCCAGCGCACCGTGAGGTTCTTCACCACGCCGCTTTGCACGGTGTAACCCAATTCGCTTTCGCGACCCCACTCTTTGCCGTCGGTGATGGTGCCGGTGTGCACGTTGCTGCCGCTGATATAGCGGTTCATCAGGGTCAGGCCCGGTACGCCGAGGGCGGCGAAGTTGTAGTCGTGGCGCACTTGCCAGGATTTTTCCTGGGCATTGTCGTAGCTGGAGTTGTAGCTGTCGTTGGCCAGGGTGCCGCCGCTGGTGCCGTTGACGCGCATCCAGGCGTTGTTGCCGGTGAGTTTTTGCAGGCCGACGTAGAAGGTGTTACCGCCGTACTTGGCCGAGAACAGGCCGGACCAGGTTTTGTTGTCCAGGTCGCCGGCGCGGGCGCTGCCGTCGTCCTTGCCATAGAAGAACCCGAGGTTGGCGCCCAGGGTCCAGTCGCCCAGGGGCTGGCTGTGGATCAGGTTGACGAACTGCTGGCTGTAGATGTCCTTTAGCTGGGCGTTCCACACGCCGATCTGCGTGCGTTTGTCGTTGAAGGCGTATTCGCCGCCCTGGAAGTTGAAGCGGTCCGAGGTGAACGCGGTTTTGCCGACCATCGACATGTCGCTCATGCTGCTGTCGTCGCGCGGGCTGTTGGCGCGGAACTGGCCGCCGTAGAGGGTCAGGCCGTCGATTTCCTTCGATGTGATCTGCCCGCCGCGCAGGGTTTGCGGCAGGGAGCGGCCATCGTCGGCACGCAGGATCGGCAGCACCGGCATCCATTCGCCGACCTTCACTTCAGTCTTGGAAATACGCGCTTTGAACGCCACCCCCAGGCGACCGAATTCATCCGCAGGGCGGCCATCGTGGTCCAGCGGCAACAGTTGGGTGCCACCGGTACCGCGCCCGCCATCGAGCTTCAATGAGTACATCCCCAGCACATCCACACCGAAACCTACGGTGCCCTGGGTAAAGCCCGACTTGGCATCGAGGATGAAACTTTGCGTCCACTCCTGCGCGCCACCCTGGGTTTTGGTGGGGTTGGTGAAATTGCGGTTGAAGAAGAAATTACGCAGGTTGAGGTTGGCGCTGGCGTCCTCCAGAAAACCGTGTTCTTCGGCGACGACGGGCATGGCAAGACTGGCGATAGCGGTGGCCAGCAGGAGCCGGCGCGGGTGAAAAGTGCTCATGGTGGTGGACCTGTTGTTATTGGGTTTATGCAGGTGGCGGCCATGGTGCGGGGCGGTGCGGGGGCGGTTCAATCG
>NZ_JAFLXD010000099.1:0-4588 GCF_019891415.1 Pseudomonas sp. SH10-3B | reverse complement strand
CCCAACGCGGGGCAAGCCCGCTCGCCACAACAAGCCCACTCGCCACAGGTTTTTGTCAGGCTTAGAATGCTCGTCTATTTACTGATCAGGTTCATTCGTCATGCTTCCTGAATGCCAGCTGTTCGGCACCCTGGGTTGCCATCTGTGTGAAATTGCCGAAGCCGAAATCATGCCGCTCGTCGAACGTGGGTTGTTGGTTGAGTTGGTTGATATCACCGACCCCGAAGACCTGACCGACGACTACGGCCTAAGGATTCCGGTGCTTCGCCGGGTAGATACCGGCGCTGAACTGGATTGGCCTTTCGACACTGATCAGGTTGTCGCCTTCCTGCTCTGACGTTTATGCGATGGCGAGTTTCCGAATATTACGTTACTGTATGTTTGTACAGCGATTGAGTAGAGGGAACGCCCGTGGTGAATGTTGAACAACTGAAAAGCAGCGTCAATCGCATGTCTGCCGATGTCGTGCGCGACGCGGTGAACGAGCTGCGCCTCGACGGCCTGGTCACGGAAGGCAAGACGCCGTTTAACAAAGTGCATTTCAATACCTGCTTTGCCGAGATCGAGGCGTTGTTCCAGCGCGCCGGTTATCACAAGCAGCTCGATGTGGTGGGTTATCAAGGCCTGTTGTACGCGCTTTACGATCCTGGGCGCTGGGAAGCGGTGGACGTGCTGCGCTGGCTCAAGGAGTTCACCGAGGCGGCGAGTGCTTCGCCGATCCTGCGCGCGGAATTGGCCAAGGCCTGAGATCGGCCCTAGGCCGAGTCCCGCTTCATGCGGGATAATGCTCGCCTGTTTTTCCAGGCTTTGAGCACTTCATGTCCACATCCGGTTTTTCCGCGTCCCAGCACCAAGCCAGCACCTTGTACCTGCCACCGGGCCCCTGGGCGACGGTGCTGGAGTGCCTGTGTGAGCACTTTGCGGCGATCAGTCGCGAACACTGGCTGGACCGCATCGCCCGCGGGCGCGTGCTGGACATCCATGGCAGCCCGATCTCCCAGGACCTGGCCTACAAGGAAGGCCTGTGCATCTATTACTTTCGTGAAGTACCCAACGAAAAAGTCATCCCGGTGCAGGAAACCATCCTCTACGCCGACGAGCATCTGGTAGTGGCGGACAAACCTCACTTCCTGCCCGTGACCCCGGCCGGCGAGTACGTCGAGCAAACCCTGTTGCGCCGCCTGATTCGCCGCCTGGACAACCCGGCGCTGGTGCCCCTGCACCGCATCGACCGGCATACCGCCGGGCTGGTGCTGTTCTCGGCCAACCCGGCCAGCCGTTCGGCCTATCAGCAGCTGTTTCCCACGCGCCAGATCGATAAATTCTACGAAGCCATTGCCCCGGCCTTACCCGGGCTGACGTTCCCGTTGGTGCACAAAAGCCGCCTGGTGGATGGCGAACCGTTCTTCCGCATGCAGGAAGGCTCTGGCGCCAGCAACACCGAAACAGCCGTGGAGGTGCGCGAAAAGAACGGCGACTTATGGCGCTACGGCCTGTTTCCCGTGACCGGCAAGAAGCACCAGCTGCGCGTGCACATGACCGCGCTGGGGGCGAGCATCTGCAACGACCCGTTCTACCCGGACGTGATCAAGGATGCGGTCGACGATTACGCCAATCCCCTCAAGCTGCTGGCCCAGGGCGTGCGGTTTATCGACCCCGTCACCGGTGAGGAACGCCATTTCCGCAGCCAGATCACCCTCGACTGGTAACCCCCGGAAACGACAAGGCCCGCGCGAGGCGGGCCTTGTGTGCAAGCGCTAAGACTTACAGGTCTTTAACGGTGCGAACCTGATCTTTGTTGATGCGGGTACGCTTGCCGTCAAGCTGTTCGAATTCGTAGAAACCCGAATCTTCGTTGTATTTCGGGGTGTCGACGGCCTGGATTTCGCGACCGTCATTCAGGGTGATCACTGTCGGCGAGGCGCAACCGGCGAGGGTAGCCAGGCCCAGTGCAAGCATGAGAGCGGCGATGGTCCGTTGAGTCATGGGTGTTGTCTCCGAGAGAATACTTTTTGATTGCTGACCTTGTGACGCGTAAGACGTCGCCAAAGTTCCTTGTGCGAAGGTTCATTCTGACACGTCAGACCTTGGGCGCAACAGCTCTGGTGTATTCAGGTTGGCCAGGCGCGGGTCATCGGCAGGGCATTCCAGGCCCACGCCGCCCAATTGCAGGAGGATCTTTCGGGGGCTGCGTTCACCGGCATGCCAGGCCCGTTCTACCTCGGCTTGCAGGCAGGTGGGGATGATGCAGATCAAGGGTTCCCAGAATTCACCGTGGCGCACCATCACTGGCAACAAGGGATTGCGTTGCGCGGTTTCACGCAGGTCGGCGAGCAGTCGGGCGTCGATGTGTGGCACATCGCACGGCAGGATCAGCAGGTGCTCATGGCGCGCGGCGGCCAGTCCCGCGCGGATACCGGCCAGTGGCCCGGGAAAATCCGGGCTGTCGTCGCTCACCAACTGGTCGGCATAGGGGGCGTACTGCGCCTGGTTGCGGTTGCACGAAATGATCAGGTCATCGGTCAATGGCCGCGCCAGGCGCTGCAAGTGCGCGATCAAGGGCAGGCCGTGCCAGTCCAGCAGGCCTTTATCCTGGCCGCCCATGCGCTGGCCGCGGCCACCGGCCAACAGCAGGATCGAACAGGGCAGGGGCATTGAATCGAGTGGCATGTGGGTTCCGCGCAGGCAGCTGAACAGGGGCCTGTGATATAACATCGGGCTGTTCCTTCGACAACCGGACCGTGCCATGAAAGCCAAGGCCGATGCACCCTTCGTACCCCTGAATATCGCTGTATTGACCGTCAGCGACACCCGCACCCTGGACACCGACACCTCGGGCCAGGTCTTCGTCGACCGCCTCACCGCCGCCGGCCACAACCTGGCCGAGCGCGTGCTGCTCAAGGACGACCTCTACAAGATCCGCGCCCAAGTCGCCCACTGGATTGCCGAAGACGTGGTGCAAGTGGTGTTGATCACCGGCGGCACCGGCTTCACCGGCCGCGACAGCACCCCCGAAGCGGTCAGCTGCCTGCTCGACAAACAGGTCGACGGTTTTGGCGAACTGTTCCGCCAGATCTCCGTGGCCGACATCGGCACCTCCACCGTGCAATCCCGCGCCTTGGCCGGCCTGGCCAACGGCACCCTGGTGTGCTGCCTGCCGGGCTCCACCAATGCGGTGCGCACCGGTTGGGATGGCATCCTCGCCGAGCAACTGGATAACCGTCACCGTCCGTGCAACTTCGTACCGCACCTGAAGCTGGCCGAACCCTGTGAATCCCGTGGGTAAGCCCGGCAAGACCGGCGCCCTGATGCCGGTAGAACAAGCCCTGCAACAACTGCTGGCGATGGCCGAAGCCGCGCCGATCCGCGAGCAGCAGGTGCTGTCGCTGGCCGAGTGCGATGGCCGGGTATTGGCCCAGGACCTGGTCTCCACCCTCGACCTGCCGCCCTGGCCCAACAGCGCCATGGACGGTTACGCCGTGCGCCTGGCGGATTGGACCGGTGAGCCGCTGCCCGTCAGCCAACGCATCTTCGCCGGCCAGGCGCCGCAGCCGCTGGCGTCTGGAACCTGTGCGCGCATCTTCACCGGGGCGCCGGTGCCGGAAGGCGCGGACTGCGTGGAAATGCAGGAAAACGCTATCGTCCACGCCGATGAGCGCGTGAGCTTTGCCGAGCCGTTGCACCTTGGCCAGAACATTCGCCCCCAGGGCCAGGAAACCACCGTCGGCGAGTTGGTGCTCACGGCCGGTACGCGCCTGGGCCCGATCGAGCTGGGCCTGGCGGCTTCCCTCGGCCGTGATCGACTGGACGTGATCCGCCGCCCGCGTGTGGCTGTGTTGTCCACCGGCGATGAACTGATCGAACCCGGTTTGCCGCTCGGTCCGGGCCAGATCTACAACAGCAACCGCCGCGTGTTGTGTTCCTGGCTTGAGCGCATGGGCTGCGAAGTCATCGACGCCGGCATCCTGCCGGATGACCTGGAGCAGACCCGTTCCCGACTGGCAGGCTTGAGTGCGGTTGATCTGATTTTGTCCACCGGCGGTGTGTCGGTGGGCGAGGCGGACTTCCTCGGTATCGCCCTGCGCGAAGAGGGTGAACTGGCGTTGTGGAAGCTGGCGATCAAGCCGGGCAAACCCCTGACCTTTGGCCACTTCCGTGGCGTGCCAGTGATCGGCCTGCCAGGCAACCCGGCCTCGACCCTGGTGACCTTTGCGCTGTTGGCGCGTCCGTACTTGCTGCGCCGCCAAGGGGTGGCAGACGTGGAGCCACTGCGCTTCGAAGTGCCGGTGGGGTTCACCTGGCCCAAGCCGGGCAACCGCCGCGAGTATCTGCGCGGGCGCATCGAACAGGGCAAGGCGATCATCTACCGCAACCAGAGCTCCGGCGTGCTGCGCAGCGCGGCATGGGCGGAGGGGTTTGTGGAGGTGTTGGAAGGGACGACGCTGGACATCGGCGATCGAGTCAATTTCATCCCTCTGAGTGAAGTCTTGAATTGACCCCCAATCCAAATGTGGAAGGGGGCTTGCCCTGATGCCAGTCAGTTAAGCGTACATCGCCTCCTGTAGGAGCGAGCTTGCTCGCGAAAAAC
>NZ_JAFLXD010000098.1:0-5039 GCF_019891415.1 Pseudomonas sp. SH10-3B | reverse complement strand
AAAGTGACCCGCTGTAAGAGCGGAACCATAGGCCGCCGTTACCTAAATAACGGATATGTACCCAATCAAAAAAGCTTGACCCCGATCAAGGGAAGCAAAACCCAGTCTCCGTAATATCACTGCATGTTGTGTTTTAAGTTGTTATTTAATCTATATGTAGTGCCTGGAGCCCGGAAAATGCAAAACACGCTCACCCCGTTGGTCAGCACCCGCCTACACAAACGCGACGGCAGCCTGGTCCCCTTCAACGCCGAAAAAATCCACCACGCCCTGACCGCTGCCGGCACCGCAACCGGCGAGTACCAAGAGGCCGACGTCGACCTGTTACTGGGCGCCGTCCTGGCCCGCCTGAGGGGCATCGAACACCTGGACGTCGAACAAATCCAGGACAGCGTCGAACGCGTGTTGATGGACGCCGGCTACTTCCTCTCCATGCGCGCCTACATCGTCTACCGCGAACAACACGGCCGCCTGCGCCGCGACCGCAAGACGCTGGTGGAAGTCGCCACCTCGATGAACGAATACCTCGACCGCGAAGACTGGCGCGTGCAAGCCAATGCCAATCAGGGCTATTCCCTGGGGGGGCTGGTGCTGAACGTGTCGGGCAAGGTCACCGCCAACTATTGGCTCGACGAGGTCTACAGCCAGCAGATCGGCCGCGCGCACCGCGAGGCGGATTTGCATATCCATGACCTGGACATGCTCGCCGGTTATTGCGCCGGCTGGTCGCTGCGTTCGCTGTTGCACGAAGGCCTCAATGGCGTGCCGGGCCGTGTCGAAGCCGGGCCGCCCAAGCACTTGAGCAGCGCCCTGGGGCAGATGGTCAACTTCCTCGGCACCCTGCAAAACGAATGGGCCGGCGCCCAGGCGTTCAGCTCGTTCGACACCTACCTGGCGCCCTATGTGCGCAAGGACCAACTGAGTTACGCCGAGGTGCGCCAGGCGGTGCAGGAGTTCATCTACAACCTCAATGTACCGTCGCGTTGGGGCACCCAGACGCCGTTTACCAACCTGACCTTCGACTGGGTGTGCCCGGAAGATCTGCGCGAGCAGGTGCCGGTGATCGGTGGTGAGGAAATGCCATTTGCCTATGGCGACCTGCAAGCGGAAATGGAGCTGATCAACCGCGCCTATATCGAAGTGATGCAGGCCGGCGATGCCAAGGGCCGAGTCTTCACCTTCCCGATTCCCACCTACAACATCACCCACGATTTCCCCTGGGACAGCGAGAACGCCGACCGCCTGTTCGAGATGACTGCGCGCTACGGCCTGCCGTATTTCCAGAACTTCCTCAATTCCGATATGCAACCCAACCAGGTGCGCTCGATGTGCTGCCGCCTGCAACTGGACGTGCGCGAGCTGCTCAAGCGCGGCGGTGGGTTGTTCGGTTCGGCGGAGCAGACCGGCAGCCTGGGCGTGGTGACGATCAACTGCGCGCGCCTCGGCTACCTGTTCAAGGGCGACACCTCGGGCCTGTTGCAACGCCTGGACAGCCTGATGGACATGGCCATGGAAAGCCTGGAGGTCAAGCGCAAGGTGATCCAGCACCATATGGACGCCGGCTTGTACCCCTACACCAAGCGTTACCTCGGCACCTTGCGCAATCACTTCTCCACCATCGGCCTCAACGGCATGCACGAGATGCTGCGCAATTTCACCGGCGACGAGCAGGGCATGCACACCGAAGAGGGCCGCGCATTTGCCCTCAAGCTGCTCGACCATGTGCGCGCCACCTTGCTGCGCTTCCAGGAAGACACCGGCCACCTCTACAACCTCGAAGCCACGCCGGCGGAAGGCACTACCTACCGTTTCGCCAAGGAAGACCGCAAGCGCTACCCGGACATCCTGCAGGCCGGCAGCGACGTCGCGCCGTACTACACCAACTCCTCGCAACTGCCGGTGGGCTTTACCCAAGACCCCTTCGAAGCCCTGGAGCTGCAAGACGAACTGCAATGCAAATACACCGGCGGCACCGTGTTGCACCTGTACATGGCCGAGCAGATTTCCTCGGCCCAGGCCTGCAAGCAACTGGTGCGCAAGGCGTTGGGGCGGTTCCGTTTGCCGTACCTGACGATCACCCCGACGTTCTCGATCTGCCCGGTGCACGGCTACCTCGCCGGTGAGCATGAGTTCTGTCCCAAGTGCGATGAAGTGCTGGCACTTGCCGCTGCGCACTGAACCAATCTTCCAACCCGCAAGGAGATTCACCATGCAAACATCCCAGCCACAACGTCAGCGCTGCGAAGTCTGGACCCGGGTGATGGGTTATCACCGGCCCGTGTCGGCGTTCAATCCTGGCAAACAATCCGAGCACAAGGAACGCGTGCATTTCACTGAAACGGCCGCCGTGGCCGGGCGCCAATGAGTCGAGCGCTACGGGTCGGGGGCCTCGTGCCCCTGACCACCCTCGACTACCCCGGCATGCTCGCCTGTGTGCTGTTTTGCCAAGGCTGTGCCTGGCGCTGTCGTTACTGCCACAACCCGGACCTGATCCCGCCGCGCGGTAGCACGGAGGTGGATTGGCGCCGGGTGTTGCTGTTTTTGCAGCGGCGCAAGGACTTGCTCGACGCCGTGGTGTTCAGTGGTGGCGAGCCGACCTTGCAGGAAGGCTTGCCGGCCGCCATGGATGAAGTGCGGGCGATGGGCTTTCACGTCGGCCTGCACAGCGCCGGGATCAAACCGGCAGGGTTTGCCAATGCGTTGCGGCATGCCGATTGGGTCGGCTTTGACGTCAAGGCGCTCGCCGAGGATTGCCAGTTGATCACCCAGGTCAAGCACAGCGGTGCCGCCAACTGGCGCAGCCTCGACACCCTGTTGGCCAGCGGCGTGGAATACGAGTGCCGCACCACGGTGCATTGGCATTTGATCGACCCTCCTCGGTTGCTGTTGCTGGCCCAGCGTTTGCAAGCCAACGGCGTGCAACGCTTCGCAGTGCAAATGGTGCGTACGGCCAGCATGCTCGATGCGCAATTGTCAAGTTCACCGGCACAGGCCGCGTTGCCGGAGTTATGGGGCCGATTGCGCGAGTTGTTTCCTGCTTTTGTATTGCGAGGGTGACGCGCGCCCTCACCGGATTTTTATACAGGCTGCCCATGGTGGGCAGGTTTTCATCAGGGACTCTCAGAATGAAGCAATTAACCACGGCACAACGCATTGTCATCGGTTTCGCGATTGCGCCGTTGGCCCTGGTCGGCTTGGTGTTCTACGCCCTTCACGACCTGGCAACCCTCAAGCAGCAGTCCGAACAGATCGTGCAGCAGGACTGGCCACGGATTGCGCCGATCATGGTGATCGCCACCGGTGTGCGCGATAACGGGCGCAACACCCGCGACCTGCTGATCGACCAGGATAACCAGCAGGCCCAGGCCTCCATCGGCACCACGCGCGAACGCATCACCCAGGCGTTCGCCACCCTTGAGCCGCTGCTCGACACCGCCGAAGGCAAGGCCGCCTATGCCACCTTGAAAACCCACCGTGAAGCCTACGTGGCGGCCTTCACCCAGGTGCAGGCGCTGATCCGGCAAGGGGCGCGCGAGCAAGGCCTGGCCCAGCTCAAGCAACAGGTGATCCCGGCCGAGCTGGAGGTGTTCAAGAGTCTGGATGCGTTGATGGCCATGCAGGGGCGGTTGTTCGCCGAGCGCCAGCAGGCCGCGCAAACCCTGTATGACGAGGCTCGAGGCACCATGCTCGGGCTGTTCCTGCTGTGCCTGGCGCTGGTGGTGGTGGCGGCGGTGATCGTCACGCGCAGCGTCACCCGACCGTTGGGCGGCGAGCCGGATGAAGTGGCGCGGGTGTTGAGTCATATCGCCGAGGGCGACCTGTCTATCGAGGTGCCGCTGGGCAACAGTATCGACGGCAGTGTGATGCGCAATCTGCACCAGATGCAGCAGAACCTTAACCAGATGGTCCGGCATATCGCCGCGTCGGTGGACGGCGTGGCCAGCTCGTCGGAAGAGTTGAGCGCGGTGAGCGGCCAGACCAGCAGCAGCCTGCAGTTGCAGGGCCAGGAAATCGAACAGGCCGCCACGGCGGTGAATGAAATGACCGCCGCCGTCGACGAAGTGGCACGCAATGCCGTGAGCACCAGCGAAGCTTCGCGCCTGTCGGAGCAGACCGCCCAGCGTGGACAGGCGCAGGTGCAGGAAACCGTGGCGTCGATCAATACCTTGGCCACCGGCGTGGTGGAAACCTCGGAGCGTATCCAGCAACTGGCCGGCCGCGTGCAAGACATCAGCAGCGTGCTCGAAGTGATCCGCAGCATTGCCGACCAGACCAACCTGCTGGCGTTGAACGCCGCCATCGAAGCGGCCCGCGCCGGGGATGCCGGACGCGGGTTTGCGGTAGTCGCCGATGAAGTACGTGCACTGGCCCATCGCACGCAGACCTCGACCCAGGAGATCGAGCAGATGATCGGCAATATCCGCCAGGACACCGAACACGCCGTGGCCGCCATGCACAGCAGCAGTGAGCGGGTACAGGCGACCCTGAGCGTGGCACAACGCTCGGGAGAGGCGCTGGAGGAAATCACCCGGTCCATCTCACAGATCAACGAACGCAATATGATGATTGCCAGTGCCACCGAGGAACAGGCACTGGTGGCGCGCGAAGTGGATCGCAACCTGGTGGGCATTCGCAACCTGTCGCAGCAGGTGTTGCAGGGGGCGATACACACCGAGACTGCCGGGCATGACCTGGCCGGAATGGCGGGGACGCTGCATCAGACGGTGGCGCGGTTCAAGGTGTAACTTTGCCTGCGGGAGGGGCGGTGCGACGATTCGACTTGCCCCCGATAGCCATAGGTATCTACAACGTTGGCTCAACGCTGAACGCCCGGCAGATAGGGCTGTTGTGGCGAGCGGGCTTGTCCCGCGTTGGGCTGCGAAGCAGCCCCAAAACCAGCCTCCACAGAGTGTCTGATGCACTGCGTTCTTCCTTACTGGGGCTGCTACGCAGCCCAACGCGGGACAAGCCCGCTCGCCACAACAGCCCTATCTGCCGGGCGTTCAGCGTTGAGCCAACGTTGTAGATACCTATGGCTA
>NZ_JAFLXD010000097.1:0-5225 GCF_019891415.1 Pseudomonas sp. SH10-3B | reverse complement strand
GTTGGTTGAGCGCTTCAATCGCTAGAGGCTGACACGTCTCTCGTGTAATGAGCCCGCTTACTGTGGCGAGCGGGCTTGCCCCGCGTTGGGCCGCGAAGCGGCCCCAATCAAGATCACTGTGTTCCATCAGACAAACCGCAGTGCCTGGTTTTGGGGCCGCTTCGCAGCCCAACGCGGGGCAAGCCCGCTCGCCACACGATAACCACTCATGCCAAGCTTGGGTTATCGTCAACTCCCCTCTGCATGAAGCCCTGCCATGTCCATCACCGATAACCTCCTCGCCTTCACCTTCGCCGCCACCCTGCTGACCCTCACACCTGGGCTCGACACCGCCTTGGTCCTGCGCACCGCCACGGTGGAAGGCAAACGCCAGGCGCTGCTGGCCACGTTGGGCATCAACGCCGGTTGCCTGGTGTGGGGCGCTGCGGTTGCCTTTGGCCTGGGCGCGTTGATTGCGGTGTCGGAGGTGGCGTTCAACCTGCTCAAATACTGCGGCGCCGCTTACCTGGCCTGGCTGGGGCTGAACATGCTGGTGCGCCCCCGTCGCTCGTTGGCGCAGGCCTCAACCGATGGCAAGCCCGGCGGCAATTGGTTTATCAAGGGCATGCTGGGCAATGTGCTGAACCCCAAGGTGGGGATTTTCTACGTGTCGTTCCTGCCGCAATTTATCCCCCAAGGGCATTCGCTGATTGCCTGGACCTTCGGCCTGGTGAGCATCCATGTGCTGCTCGGACTGCTGTGGTCGCTGGTCTTGATCGGCGCCACACAGTCGCTGTCCGGGTTCCTGCGCCGCGAAAAGGTCATCCAGTGGATGGACCGCACCACCGGCGTGATCTTCGTGCTGTTTGCCGCAAAGCTAGCGTTCAGCAAGCGCTGAGTTTTCCCCAGGCCAAATCCCTCCTTGCCCCCTCGGCGCAAACACGCTACAAATCCCCCCTCACGAAGTTGTACGACAACCTAAAAATAAATCGCCATCCCCGACGATGGCGCCAACCACCCGAGCCCCAGCATGACTCCGCCTGCCCCGACGCAAACCGCCCCCGCCCTGTTCTCCCGTCCGATCGCCGTGTTGATTCTGCTCTGCATGGGCTGTGCCTTCGCCGGCAATCACATCGCCGCTCGCGTCGCTTTCGACGATGGCGCCGGTGTGCTGCTGGCCATTTTGCTGCGCTCGGGTGGGACCTTGCTGGTGCTGGCCGTGCTGGTACTGTGGCAACGCCAAAACCTGCGCCTGCCAGCAGGAGCATGGCGCTGGCAAGTGCTGCTGGGCTTGCTTATCGCCACCCAGAGCCTGTGCCTCTACTCCGCCGTCGCCCGCGTGCCGGTGGCGTTGGCGTTACTGGTGGGCAACGTGTTCCCGATCTTGCTCGCCCTGCTCACCTGGGCATTAGGCGGCCCACGCCCGACGGCGCGCACCGCCTTGCTGATGGGCTTGATTCTGGTGGGCCTGGTGTTTGTGCTGGACGTACCCGCCCGCCTCTCAAGCAGTACCGATATCGGCCCGCAATGGCTGCTCGGCGTCAGCCTGGCGTTCTGCGCCGCCTTCGTGTTCGCCTGTGCGCTGTGGATCACCGACCATAAGTTGTCCCAGGTACGCGGTTCAGTGCGCAGCCTGTTGACCATCTTCATCGTGTTCAGCAGCGTCAACCTCGCCGGCCTCAGTGGCGCCCTTCCGGGCGGCCTGAACGCGCCGGCCACCAGTACCGGCTGGCTGGCGCTCGCGACGTTGGTGGTGCTGTATGGCACCGGTTTTATCGTGCTGTTCATGTCGGTCCCGCGCCTGGATATGCCGCGCAATGCACCGGTCATGAACATCGAGCCGCTGGCGACCTTGCTGATGGGCTGGATCGTGCTCGATCAACTGCTCAGCGCCGGACAGATGCTCGGCGGCGTCATCGTGGTGACCGGGATTGTGCTGCTGACCTATCGCAAGTCTGCCCGGTAACGATAGATCCCCGCCTGACCTGGCCCAATTCCTGCCTCCTCCACTCCCAGCCAGTCGCTACTGACTATGCGGACGACTCTTTTGAGCCCGGCCGCCTATCCCCCTTCCCCGGATAATCCAGCATCCCCCGACCCCTTCCGAGGCCTTCCCCATGACGAGCCCCTCCACCGAACAGGTAAGCCCCCAAACCCTGCGCAAGGTCATCATCGCCGCCGGCATCGGTAACTTCGTCGAGTGGTTCGATTTCGCCGTCTACGGCTTCCTCGCCACCACCATCGCCCAACAATTCTTCCCCAGCGGCGACGCCAGCGCGGCCTTGCTCAAAACCTTCGCGGTGTTCGCCGTCGCCTTTGCCTTCCGGCCCTTGGGCGGGATTTTCTTCGGCATGCTCGGCGACCGTATCGGGCGCAAACGCACCCTGGCCATGACCATCCTGCTGATGGCCGGCGCCACCACCTTGATCGGCCTGCTGCCGACCTACGCCGCCATCGGCGTCGCGGCGCCGATTCTGTTGTCGCTGATCCGTTGCGCCCAGGGCTTCTCCGCCGGCGGCGAATACGCCGGTGCCTGTGCCTACCTGATGGAGCACGCGCCCAGTGACAAACGCGCCTGGTACGGCTGCTTCGTGCCGGTGTCGACGTTCTCTGCCTTCGCCGCCGCCGCCGTGGTGGCGTACGCACTCGAAGCGTCGTTGTCCGCCGAGGCGATGGGCAGTTGGGGCTGGCGCCTGCCGTTCCTGATCGCCGCGCCGCTGGGCCTGGTGGGCCTTTACCTGCGCTGGAAGCTGGATGAGACGCCTGCCTTCCAAGCCGTGAAGCAGGAGCACGCGGTCGCCCACTCTCCGCTCAAGGAAACCTTGCGCAACCATGGTGCGGCGATCTGCTGCCTGGGCGCTTTTGTATCACTGACGGCGCTGTCGTTTTATATGTTCACCACCTACTTCGCCACGTACCTGCAAGTGGCGGGAGGGCTGAGTCGCGCGATGGCGTTGCTGGTGTCGCTGATCGCGTTGATCTTCGCCGCAGCGATTTGCCCGCTGGCGGGGCTGTATTCGGATCGCGTGGGGCGTCGGGTCACGGTGATGACGGCATGTGTGTTGTTGATGGTGGTGGTGTATCCGTCGTTCCTGATGGCCAGCTCCGGTTCGTTCGCCGCGTCTATCGTCGGGGTGATGTTGCTGGCGGTCGGCGCAGTATTGTGCGGAGTGGTCACGGCGGCGTTGCTGTCGGAGACCTTCCCGACCCGCACGCGCTACACCGCCTCGGCGATCACCTACAACATGGCGTATACGATCTTCGGCGGTACCGCGCCGCTGATGGCCACGTGGTTGATCAGCACCACCGGCAGCAACCTGTCACCGGCGTTCTACCTGATTGCCGTGGCACTGCTGGCGTTGGCGGGCGGGTTGGCGTTGCCGGAAACGTCGAGGATTTCCCTGCACGACGTGGGCGCTGAGGACAAAAGCCCGGCGCCGCTGCTCTCGCGTTAAGCACCCTGATGCCGTCTTACCCAACACCGTCCAAACCCGCAGCTGTCGAGCGCAAGCGAGGCTGCGATGGCGGACTGACAGGCAGCAGCTTTATCGCCTGAGCCAGGATCGACACTCAGGCGCCACTGCTCCCGAGCCTCAGGGCTGCTTACGATAAAACCCGGTCAGATAGTCCTGGCTGTCCGGCGCCGAGTTGTGCTCGATTACGGCAAAGCCCGTCACCAGTTGGATGTGATACGGCCCGGCCCGAGGGGGCGCCTGGGGGGCGCGCACGATGATCAGGTTTTCGGTTTCCATCGGCACGCTTTGGTGCGTAGTGATGATGATCTTGTCGGTGCCGGTGTCTTTGAGCGTCACGGTGAGTTCCGCCACTTCCCGGCCCTGGGCATCGCGTTCGGGAAGGATTTTCAGGTCCAGGTCGCCGTCACGGTCGAGGAAGTCGTCGCGCATCTGGTAATGCCCATCGCGCTGGTCGCGGGCCACGTCGCCGAGTTTGTCGTACTCCGGCTCTCGGTCCTGCCTGTGCAGTTGAATCTGCAGCTCGGGCTGTTCGCCCTTGGCACCACTGACCCAGGTGCCCGCGTAGTCATAAGGTTCGACGGTTTCCCGCGTGATGCGCCAGATGCCGGTTTGATGACCATCATCGGCATATTCGTGCAGGTAGATAAACGACTGGTCGCCGTATTCACCCTGATCCCCCACCAGCTTGATCGGCTTGCCGCTGCCGCTTTTGGTGTAGCGCAACTCACCGATCAGCACCGCGCCCTGTTGCTGGTACCAGAGTTGCACCGGGATCTTGCCGTTGAGGGTTCCAGCCAGGAACTCGGGGTCTTCGTTGACCGGCCCTTCCAGCCTTGGCGTTTCCAGCCATTGGCCGTCCTTCCACTCACCGGTGGTGCGCAGCATGTAGCCGCTGGGCATGCTGTTGTTGGCGTCATCGTCGGTCGCGGGCACTTCTGCCTGGGTGTACGAGCTGAGCTTTACCAGTTTTCCATCGCGCATCTGATAGCGGCTGGCGCGGGTCCAGCAGCAACCCCGGTCGGTCTGCGAATGGATAATGCCGTCCTTGGGATCGACCGAAAACATCCCGCCGAAGGTCTCGTTGGCCAGCTCGGTCAAGGGACCATTGAGCACCCAGTGGGGCTTCTGCGGGTCTTGCAGGTAGACGTCATAACTCGATTGGAAGTCTTTATCCGCGCCGTTGCCATTGCGGATCGCCAGGTCCTGGCGGCCATCCTGGTTTATATCGGCAAAGTACACCACCCCGTTCTCCCCCATCAGGCGCCAGTCCAGGGTTCTGCCTTGGGCATCCAGCGGCACCTGGGCGTCTGGGGTCTGCAGTTGCTGAAGGATTTCGAGGGAGCGTTTGTCCCGTAGGGTGATGAGCGCCGGCGCCAGGTACTGCAAGTCCTGCGGCACCTCGGGGAACAACACTTCGACCAGGTATTGACCGCTGGGATCATTGACCGAGAACGAACGGGGCTCGGCCATGACGGGAGCGGCCAGGGCCAGGGAGAGGAGTACACCGCTGAGTCGCGTACGCATCCAACGCATCCTTGCTGAAATTCGGGGGCGGCAGTGTAAAGGCAAATGGAGAAGGCTTCGAAAAAAATCGACTACGCCAGGGTGGCCGAGACAGGCGGGACTCTCAGCGCTATCCGCTGAACAGTCAGTTAAGAGATAGAACGGGCAAACAGTACCTGTGGCGAGCGGGCTTGCCCCGCGTTGGGCTGCGCAGCAGCCCCAATAAGAGCGCTGCAGAGTGCCAGGCACGTCCGGGGCTGTGTTTTG
>NZ_JAFLXD010000096.1:0-5511 GCF_019891415.1 Pseudomonas sp. SH10-3B | reverse complement strand
ATGAAAACTCTGCGACAGCGGGCACCGTCGCCGGCCGCTTTACTGCGACCGACGAAGAAACCCCACGCGAAGGTTTGACTGTTTCCTTCACCGGCAACAGCAACGTGGATGGCTACTACAGCCTGTCTGGCAATAACGTTGTACTGACCCAGAAGGGCGCCGACTTCGTTAACGCCGGCAATCAATTGCCGAAGATTGATCTGACGGTTACCGACCCTGAGGGGCTTAGCTCCAATGGCACCGGTCAGCCGACCGTTACGCTGCATAACGATGTGCCGGTGATCTCCGTCGCCCCGGAAACCATCGATGAGAACTCCGCCACAGCGGGCACCGTTGCTGGCCGCTTCACTGCGACCGATGAAGAAACCCCTCGCGAAGGCCTGACTGTCTCCTTCACGGGCAACAGCAACACAAACGGCTACTACGCCATCGTTGATAACAACGTCGTACTGACTCAAAAAGGCGCGGATTTCGTCAACGCCGGCAATCAACTGCCGAAGATCGACCTGACCGTTACCGATCCTGAGGGGCTCAACTCCAACGGCACCGGCCAGCCGACCGTTACTCTGCACAACGACGTGCCAGTGATCAGCGTCGCGCCAGAAACTATCGATGAAAACTCCGCTACTGCGGGTACCGTCGCTGGTCGTTTCACCGCGACTGACGAAGAAACCCCACGCGAAGGTCTGACTGTTTCCTTCACTGGCAACAGCAACGTGGATGGCTACTACAGCCTGTCTGGTAACAACGTCGTACTGACCCAGAAAGGCGCCGACTTCGTTAACGCCGGCAATCAACTGCCGAAGATCGACCTGACCGTTACCGATCCTGAGGGGCTCAGCTCCAATGGCACCGGCCAGCCGACCGTCATCCTGGTCGACGACACCCCAACCGCCGCCGATAACCATATCGAGAGCAATGAAGACACCCCAATCGAACTGACCTGGGGGACTTTTGGCGTACACGATGAAGATTCCACGAGCCCTGCGGTGGTGTTCACCAGCCTGCCTGCCGGTTCCATCGAATACAAAGTCAACGGCGAGTGGGTCAAGCTCACCACGGCCGATCTGAAAACCGACACCTCGCCGGGCAAGGCCTTCACCCAGGCTGATTTCGATAACCACGACGTGCGTTACAGCCCGGCGGCCAATGAGTCGGGCGACAACAGCTTCGGCGGCACCGGCGTGGGTAACAAGCAAGGTGATTACACCGAGCTGAAGTTCCAGGCGACTGACGGCAACTCCTACAGCGAGACCAAAACCATCACCGTGGATATCCACCCGGTGACGGATGTGCCGATCCTGGTCATCGGCCAAGTGCCAACCGGTTTGACCATTCAAACCTGGACCGGCAGCAACCTGCCAGGTGCCTTGGGCACCAATGGCCAAGGCGTCACCGAGTCCAGCACCCTGATTAAGGTGATCAACGCCCAAACCGCTGATAGCGCAGCCTCCACAGGCGTGACCAGCAATGTGAGCAACGGGAATGTGGCCGAAGGCACCGCGACCAAAGTGTCGGGCCTGGTTTACCTGGAAGCCGGCCAGAGCTACACCTTCACCGGTACTGCCGACGACAGCCTGGCAATCACCGTAGGCGGGAAGCTGGTCGCTTCCGAGACCTGGAGCCAGGGCAACGGGATTGGCGGGTCGTCCTATACGCCGACCGAGTCGGGGTATTACACCCTCGACATCTACCACTACAACCAGAACGGCCCGGGCAACTACGACGTCAACGTGTCGATCAACAACGGCCCGTCGGTGTCGCTGGGCAGCAGCGGTGTGCAGACCTACACCAGTGCAGCAGCGTTGGAAGCGGCCGGCATGGTGCTCGGTGACAGCCATGTGGTGAATGGCGAAGGCTATTACACCGGCAACGTCTACAACCACGGCCTGGAAGACACCGCGATCAAGATCGCGCCGATTACTGCCACGTTTGTCGACAACGATGGCTCGGAATCCCATAAGGTTGAAATCAGCGGCTTGCCGGAAGGCGCCGTGCTCACCGACGGCACCACCGGTCATAGCATCGTCTCGACCGGCGCGAACACGCTGTACGACGTGAGCACCTGGAACCTGAGCACCCTGACCGTTACACCGTTCAAGGATTCGACGGCCAGTTTCGACCTGACCGTGAAGGCGACGGCCAAAGAGTTGAGCACCAACGTTGAAGAAGTCACGACCGGCAAAATCAGCATCGTGGTCACGGCGGTCGACGACGCCCCGGTGCTGGGTAACGGTTCGACCAACGCATTTGGCGACACCTACATCGAAGGCAAGCCTGGCGGCTACGTAGCGGCGAACCTGACCATCACCGATGTCGACAGCGACACCCTGAAGAGTGCCAAAGTCACGCTGGTCAACCACTTGACCGACGACGTACTGATCGCAGACGTCAGCAACACCAAAATCACCGTCAACTATGACAAGGGCACTGGCGTACTGACTCTGTCCGGCGAAGCCACGAAGGCTGAATACCAGGAAGTCCTGCGTTCTGTGCACTTCGCCAGCGAAAGCGAAGACCCGAGCCCGGCCAATCGCAACCTGACCATCACCGTGAACGACGGCCATTCGGACTCGGCTCCGGTGACCTCCGTGATCTACGTGGTTCCGGTCAACGATAAACCTGTGGTCAGTTTTGACAGCACCACGTTTGTCGAGCAAAAAGCGGCGGTGGCCCTGGTCGAAAACCTGAACATCACCGACGTCGACAACAAAACCTTCAGCAAAGTGGTGGTCACGGTTGATCACCTGGTGTCCGGTGACCTGCTCAGCAATGCCGACGTGCTCAAGGCGCTCGCCGTTGCCGGTATCACCATCACCGAAAGCGGCAGCGCCGCCGATGGAAAAATCATCTACACCCTGACCAGCAACTCGTCAGCCGGTAGCAGCGCCGCCGACTTCATCAAGCTGGTCGAAGCGATCACCTTCCAGGCCCCGGGCAACAATCCGGTCGGCACTGATCGCACTGTCACCATCGACGTCACCGATAACGGTGGCGGTAACCTCGACCGTGAGCCGCCGGAAACCGCCAGCGCCACTGGCAAGGTCGCCGTCGAACTGTTCAACGACGCCCCGACGGCATCGGCTGCCTCTGCAGGCGCTGACGAGGACCATGCGGCCAAGATCGTCCTGAGCGGCGCCGATGTGGACGGCTCCGTCGCCAACTTCGTCATCAAGACGTTGCCGGATAACGGCAAGCTGTACAGTGACGCCAGCCTGACAACCGAACTCAAAGTCGGCGATTCGGTACCTGCGGGTGCCGATGGCAAGGCGGCGGTCTACTTCTCCCCGACTGCTGACTGGAGTGGCACAACGTCGGTCACCTTCACGGCGGTCGACAACGGCGGTAAAGCCAGCGCTGAAACCACTGCCCCAGTGACGATCGCTCCGGTCACCGACGCGCCGTACCTGAACCTGCTCGGTGGCGGCACCGTCACCTCGATCAACTTCGACAGCGCGCACCTCAACGGTTCGTGGGGCACCGTCGCAGTCGGCGATGCCAACAACGCCGCCGGCAACGGCACCCCTCCAGCCACCCAATGGTTGACCGGTAATAGCGACGGCCAAGTCGAAATCGGCCAGAGCAGCATTTATGGCGTAGAGACCCCAGGCAACAGCCAGGTCATCGAACTCGAGAAAAATGCCGGCGACGACGCCAGCCTGTACACCATCATCAAGGCCGAAAGCGGCACGGCGTACAGCATCTCGGTCGACTACTCCCCGCGCGCCGGTGCCGAGACCAATTCGGTCATCGATGTGTTCTGGGGCGGCGTCAAAGTCGGCACCTTGGACACCACCGTCGTTGGCATGAAGACCTACACCTTCGTGGTGCCGGTCACCGCTGACGGTGATGCCAAGCTCGAATTCAAGGCCCCGGCCGGCGAGACCAACAACTCCCTCGGCGGCGTGCTGGACAACATCAGCGTCACCCAGGTGCTGAACACCGGCCTGGAAGACCACGCGATCAAGTTGTCGGCCATCGACGCTTACGCCACCGACAAGGACGGCTCCGAGACGCTCAAGCTGGAAATCAGCGGTATTCCGGAAGGCGCGACCATCACCGATGGCAAAACGGGCCATACGTTCACCGCCAGCGCTGACGTTCACAGTGTCGACATCAGCCTGTGGGACAAGGCCACTCTGGTCTTCACCCCGGCGCAAAACGCCAATGGCCTGGTGAACCTCACGGTGACCGCCACTGCGCAGGATGGCGATGCTGCTGCGGTTTCCAAGTCGATCACGCTGCCGATCAATGTGATTGCGGTCAACGATTTGCCCGTCATAGATGTCGTGGCGAACCCGCTAAAGGAAGGTGCCGTGGCTGAAGGCACCGTTGCCGGTCACTTTACCGTCGGCGACGTCGAGACACCGGTTGCCGAGCTGAAAGTCAGCTTCACCGGCGACAGCAACAAAAATGGCTACTACACCATCGTTGGCAATGCCGTGGTGTTGACCCTGGCGGGTGCAAACTTCGTCAACGCGGGTAATAAGCTGCCTGCGATTGATTTGACCGTGACGGATGCCGATAAAGGCAGCTCGCACGATACCGCCACGCCGGACGTGACGTTGGTAAACGACGTGCCTCTGATCAGCGTTGCGCCAGTCACTATTGATGAGAACTCCGCTACAGCGGGCACCGTCGCTGGCCGCTTCACTGCGACTGATGAGGAAACGCCGCGCGAAGGTTTGACTGTTTCCTTCACCGGCAACAGCAACGTTGACGGGTACTACAGCCTGTCCGGCAATAACGTTGTGTTGACCCAGAAGGGCGCTGACTTTGTTAACGCTGGCAATCAACTGCCGAAGATTGATCTGACGGTTACCGATCCAGAGGGGCTTAGCTCCAATGGCACTGGTCAGCCGACGGTCACTCTGCACAACGACGTGCCAGTGATCAGCGTTGCGCCAGTCACCATTGATGAGAACTCTGCTACTGCGGGCACCGTCGCTGGCCGCTTCACTGCGACTGATGAGGAAACGCCGCGCGAAGGTTTGACGGTTTCCTTCACCGGCAACAGCAACGTAGACGGTTACTACAGCCTGTCTGGCAATAACGTTGTACTGACCCAGAAGGGTGCTGACTTCGTTAACGCCGGCAATCAACTGCCGAAGATTGATCTGACGGTTACCGATCCAGAGGGGCTCAGCTCCAATGGCACTGGCCAGCCTACTGTCACCTTGCATAACGACGTGCCAGTGATCAGCGTTGCACCAGTCACCATCGATGAGAACGCCGCTAAAGCAGGCACCGTCGCCGGTACCTTCACGGCCACCGACGAAGAAACGCCGCGCGCGGGTCTCACGATCACCTTCACCGGCAACAGCAACTCGGACGGCTACTACAGCGTGTCGGGTAACAACATTGTGCTGACCCAGAAGGGCGCCGACTTCGTTAACGCCGGCAATCAACTGCCGAAGATTGATCTGACGGTTACCGACCCTGAGGGGCTTAGCTCCAATGGCACCGGCCAGCCGACTGTCACCTTGCATAACGACGTGCCAGTGATCAGCG
>NZ_JAFLXD010000095.1:0-5555 GCF_019891415.1 Pseudomonas sp. SH10-3B | reverse complement strand
CTGCTTTCGCAAATGGGGTTTCGGAATTTAATCTTGACGATGACCTACTCTCACATGGGGAAACCCCACACTACCATCGGCGATGCATCGTTTCACTGCTGAGTTCGGGATGGGATCAGGTGGTTCCAATGCTCTATGGTCGTCAAGAAATTCGGGTACTGAGTCGTGGCCAGTTGGCCTCGCTTCAGCAAATTGGGTATGTGACAGCTGTCGGTGTTTTGTGAGCGTCGAACTTTCGGTTCATTGCGTCTTCACACACCGCAATCTGATGCTCTTTCGAGTAGTCAAATTGCTTGGGTGTTATATGGTCAAGCCTCACGGGCAATTAGTATTGGTTAGCTCAACGCCTCACAGCGCTTACACACCCAACCTATCAACGTCGTAGTCTTCGACGGCCCTTCAGGGGACTCAAGGTCCCAGTGAGATCTCATCTTGAGGCTAGTTTCCCGCTTAGATGCTTTCAGCGGTTATCTATTCCGAACATAGCTACCCGGCAATGCCACTGGCGTGACAACCGGAACACCAGAGGTTCGTCCACTCCGGTCCTCTCGTACTAGGAGCAGCCCCTCTCAAATCTCAAACGTCCACGGCAGATAGGGACCGAACTGTCTCACGACGTTCTAAACCCAGCTCGCGTACCACTTTAAATGGCGAACAGCCATACCCTTGGGACCGGCTTCAGCCCCAGGATGTGATGAGCCGACATCGAGGTGCCAAACACCGCCGTCGATATGAACTCTTGGGCGGTATCAGCCTGTTATCCCCGGAGTACCTTTTATCCGTTGAGCGATGGCCCTTCCATACAGAACCACCGGATCACTAAGACCTACTTTCGTACCTGCTCGACGTGTCTGTCTCGCAGTCAAGCGCGCTTTTGCCTTTATACTCTACGACCGATTTCCGACCGGTCTGAGCGCACCTTCGTACTCCTCCGTTACTCTTTAGGAGGAGACCGCCCCAGTCAAACTACCCACCATACACTGTCCTCGATCCGGATAACGGACCTGAGTTAGAACCTCAAAGTTGCCAGGGTGGTATTTCAAGGTTGGCTCCACGCAGACTGGCGTCCACGCTTCAAAGCCTCCCACCTATCCTACACAAGCAAATTCAAAGTCCAGTGCAAAGCTATAGTAAAGGTTCACGGGGTCTTTCCGTCTAGCCGCGGATACACTGCATCTTCACAGCGATTTCAATTTCACTGAGTCTCGGGTGGAGACAGCGCCGCCATCGTTACGCCATTCGTGCAGGTCGGAACTTACCCGACAAGGAATTTCGCTACCTTAGGACCGTTATAGTTACGGCCGCCGTTTACCGGGGCTTCGATCAAGAGCTTCGCGTTAGCTAACCCCATCAATTAACCTTCCGGCACCGGGCAGGCGTCACACCCTATACGTCCACTTTCGTGTTTGCAGAGTGCTGTGTTTTTAATAAACAGTCGCAGCGGCCTGGTATCTTCGACCGGCATGAGCTTACGGAGCAAGTCCTTCACCCTCACCGGCGCACCTTCTCCCGAAGTTACGGTGCCATTTTGCCTAGTTCCTTCACCCGAGTTCTCTCAAGCGCCTTGGTATTCTCTACCCAACCACCTGTGTCGGTTTGGGGTACGGTTCCTGGTTACCTGAAGCTTAGAAGCTTTTCTTGGAAGCATGGCATCAACCACTTCGTTAACTAAAAGTTAACTCGTCATCAGCTCTCGGCCTTAAGATCCCGGATTTACCTAAGATCTCAGCCTACCACCTTAAACTTGGACAACCAACGCCAAGCTGGCCTAGCCTTCTCCGTCCCTCCATCGCAATAACCAGAAGTACAGGAATATTAACCTGTTTTCCATCGACTACGCTTTTCAGCCTCGCCTTAGGGACCGACTAACCCTGCGTCGATTAACGTTGCGCAGGAAACCTTGGTCTTTCGGCGTGGGTGTTTTTCACACCCATTATCGTTACTCATGTCAGCATTCGCACTTCTGATACCTCCAGCAAGCTTCTCAACTCACCTTCACAGGCTTACAGAACGCTCCTCTACCGCATCACTTACGTGATACCCGTAGCTTCGGTGTATGGTTTGAGCCCCGTTACATCTTCCGCGCAGGCCGACTCGACTAGTGAGCTATTACGCTTTCTTTAAAGGGTGGCTGCTTCTAAGCCAACCTCCTAGCTGTCTAAGCCTTCCCACATCGTTTCCCACTTAACCATAACTTTGGGACCTTAGCTGACGGTCTGGGTTGTTTCCCTTTTCACGACGGACGTTAGCACCCGCCGTGTGTCTCCCATGCTCGGCACTTGTAGGTATTCGGAGTTTGCATCGGTTTGGTAAGTCGGGATGACCCCCTAGCCGAAACAGTGCTCTACCCCCTACAGTGATACATGAGGCGCTACCTAAATAGCTTTCGAGGAGAACCAGCTATCTCCGAGCTTGATTAGCCTTTCACTCCGATCCACAGGTCATCCGCTAACTTTTCAACGGTAGTCGGTTCGGTCCTCCAGTTAGTGTTACCCAACCTTCAACCTGCCCATGGATAGATCGCCCGGTTTCGGGTCTATTCCCAGCGACTAGACGCCCTATTAAGACTCGCTTTCGCTACGCCTCCCCTATTCGGTTAAGCTCGCCACTGAAAATAAGTCGCTGACCCATTATACAAAAGGTACGCAGTCACCCAACAAAGTGGGCTCCCACTGCTTGTACGCATACGGTTTCAGGATCTATTTCACTCCCCTCTCCGGGGTTCTTTTCGCCTTTCCCTCACGGTACTAGTTCACTATCGGTCAGTCAGTAGTATTTAGCCTTGGAGGATGGTCCCCCCATATTCAGACAAAGTTTCTCGTGCTCCGTCCTACTCGATTTCATGACTAAGAGATTTTCGCGTACAGGGCTATCACCCACTATGGCCGCACTTTCCAGAGCGTTCCGCTAATCTCAAAGCCACTTAAGGGCTAGTCCCCGTTCGCTCGCCACTACTAAGGGAATCTCGGTTGATTTCTTTTCCTCAGGGTACTTAGATGTTTCAGTTCCCCTGGTTCGCCTCTTGCACCTATGTATTCAGTACAAGATAACCATCTTATGATGGCTGGGTTCCCCCATTCAGACATCTCCGGATCAAAGTCTGTTTGCCGACTCCCCGAAGCTTTTCGCAGGCTACCACGTCTTTCATCGCCTCTGACTGCCAAGGCATCCACCGTATGCGCTTCTTCACTTGACCATATAACCCCAAGCAATCTGGTTATACTGTGAAGACGACATTCGCCGAAAATTCGATCATACTCAATTAAGAGTCACTCACAAATTTTACCTTAGCCTGATCCGTTACCAGTGAAAGTAACGTTCAGTCTATCTTTCTATCACATACGCAAATTTTTAAAGAACGATCTAATCAAAGACTAGAAATCAACATTCACCATCACTTGGATGGAATGCTCATTTCTAAGCTTTCATAACGTAGAAGCAGTAGTGGTGGAGCCAAACGGGATCGAACCGTTGACCTCCTGCGTGCAAGGCAGGCGCTCTCCCAGCTGAGCTATGGCCCCGTATTTCTACAGGCGTTTCCCACACAAAATTGGTGGGTCTGGGCAGATTCGAACTGCCGACCTCACCCTTATCAGGGGTGCGCTCTAACCAACTGAGCTACAGACCCAATTTCGGGCTGCTTCTTATCGTCTTCTTCAATGAATCAAGCAATTCGTGTGGGAACTTATGGAGCAGCTGATGTCGTCGATTAAGGAGGTGATCCAGCCGCAGGTTCCCCTACGGCTACCTTGTTACGACTTCACCCCAGTCATGAATCACACCGTGGTAACCGTCCTCCCGAAGGTTAGACTAGCTACTTCTGGTGCAACCCACTCCCATGGTGTGACGGGCGGTGTGTACAAGGCCCGGGAACGTATTCACCGCGACATTCTGATTCGCGATTACTAGCGATTCCGACTTCACGCAGTCGAGTTGCAGACTGCGATCCGGACTACGATCGGTTTTCTGGGATTAGCTCCACCTCGCGGCTTGGCAACCCTCTGTACCGACCATTGTAGCACGTGTGTAGCCCAGGCCGTAAGGGCCATGATGACTTGACGTCATCCCCACCTTCCTCCGGTTTGTCACCGGCAGTCTCCTTAGAGTGCCCACCATTACGTGCTGGTAACTAAGGACAAGGGTTGCGCTCGTTACGGGACTTAACCCAACATCTCACGACACGAGCTGACGACAGCCATGCAGCACCTGTCTCAATGTTCCCGAAGGCACCAATCTATCTCTAGAAAGTTCATTGGATGTCAAGGCCTGGTAAGGTTCTTCGCGTTGCTTCGAATTAAACCACATGCTCCACCGCTTGTGCGGGCCCCCGTCAATTCATTTGAGTTTTAACCTTGCGGCCGTACTCCCCAGGCGGTCAACTTAATGCGTTAGCTGCGCCACTAAGAGCTCAAGGCTCCCAACGGCTAGTTGACATCGTTTACGGCGTGGACTACCAGGGTATCTAATCCTGTTTGCTCCCCACGCTTTCGCACCTCAGTGTCAGTATCAGTCCAGGTGGTCGCCTTCGCCACTGGTGTTCCTTCCTATATCTACGCATTTCACCGCTACACAGGAAATTCCACCACCCTCTACCATACTCTAGTCAGTCAGTTTTGAATGCAGTTCCCAGGTTGAGCCCGGGGATTTCACATCCAACTTAACAAACCACCTACGCGCGCTTTACGCCCAGTAATTCCGATTAACGCTTGCACCCTCTGTATTACCGCGGCTGCTGGCACAGAGTTAGCCGGTGCTTATTCTGTCGGTAACGTCAAAACCATCACGTATTAGGTAATGGCCCTTCCTCCCAACTTAAAGTGCTTTACAATCCGAAGACCTTCTTCACACACGCGGCATGGCTGGATCAGGCTTTCGCCCATTGTCCAATATTCCCCACTGCTGCCTCCCGTAGGAGTCTGGACCGTGTCTCAGTTCCAGTGTGACTGATCATCCTCTCAGACCAGTTACGGATCGTCGCCTTGGTGAGCCATTACCCCACCAACTAGCTAATCCGACCTAGGCTCATCTGATAGCGCAAGGCCCGAAGGTCCCCTGCTTTCTCCCGTAGGACGTATGCGGTATTAGCGTCCGTTTCCGAACGTTATCCCCCACTACCAGGCAGATTCCTAGGCATTACTCACCCGTCCGCCGCTCTCAAGAGAAGCAAGCTTCTCTCTACCGCTCGACTTGCATGTGTTAGGCCTGCCGCCAGCGTTCAATCTGAGCCATGATCAAACTCTTCAGTTCAAACATCTTTGGGTTTTTAAGAAACCCTAAACTTGGCTCAGCAATCGTTGGTTATTCTTTGATTTCTCGCGGAGTAACTTGTGATGCTGATAATCTTGTTGACTATCAGTCTGACTCCACAAGCACCCACACGAATTGCTTGATTCAGTTGTTAAAGAGCGGTTGGTTAAGATCTTTCGTCTCAACCGAGGCGCGCATTCTACAGCAGCCTCATTTGCTGTCAAGTGATTATTTTCAGAAGCTTTCGAAGATTTCTTCAACAACTTCAACCACTTGCGCTTCCGATCTCTCGTCAGCGGGAGGCGAAT
>NZ_JAFLXD010000094.1:0-6336 GCF_019891415.1 Pseudomonas sp. SH10-3B | reverse complement strand
GTTGGGCTGCGTAGCGGCCCCAAAAAATCCTGGGAGCGCTTCGCACTCCAACGCGGGGCAAGCCCGCTCGCCACAAAAGCCTGGTAACCACAACAGGCCCGCTCGCCACAAACGGAAATCCAGTGCCGTATGCCCATTCCGGCACACGCATTGCTTTATCCATTCATCTGCCCGAATACAGGAACATTCGTTACCCCCCGACCCAGAGCCGACCCCATAAGAAAGTAAGGACCAGGCCCAGTGGCACCATCAGCCACGGGCTCATAAAAAAATGCGTTTTTTAAAGCGGCAGTGCCAACCCATGCGTCCCTCGGCACTGACAAGGTACTGGAATGGCTCGATCTTTCTTTGATGAAATGAATGACGCAAACGGCGTGTGCCGTGCGCATTATCAGGATTTCTCCCGCTGGCTGGCGAACACGCCGCCGGAACTGCTGGCCCAGCGCCGTCGCGAAGCCGATTTGCTGTTCCATCGCGCCGGGATCACTTTCACCCTCTATGGCGACGAGCAGGACACCGAGCGCCTGATCCCCTTCGACATCATCCCCCGCAGCATCCCCGCCAGTGAATGGAGCGTGATCGAGCGCGGCTGTATCCAGCGGGTCAATGCGCTGAACATGTTCCTCGCCGACATCTACCACGACCAGCGCATCATCAAGGCCGGGATCATTCCGGCGGACCAGGTGCTGGGCAACGAGGGTTACCAGAAGGCCATGGTCGGCCTGGATCTGCACCGCGATATTTATTCCCACATCTCGGGGGTGGACCTGGTACGCGATGGCGACGGCACCTACTACGTGCTCGAAGACAACCTGCGCACCCCCAGCGGCGTGAGCTACATGCTCGAAGACCGCAAGATGATGATGCGCCTGTTCCCCGAAGTGTTCGCCAAGCAGCGCATCGCGCCGGTGGACCACTACCCCAACCTGCTGCTCAAGACCCTGAAAAGCTCCAGCCGCCTGGATAACCCCAATGTGGTGGTGCTGACGCCTGGGCGCTTCAACAGCGCGTTCTTCGAACATGCGTTCCTGGCGCGGGAAATGGGTGTGGAACTGGTGGAGGGTGCCGACCTGTTCGTGCACGACCTCAAGGTCTTCATGCGCACCACCGACGGGCCCAAGGCCGTGGACGTGATCTACCGGCGTATCGACGATGCGTTCCTCGACCCGCAGGCGTTCAACCCGGACTCGATGCTCGGCGTGCCCGGCCTGGTCGCGGCCTACTGCGCCGGCAACGTGGTGCTGGCCAATGCGATTGGCACCGGGGTGGCCGACGACAAGTCGATCTATCCCTATGTACCGGCGATGATCAAGTTTTACCTGGATGAGGAGCCGATCCTGCAAAACGTGCCGACCTTCCAGTGCCGCAAGCCGGATGAACTCTCCCACGTGTTGGCCAACCTGGCCGAATTGGTGGTCAAGGAAACCCAGGGCTCCGGCGGCTACGGCATGCTGGTCGGCCCCGCGGCCACGGCGGCCGAGATCGAAGACTTCCGCCAACGCATCAAAGCCCGCCCCCATGCGTATATCGCCCAACCGACCCTGAGCCTGTCCACCTGCCCGACCTTTGTCGAAAACGGCATCGCGCCCCGGCATATCGACCTGCGGCCCTTCGTACTCTCGGGCAAGGAAACCCGCCTGGTGCCCGGTGGCCTGACGCGGGTGGCGTTGCGTGAGGGCTCGTTGATCGTCAACTCGTCGCAAGGCGGCGGAACCAAGGACACCTGGGTGGTGGAGGGCTGAGTATGTTGAGTAGAACCGCCGCAGATCTGTATTGGATGTCCCGTTACCTGGAACGCGCCGAGAACCTGGCGCGCATGCTGGAAGTCAGTTATTCGCTGTCGCTGATGCCCCAGGCCGGACGCAGTGATGGTCTCGACGAACTGGCGATGTCGTTGCTCAGCAGCGGCACCCTGGACAGTTACCTGGAGCGCCACCAAACCCTGGATGCCGAACGCATGCTGCATTTCTTCGCCCTCGACGAAGAAAACCCGGCCAGCATCTACAACTGCCTGCGCGCCGCGCGCGGCAATGCCCATGCAGTGCGCGGGCGCATCACCGCCGACATGTGGGAAAACCTCAACGCCACCTGGCTGGAAATGCGCAGCATCGCCGCCGGCGGCCTGGCGCGGCACGGCATCAGCCACTTCTGTGACTGGGTCAAGCAGCGTTCGCACCTGTTCCGCGGCGCGACCTCGGGGACCATCATGCGCAATGACGCCTATCGGTTCATTCGCCTGGGCACCTTCGTCGAACGCGCCGACAACACCTTGCGCCTGCTGGATGCACGCTACGAGATGTTCGGCGAAGAATCGGAGGAAGTCAGCGACTTGTCGGCACGCGGCTATTACCAGTGGAGCGCCCTGCTCCGCGCGTTGTCGTCATTCGAGGCGTATACGGAGCTGTATCCGAATGCGCTCAATGCACGGTCGGTGTCGGAGCTGCTGCTGTTGCGCAGTGATGTGCCGCGTTCGTTGCATGCGTGCATTGAAGAGTTGAGCCATATCCTTGCGGACCTGCCCGGCAGTTATGGGCGTACGGCGCAGCGGTTGGCGGCGGAGTTTGAGGCTCGGCTGCGGTATACGGGGATTGATGAGATTCTGGAGGATGGGTTGCATAGTCGGTTGACGGAGTTTATTGAGACGGTGAGGGAGTTGGCGGGGGCGATACATAGTTCTTATTTGGAGGTGGTTTGATGATTGTTTCCATGCGGTGCGTGGGAACAATCAAATCCTCTGGTCAATCTTTTGTCCAAGCATTTGTTTGGCGCCGGAAGAGATGTATTGGCTATTGTCAGAGTTAACAGGTGACGGCGAATACTATGAGGGTGCTGATGTTGCAAACCCTATTCGCGTAGACGTGGGGCGGCGATACTTGTTAATGAAAACGGGAGTATCAGGATAAACGCGATACCTGCATATTTTTTCGCAGGCGTGTTAGCTCTAAACTTTGAGAGTGCTCCGATCGCTTAACTGTAAACCTGGGTATTTGACCCTGCTTGTGCGTTACTCTTATATTGGGGAGGCCAGGAGCCTTCCCAACATAAGATAAAGCATACGAGTATGCCGAACCCAGTTTCGAATAATAAATTAAGCGTCATCGGGTCCAAGGTGCGACTGCGTCGTTAGATTGATACGACCCTCTATGGACTAACCACCCCATTCTGAGAATCCGCCTTCAGTAGTTACCTTGAAAAACAAGAACACAAGTGAGTATATTGAGCGCGGACCGATCTACTTTTAAATAAATCGGTCTCGCACTATTGAAACAAAGCTGATCTGCATGTCACTTGCGCCGCATTTCAAATGGTTCAACATGCTTTACAAGCCTAGGACTTTTATATTATCTATTCGGAAATTATTACCACCATTGACACTACCAAGAGAGCCGTTATAAATTGCAATTCGATAGAGACCATTTGATGGAACTGTAAATGTACCAGTCCTTGCGTGCCATTTACCATCCCTTGGAACTGTAAATTCAGCGGGAACATAAATATAACTACCGCTTGGAAGCAAAGTGAGACCTGTCATAATCGGATTAACATTTTCACTATCGTTGCTAATATTCATCACATCAAAGGAAAACTGGTAAGTACGATTTACTCGAAGTGAAAAAACTTGTTTGACAACATCTCCATACCCCCTATCACGAGGTGTTGAAAATTCAAGATACCCATTAGTCACTTTCCCGCCGACGCCTGCTACGTCGAGCCTCCAGCCGCCGGTGGTTCCATCTCGAAAGTCAGTGATGGAATCGCGCCACGGGCCATGGATTATCGTGTACTCCCTAATATAAAAGGAAACGGCCTGTTCAGGATCCTGGCTAAGGCTCATCGCTGCCTTGAACTCAATATAGAACTGAGTGCTATGGCCCAACCCAGTCAGGTAGGTGCGTGGGATCGTGACCTCTATTTTTCCGGAAGTGATCCAATTCTGATTGACCTTCGCCCCACCCGCCCCGTTGAACAACATAAGATCATGGACGGCGTTGCTAGCCGTTCTTCCCCGCAGCCACAGCCATACCGGGTAATCTAGGGTGATAAACGGCCATACACCAACGCGGGCAGTGAAATTGCCGGTAAGCATGCTCAGATCCAGTGCCCCGTGGAAGTTTTCGGCCTCAATAACCTTGACGTCCGCCAACAAATAGTAAGGTATCGGCGTCACCGTCACCGTCAAGGTTTCCGACGGTATAGTGCGCCCTTCGCGAGTCACGTCATATTTAAGCGTAAAGGTCTTGTTGGCATTACCGATATTGGCCGCAATCGCCGACTTGGGAATATCAAACGTCACCAAACCACTGGTCACGCCGGACTTGGCTGCAATCACTGGGGAGCCAAGTCCGGCAGTCCCCGCCATCGTGACCTTGATGCTGTCGGTGGTGTACATCGGCAAAAACCGAACTTCTATCGTGCCGCCGTCTTGCGCATTCATCGGCGCAAGCGTCACCGCTGTGCCGGAGCCACTGGCCTGGGTCAACTTGGGTACAGGGAATTCGGCCGGCAGCGTGTTAACGGTGTATTCCATCAGTGGGAAGCGAATTGCCTGTGCTGGATCTTTGCTTCGGCTCACCGCCGCCATGAACTCCATCTGCAGCTTGGTGCCATGGCCCAGCCCCGCCAGGTACGTACGGGGGATCGTCACCTCGATTCGTCCGGTATTGACCCAGTTCGCATTGACCGCCGACACACCGGCCCCGTCGAACACCGTGCGGTCATGCACGACGTTGCTGGCCGTTCTTCCCCGCAGCCACAACCAGACCGGGTAAGGCGTGGTGATAAACGGCCAGACCCCGACGCGGGCTTTGGCATCGCCGACAAACGCGCTCAGGTCCAGTACTTTGGTGGTGGCGTTGGCCTCAAGGATCTGCAGATCCGTCTTGGCCAACTCACTGACAGGTATCGGCGTCACCGTCACCGTCAATACCGCTGACGACCGAACAACGCCCCTACGGGTCACTTCGTACTTGAGGGTAAACGTCTTGTTGGCGTTGCCGATATTGGCCGCAATCGCCGTCTTGGGAATATCAAACGTCACCACCCCACTGGTCACACCTGACTTGGCTGCAATCACTGGGGAGCCAAGTCCGGCCGTCCCCACCATCGTGACCTTGATGCTGTCGGTGGTGTACATCGGCAAAAACCGAACTTCTATCGTGCCACCGTCTTGCGCATTCATCGGCGCAAGCGTCACCGCTGTGCCGGAGCCGGTGGCCTGGGTCAACTTGGGTACCGGGAATTCGGCCGGCAGGCTGGTGATGGTGTAAGTCACCGGCGGGAAGTCAATCGCGTTGGCTTCGAGCATGCTAGTGCTGAGCGTCGCTTTGAAGCGCAGTGTCAATAGGCTGTGATGGTCCAACGCCTGAAGGTAGCTGGCAGGGACCGTCTTTTCGTGGTATCCGGCCACTAGCCACGGGTCGCCAACAGAGGATTGAGTCCCAACATAATGCGTATGGTTGCTCACTGAGCCATCCGCTTTTTTACCTGAAAGAACCAACCAGAGCCGGTTACCCTCGGCAATAAACGGCCAGACACCGGTCCTGAGCCGCCCACCACTGACCACATCTGCCAATTCCAGGACCAGGTTCGACTGATTGGCTTCATTAATTCGGATTACGGTTTTTGCCAACTCACTGGCAGGTATCGGCGTCACCGTCACGGTCAGTTCCACCGACGACCGGACAACCCCCTCACGAGTCACTTCGTATTTAAGGGTAAACGTCTTATCTGTATTGCCGATATTGGCCGCAATCGCCGACTTGGGAATATCAAACGTCACTAAACCACTGGTCACCCCTGGCTTGGAGGCAATGGCTGGCGAGCCCGCCCCCGCCGTCCCCACCATCGTGGCCTTGATGCTGTCGGTGGTGTACATCGGCAAAAACCGAACTTCTATCGTGCCACCGTCTTGCGCATTCATCGGCGCAAGCGTCACCGCTGTGCCGGAGCCGTTGGCCTGGGTCAACTTGGGTACCGGGAATTCGGCCGGCAGCGTGTTAACGGTGTATTCCATCAGTGGGAAACGAATTGCCTGTGCAGGATCCTTACTACGGCTCACCGCGGCCTTGAACTCCATCTGCAGCTTGGTGCCCTGCCCCAGTCCCGCCAGGTATGTGCGGGGAATCGTGACCTCGATTCGTCCGGTATTGACCCAGTTCACATTGACCGCCGACGAACCTGCCCCGTTGAACACCGTGCGGTCATGCACGACGTTGCTGGCCGTTCTTCCCCGCAGCCACAACCAGACCGGGTAAGGCGTGGTGATAAACGGCCAGACCCCGACGCGGGCTTTGGCATCGCCGACAAACGCGCTCAGGTCCAGTACTTTGGTGGTGG
>NZ_JAFLXD010000093.1:0-7298 GCF_019891415.1 Pseudomonas sp. SH10-3B | reverse complement strand
ATTACAGAAGAACGCGGTGTATCAGACACTCTGTAGCGGCTGGTTTTAGGGCTGCTTCGCAGCCCAGCGCGGGACAAGCCCGCTCGCCACAGGGAGATTTGTCAGGGTCTGAAAAGTTTTGTAGATACCTATGCTCATCACAGGGGATCAAGGTTGAGCAGGCTGAATGATTCCGTGCGCCTGTGGTCGGAACCTGGGTACGCATCATTCATTGAAGGAGCACCCATGAAGTCCAAAACCCTAGCCGCCTGTGTTCTGGTCGCCGCCAGCCTGTCCACCGCCAGCTTTGTCGTGCAGGCCGGCGATACCCCGCAGGAAACCGTGCAGCCTTCGAACATCAATGCCCGTGATTTGAAAGAAGGCGACCGCGCCCCGGATATCCTGATGCGCAAGGAATCGGCGGTCAGCGACTGGAAGAAACGCGGCCTCAAGCAGCCTGAAGCCGACAGCCAATGGTCACGGGTGGGCGACAAGTTCGTGCTGCTCAAAACCACCAACGGCACCATTCTTGAGATCACGCCCGTCAAGAAATGACCCGCGTTTTTTCCTCGCTCTTGCGCTAAGGTAACCGGCCTTCAAGACCGCGTTACCTTAGACGAAAGAGAGCAGGATGCTTGCCACAATAAGAAACTACCCCCGCGCCGTGAACCTGTTGTTGTCCGCCACGTTGCTGCTGACGTTGGCCAAGGCGATTACTTTTCCTTACCTGGTGATCTACCTCACCGGCCACTTTGCTCTCGACATCTCCCAGGTTGGGCTGGTGATCGGCAGCTCGTTGATCGTTGGCTCGCTGCTCAGCGTGTATGGCGGTTTTCTGGTCGACCGCATCAGCAGTTTTCGGTTGTTGCTGGGCTTGAGCGTGCTGTTTGTGCTGGGGTTTATCGGTACGGTGCTGGCGCAGAATATCTGGGCGTTCTACAGCTGCCTGATCCTGATCAACCTGGCCTACGCGGTCATCGATATTGCGGTAAAGGCCGGTTTTGCCAGCTTGCTGCCCGAAGACGCACGCAGCGAAGTGTTTTCCATCAAGTACACGCTGACCAATATCGGCTATGCCGTGGGACCGTTCTTTGGGGCGATGGTGGCCAAGCTGGACATCAGCCTGCCGTTCATCTTGTCGGCGCTGCTGGGGGCGGGGTTTTTCCTGCTGTACTGGCGTTGGGGCGACCGCACCCTGGCGACCGCCGATGTCACGCAAAAGCCGGTGCCGTTCCTGGCCGTCGGCCGCGTGCTGCTGCGTGACCATCGCCTGGTGTGCTTCACCGTCGGTGGATTGCTCAGTGCCGTAGTGTTCGGCCAATTCACCGCGTACCTGTCGCAGTACTTGGTGACCACGACCACTGCCGAAAACACCTACACCGTGATCAGCGCCGTGCTCACCACCAACGCCGTGCTGGTGATTGCCTTGCAGTACGTGATTGGTCGACGCATTTCCCACCGCCACCTCAGCCAATGGCTGATCGCAGGCTTGAGCATGTTCATGCTGGGTTTGATCGGGTTTGCGCTGTCCACCAGCGTGCTGTGGTGGGTACTGGCAATGGCGGTGTTTACAGTCGGGGAAATTATCGTGTTTCCGGCCGAGTACATGTTTATCGACCGGATCGCCCCGGATCACCTGCGCGGCATGTACTACGGGGCGCAGAACCTGTCCAACCTGGGGGCTGCGTTGGGGCCGGTATTGTGCGGACTGGTGCTGGCCAGCCTGCCGGCCCACTACATGTTCTATATGTTGGGGGCGTTTATCGTTGCAGGCGGGGTGTTCTATTTCATTGGTTCGTCGTTGAAGGCAAGTCATCCAGCGTGAGCTTGCCCATGTTGTTGCTATGCAGTTCGTAGCGCAGTTCTTCAACCATTTTTTCCACGTCTTGCGCGGTTTGCAGTCGGTTGGTACTGATCCCCGTCACCACCAGGTCCACCCGGCCGGTATCGGCGTCGTAGACCTTGAGGGTCAGCGACGCATCCCGACACAGGGTGAACTCGCACGTCAGCGGCGCGAGGCCTTCTTCGATGCAATTTCGCAGTTGAGCGAGCGTAAACATGTGGGTTCCTTCAAGGTGTTGTTTCACCACGGCACAGGTTCAAGGCCCTGTACTCACCCCTTGAAGGTTAAGGAGCAGCTACCCCCGCGATAAGGCGAATTCGCACTAGCGGCACTAGTGCATTTGCACTTTTATCGCGGTTTTTTAACCCGTAGTTCACCGGCGAACAGCCCGCGTTCACGGGCCCAGACAATCGCCGCACTGCGGCTATGCACCCCCAGCTTTGAATACACCGTGGCCACATGGTTACGCACGGTGTTGGGCGCCAGTTTCAGGCGCGAGGCGATCTCCTTGTCCGCCAGGCCTTCGCAGATCAGGCCGAGCACATCGCGTTCGCGCGCGGTCAAGTCGGTGAAGGCCACGTTGGGCAGGTTGGGGGTGTTGACGCTCTTGGCGTTGGCCAGTTTCTCGATCAAGGTCTGGCTGAACCAGGACGCGTCCTGCATCACTTCCTCGATGGCCGCCACCAACTCAAGCTCTGAGCGTTTGCGCTCGGTGATGTTCATCATCACCATCAGGTAGCAGGGCACATCTTGAATGATCACGGTGTCGGCGGAGACCACGCAGTCGATCACCTCATTGCCTTTTTTACGCACCTTGAGGTCCTGGCCGTCGACGTTGCCGGCTTTTTCCAGGGCGGCGAACAATTGGGTACCCACCTGCGGGCTGTCGATGAAGTTGATGTCCTCGATGGATTTACCAATCAGTTCTTCACTGGTGTAACCGGTTGTGGTCATGAAGGCTTCGTTGATATCCAGCACCTGCCGGTTGGCGGCGTTGCACACCAGGGTCGGCACCGGCGTCAGTCGGAACGACTTGGCGAAGCGTTCTTCGCTCTGGCGCAAGGCGATTTCGGCCTTGCGGCGTGGCTCCAGGTCGGTGAAGGAAAACAGCATGCAGTCTTCCTCGTTCATGTCCAGCGGCTGGCCGGCAACGATCACCAGTTTGCTGCCGCCATCGGGCAGCCTCAATTCGGCCTGCATCTGCGGGATGGTCGCACCTTCGCCCAGGCGCTGGATGGCCAGGTCTTTGCGCTCGGCCTGTTCCAGCACGTCCAGCTCATACACTGAGCGGCCGATCACCTGGTCGCGGTTATACCCCGTCATTTCCAGGAAGCCCTGATTCACCTTGATATAGCGCAGGTCGCTCAGGCGGCAGATCACCGCGGGCGCCGGGTTGGCATTGAAGGTTTTCTCGAAGCGCTGCTCGGCGCTGGCCCATTCGGTGGCGTCGCTGAGGATCAGTACCAGCAATTCAGGCGTGCCATGGGAGTCACTGATGACCAGGCTGCGCAGGCGGTGCACCCAGGTTTTTTCTTCGTCGGTGGTGGGCATGACCTCCACCACTACGTCGCTGAATTCATCGCCTGCCGCCGCGCGGGCGAGGGGGTAGTTCTCCAGGGGTAAGGGATGATTATTGCGATAGCGCAGGGCGAAGCGTTCGGCGTATTCCCGGGTATTGCTGCCCAGTGCCGCGACGTCATCCACACCGTGCATGCTGAGTGCGGCTTCATTGGCCCAGAGGATGGTCTGGTCGACCTCGGCCAGGATGATTCCGTCGGACAGCCCGGAGATGATCTGCTGCAACTGGCGGCGGTTGGTTTCTTTGGCAAGGACATCCTGGGTCATGATTTCTCCGGGTTTTAGACGCATGAAAGTACGACACCCCGGTGTCAGGATAGTGCAGAGCAATTGCGCAGCATGGGGTGCTAATGCACCAGTAGGCCTGGTGCATTTGGGCCACGACTGAACGTATGTCGTTTCGCCACACTCACACCCATCAAGGCATTTCGCCTTGCTCCTACAACATGTGAAGGACCTCTGTATGACCACTGTCTATGAAACCAATCGCTCGCTGTTTCGTGTGTCCTGGAGCTCTGTGCTGGCTGGCAGTGCAATTGCCCTGGTGACTTACCTGGTGCTCAGCGTGCTCGGCACTGCCATCGGCGCCAGCGCCGTCAACCCCATGGAAGCGGGCAACCCGTTGCGCGGCTTTGGCACGGGCGCCGGTATCTGGCTGTTTGTCTCGACGCTGCTGGCGATTGCCGTCGGTGCCTTCGTCGCCGGGCGCACCGCGCCGGATCGCGGTGGCCTGCACGGTTTGCTGACCTGGACCCTCACCACACTGTTCACTACCTGGTTGCTGGCGGCGTTGGCTTCCAGCGTCGTGGGCACGGCGGGCAATGTGGTGGGCAAAGGCCTGTCGGCCGCCGGTAGCGGTATCGCCGCCGTGGCACCGGGGATCGGTGACAGCGTCAAGCAGCAGTTGGACGAGCAGGGCATCCACCTGGATTGGAACAGCCTGCAAGGCCAGCTCGATACCTTGCTCAAGCAAAGCGGCAAGCCTGAACTGGACCCGTCCAATGTGGAGCAGAAAACCGACCAGGCCGCCGCAGACGGCAAGGAATCGGCGACGGATGCCGCGGCCAATCCTGCCCAGGCGGGTGACGCGCTGAAGCAGTGGTTCGAACGCGTGAAAGCCTCCGGTGAACCGGCGTTGAACGCGGCGGATAAAGACGCGCTGGTTAACATCGTTGCCGCCCGTACCGGCAAGAGCAAAGAGGAAGCGACCCAGATCGTCGACAACTACGCCCAGGCTTATCAGCAGGCGATGCAGAAAGTCGATGAGCTCAAGCAACAGGCCGAGCAGAAAGCCCGTGAAGCCGGTGAAGTCGCGGCCAAGCAGTTGTCCCGTGCGGCGTGGAGTACCTTGGCGATGTTGCTGCTGGGGGCTGCGTTGAGCTTCTTTGTGGGCCGTATGGCGCTGACGACGCGTCGGGTGCCGTTGGCTTGATCGATTGTTGCATTCAAAGGTGGTTAGGGGATTCCCCCTAACCATCCCCTTCAACCCGCCAGCCAACCTACGATGGGCACAATCATCAACGTGCTCAGGGCCATTGAAGCTACATTGCCAATGTAGGGGTGAAAATGCGCCGGCAGCCTCGCCGAAATCGCACAGGCCAATGGCGGTGCGACCAGTGCGCCGAGCAGGGCACTTGAGCCAATCACCACCCAACTGCCGCCATGGGTCAGCACGGCCGCCGGTACCACTGATACCAATGGAACATAGGTTGGATACCAGCCCCGCCTTATCCACTGATGGCGCCAGATCACGACGCCAAAAGCCGACGTCAGTGCCTGGGCGCCAATCATGTACAGCAGCAGGCCAGAGCCATAAGCCGGGCTCATGGGGTTGAGGGCATAGGCGAGCAACACGCCTGCCAGCAGCCCGAGACTGGCCAGTTCATTCCCGAAAAACGGTGCTTCGGAGAAGTCCGCCAGCACCCGGCGCAGGCTCCAGAACAGCCCGTAGCCAGGCGGTTTTACAGGCGTTGGCTTGACGGCGGCGATGTAGTCCGAACGCACCAGCAAGGGCACCCGCCGACACAGTGCAAATGCAATGATGCTCCCCGCTGCCATGCCCAACACATTGCCGACCACGGCCGGCAGCCCCAATGGCAGGCACACCAGATTGACGATCAACAAGCACAGTGGGGTGACCAGCAACGCGCCCAGTACGGCACCGTTGAGGGTGACTTTCCAACCGCCGCCAAACATGAGCACCATCGCTGCGGGCAATGACACAAACGCTGCAAATGTAGGCTGCCACGTCTCGGCGGTCACGCTCCAGCCCCACAGCAGGTTGCTCAGCAACAGCCCGATCAACGAGCTGGTTACCAGCCAAGGCCACAGTCCGGTGCCATAGCAAATGGAAAAGCCCTGCCAGGCTTTGCCACACTTGCTTGCCCACCATGCCAGATAGGCACCGCTTAATAGACCCAGTGAGGCGAGCTCGTGCTTGTAGAAAGCGACTTCGCTGATATCTCCGGCTATCCACCGCAACCAGGCGACGGGGTGGGGCAGGGCCGTCACCATCTCACTGTATCCCGGCCACGATCCACGATGACTGGACACGACCCATAGCACCAGCAAGGTCGCGATCAGTCCCAGTGCAACCACCGTAATATCCGCCCGTGAGCAGGTTGGCGTTTTCTTGGTAAATAACTTTTCCATAGGATGCCCTTCCCTCAGCGAGGCAGGGCAGGGTGTTGGGAATAGCCGAGCATCTGGTCATACAGATCGTTGCGTCGGTCCCGTTGCAGGTCATTGAGGTTGTTCCAGATCGGTGCGCTGCGGGCACTGGTAATGTCGATGTCGGCGAAAAGGATCTCCTGGCGATTGGCCGAAGCCACTGCGCCAATCGGCCAGCCATTGGTCCCGGCAATCAAGGAGCACCCAAGGTAGCGGGCATCCCGCTCTTCACCAATGCGGCTGGCGGCAGCGATGAATACGTTGTTGACGTGCGCTGCGGTCATTGTCAGGTACGACGCCATGCACTTCCCCGCCTCATCGAACAGTGGTGGTGGCGTCCACACCCAGTTGTTCAGGCTGCAAATGATATCGGCGCCTTGCTGGCTGAGAATTCGCGGCACTTCGGGGAACCAGATGTCCCAGCAGATCAACAGGCCAATGCGTCCGATGGGCGTTTCAAACACCGGAAATCCAGTGTTGCCTGGAGTGAACCAGAGCTTTTCAAGGTTCCATAAATGGGCCTTGCGGTATTTGCCTATGAACCCCTCGGGCCCCAGCAACACCGCAGTGTTGAATAGCTGCTTACCATCGATTTCGCTCAGGCCGGCCACCAGGTACACCTGATGCTTGCAGGCGAAATCGATCCATGCACGCATGCTTGGTCCGTTCGGCACTGCCTCTGCATGATCGAACGCGTCCTGGCGATTGCTGAAGAAATACCCGCAATTGGAAAGCTCCGGCAGCACGATCAGATTCGCGCCACCGTTTGCGGCTTCAGTCGCCAGTACAAGACTTTGATGCAAGTTGTCGCTTCGGTTGGCTATACCGACTTGGGGGTTGAACTGAATGACAGCGACGCGGGCAGGGCTTGTTGGTTCGCTCATGGGGGTGACCTCTTATTGTTATGCAACCAGGGTTGGTTGGGGGTTTATAAGAGGTGACGAAATGTTCGAAGAGAAGTCAGACGGTTCCTGCTGCGGTGTAGTTAAATTCTCTAACGCTGCTTAAGCATGGGCTGCCGCGCAGCTCAACGGGAGCAAGCCCCTCAAGCTTAAAATAACTTACTGATTTTAAAGGGTTAAAATTTAACCCTAAAGTCTTGAGTCTTGCATAAGCAATTTCAGTCGACTGCATTTTTGTGGCGAGCGGGCTTGTCCCGCGTTGGGCTGCGCAGCAGCCCCAAAACCAGGCGCAGAGGATTGCCTGATACACCGCATTCGTCTTCATC
>NZ_JAFLXD010000092.1:0-7563 GCF_019891415.1 Pseudomonas sp. SH10-3B | reverse complement strand
CGCGCCCATCGCGGCATCGTCGGCGACTTGGGTTTTGCTCAGTGCCCAGACCACCCCGTCCAATGCACGCCAGCGGCTCAGGCCTTTCCATCGCTCGGGGAAGGACTGATCCAACGCCAACTGGGCGCTGCCGCCCCAGAGCAGGACGGTGCCTTGGCCTTCCAGCCAGAAGAGCTTGGTCAAGGTTGGGGCGAGGGCCTCGATTTCGGTGGGTTCGCCGATGACCAGTAGTAGGCGGGTTTTGTGGCGCCAGAAGAGGCCGTGGCGAGCACGCAGTTGCTTTCTAATCGAGCTAACGCGTCGCGCGGCCTCTGTATCAATGGTCTTGGAATGGTCAGCCTGCATAGGCCGAGGCACATCATCCGCCTGCACTTGCCGGTAAGCCGAATGTCCCAACTGGTGCCCCAAAAAATGGTAGCTCACAACGCACATCACCAGAACCAAGGTCGTAACGGCTATCACCCACAATCCCGCGATTTGGCGATCACCACCAGAGCGAAGTCCAACCAGCTCGGGGTACTGCCAGACCAATACACCCAGCCCCATACCGATCAACACCAGTACAACGAGCAAAGCTCCCAACCACACAACACGTCGAGTCTGCATTCGAAGTTCCTATTTCGAAAGCGATGGCACAGGCGTCAAGACCGTGCTCCAGAGCCCTGCATCAACACAGCCGCTCCCGCTGAAAATGAATTGCGGCCCGGCGCCGCGCTGAATGGTCTGCGTTGCGGCGGCAATCGCCAGCCACGATGATGTTTTGCCCGGGTTCCCCAGCGAGGTATCTAGGTTGTAAAACCCTTGATTGTTCTTCGCAGGGAGCGGCACGGCCGCCAAGACGTTGCTCAGCGCCTCATTCCTCCGCACATCAACTCCCACTCGCCAGGTTTGCTGGATCGACTGCGCGTCGAGAGGCACCTAATCCAATGCCTGGCGCGCGGCGTAGAACAAAGCGTCGGTGTTCGGCTCGCGCGCCTGCTCCGGGCGATGCAGGTAGGCGATTGGGGGCAAGACGGTTTGCGTCAGACGGTTACCAAAAAGCAGCCCGACCGCCGCTTCAGCCGTTCCCTCTGCCTGCTGCGGTGCAAACTGCAAAGCCACGACCAATAAAGACACATTGTCGCCAATTCGCTGATCGAGCCATTGGTCCATTGCGGCAAGGCCACTGCCTTCGACAGGGACAGTGGGCTGGCGGATGTCGGATTCGCTCCAGGCTTGTCGCCAAGCGTGCTGCCACAGGTTTTCCGGCAGAGCGCTATCGACCTCCAGAAGCACAGCAAGTGGTGAGTCAGCGGACGCCCGTCTTAGGACTGGCAACAGATCGGCAAGTACCAGCCTGAATACTCGTCCCAATACTTGCTCGGGGTTTTCATGCACACCACTAGTAAGACGGCTGTGCCGAGAAACAGTTTGGTCCGGCATGCACGGTTGAGCCCAAAGCACTTCGGCTGAGCGCAGCAACGCAGTCAGTTGTGTTGCAGAGGAAGTTCCCGGTTCGCGTAATGCCGTGTGCAGGCTGACACCCAACACCTGTTGGGCGCGCCGACCTCGCCGGATTTTGTAAGCCAAATCCTCCTCACGTGCTTTATCCCAGCCGTCAGCCACCTGTTGTTGACCGAAATACAACAAAACACGCCCGAAGCTAAGCAGACACCAGCCCAAGAATGGAGCGCCCAGGGCCAGCCCCCAGAAACTCGGAGAAGTTTCGCGTAACGATTGAGTACCGAACAAAAACGTCCCGCACACACCAAGCAGCAAAAGCATCAGTGGCAGCACACCTAACCAAAGCCAACCCCTAGGCCGTGAAGGTCGTGGAGACGGTGCGGGGACTTGATCCATTCTGACCGGCATGACTAGCTCGCACTCACTTGAGGCAGAGACGAAATCAAGGTGCAACCACATGCGCAACGATGCCCATGAAACGCGACCGGAATGCCGTGGTCATGAAACGTTGGGTGCCCTTCGGCAATCTCTGTTCGACCGTGGCCAGGAATCGGACAGTCCACCGGGTCGCCCTTGCGAGCAGCACCAATGTCTCTGAAAATCATGACAGTGGATCCTGATAGAATAGCGCCGCCGCCAGTTGTTTTATCACCTATGCGAATGATATTTTTCATGTTCAATCTCCACTTTAGAAGCAACTAAATTACTTGTCTTGTGCAGAAAATATATCTATCAAGCACATCTTAAAACTCAAGAAAAATCCTCGCCTATTATTCCCGACAGATTCGAACCTCTCATAATTTCTCCTACTAAAAACATCAGAAAACAGACAAGCCGATACCACAGTTGTGAGTATCACTATCGCCAAATTAAAAAATCCAAAACATTAGTTAAAAGTTGCTTTCAGATTTAAAAAATCGTTCGCATCACCCTTAACCCTTCTCACAAAAATATATTTTCAAACTATCAACCAGGCGGAAAAACAAAGCTTCCGCTTCTAACAAACTCATCAGCAACCTCCTTAATCGCCTCACTCCCTACCTCCTCCTCTCCGAAAGAATTGCGAGCGCATTCAGACTTCATTAGAAGTTTGTTATTCTCTCCCACTTATAGAAACGCTTTAGCACCCAACTTCTCCTGTGGGACTCAAAAATGCAACTATATCGGCCCCGCCTAAACCCCAAAAAAACGGTATAGGTAGCAGCACCTACCCATCGACTTACTGGCACCCCACTTAAAAATACAGAATCTATCTCCACATTAGAACTCAAATCAAACCTGTATCTAACTAACATTTTATCTGAGATAGCACAAAAAGATAAAACTCTGCTTTTTTCTCACTCAAATACCACGAGGCGCTCACCAACTTATCAGATGCCCACACCAACTTCAGTACCATGTGAAGTTACATGAAAACCCAGAAAATTAAAAAAATAAAATTTTAAAATCAATCACCTTCACGTCGGAATCCTTCCAAAAACCCCATACTCATCAAACCGCGCCTAAAATATGCACCACTCAAAAGCGCCAGCACCAAGCACTTCTGCAACACGAAGCAAAATCTCAACTATTACACACCATCAATTAGAATTGATACGTTCAATCACCCTTAACGGAATTAACCTTTCCTTTCCAACCTCCCCCATCAAACTAACATACTGCTTATAGTACACCCTCGAATGTTCTTTGTCGGACGACCATAATACATCAGCGATATTTAATTTGAGAGCAACTCTACCAGGAGCAACTTCCTCTACCCTTTTTAATATTTCATACGCTATCACTTCCTCACCGGCGAACGCCAACGCATAGCCAATATCATTGTACGCAACTACAGTAGACCTACCGACAGGAAAATCCACAAGCAATTGCTGGATTCGCTCAGCCCCAAGATAGGCCTTTATTGCATCTACATCTGCATCACTCAGGCGATCTCGAACAACACTACTCGCGAGAGATATAGAGTCCATCGACTTTCCAGCCTCAAGTTCCAGTATTTTCACACTGGCAATTTTACGCTTTGAGTACCAAAAATGGCTTCTACCTCCTCCCTCTAACCGCCCTTCATAACCGGACAGTTTTTTGGAGAATTCCGTTTGCTTTACTATTAAGCTTGGATTCTCCCGAGTATAAACGAAAGTCTCATATTGGGTTCCATCAATACCAATACCAGAATGCTGAACGATCCAAGCACAAGTAAATAGAAAATAACTTTCCTTTCCTTTTACAGTATAAGCATCAACTAGCTCAGCTTCCCCACCCTCAGGCTCGCACACATCGGGAATATGGTACTGCACTCCATTTTTACCTGACAGGCGGCCTTTTATAGTTCGGCCACGCTCGCCATCCACTGACACGAACTCAACTGTCTGGGCATCATGAAAGCTTGAATTTAAAGAATAGCTCCTGTCTTGAGCACAAATTGACGCCGAACATCCAAACAGCACAAATAAAAAAAGCTTACCCATTATGAATTCAGCTCCAGCTCAACCATGCTCCGCAACTCATTAAAAAGAGAAACACGTTCCTCCAACCCAATCACACCCCCATTCACTCGTCTCGAAACATCTGTAACATGTTCAACAATTCTCTCTTCAGTTCTCAACACGTACGAACGTTCAATCACATCATTCATTCCACTCATGCTCCACCAGACAAAAGCTGACTCCACCCCATACTTCAAATCGGTGACTATTAAATCTGGGTTATCCAGAAAATCTCTAGGATCGGAAGGATCTTTTTGATTATGTATACGAGAATACTCACGATAATTGTTTTTTCCAGTCAACTGTATAATTCCTCGCCCGCGATATTTATATCCTTCTTGGCTTGCCTCATCTCCATTACCATTCCTATTGGCATAAACATAACTTCCTAAATTAGTGGGATTATTGGCATACATGCCTGAATCACTCCAAAGCTTAGGGCGAAGTCTAGGAAAATAAACACACTCATCCTTTGAATCATCATAGCCGGCTTGATTATTTCGACAGCCAAAAATTTTCCTCATACGAACTGGTGTATAGTTCAGGTTTTCTTCCCGCACCTTAAACCCACTTTCGTGACCAACCTGCGCCAACAGATGAGAAACTCTAAGAGGAGTATCAACACTATATAATTTTGCATATTTATTTAAAATGGGCAATATTGCATCACAATAAGAGTCTTCTATAGTAGATCTCGCTTTTTTTAGCATGGCACGGGTTATTAGTTGACGCTCAGAGGCTGCGGCAAAGCAACTAAGCATGCCTATTGGATGCAGATGATAAACTTGCCCGTGTTTCGGCAATCCAACTACCTCCGCCACCTCATTCCACCAACTGATCTCCCTGATCCGCTCCTTCTCCGCCACCCAGTTCAAAAGTGGAGTCGAGCCGCTATGCCCCAGTACTTCATCCAATGCGTCCCACTTATGCGGTTCGTGGCGCCACTCACTTTCGTAGTGGATGATCAGTTGTGACAGCGACTGCGCGTGTGCCGGTAGTCGAATCGCCGCCTGCAACTCTTCAGCCGTCAACACTCCATCACGGTCTCGATCAATGATGTCGTACAGACGATTCTTCATCGGCCCTTTATCCGACATGTCGGCCCACGGGCCGTGGCGTTCAAGTTGCTCTTCATTAAAACGACCAGCCGCTCGAAAAAAAGACGCCAGGGTTTGCCGAGGGGAGTCATAGTTGAAGACGACGTCGTAGCCCTCCCACGACCATGGACTGAACCACGGCGTGACACCCACCTCTTCACGCACCCAACCATCGAGTAACACACCGTTTGCGTCGTGGAATAGCCCATCAAGCCAATACCAGTTACAGGCGCTTCGATCTGGCGTTGCGGTGACTACGATTTTTTTGTCTGCCGGCAGGCCATCAATCAGGCTTTTGGGCACCAGTAGATCAGCATCACTGGGCGTGCTGGCGGCGCTGAGCGTGGGAGGTTGTGTGGCGCTGAAACGCTCCTGATGCGTCACTACTGCGGTGCCCTTGAAGAATTTCAGCCAGGTCTTGCTGGCAGCAGGTAGTCGCTGGGCCCAGGCACGGCTTGCCTCGATAAATGGCTCCACGTGGTCGGCACTGAACACTTCCAGGTGCAGCTTCTTTTCCGGGTGCTCGGCATTGCCGCCTTGATACTCGCCAATGTGACCGATCAAATCGCCCGCCTTGATCGGGATGGGCTGATCGAGCACCAAGATGCGGTCGGCTAGCGGTTCCGGGGCGCCTTCCAGCGAGTTGAAATGAACGTATTGATTAACACGCTCCAACTTGCGGAACCTGCCTTCACCGCTGACGGTAACTTCCGTGCCATCGGGCAACTCCATAAGGACGGCGCTGCTGGTGTTCGCTTCTGCGCGGACACGCAGTGAGGGAGTCGCTTTGACCCGATACTCATCCCCGACGGTGGGGACCAGATAGTCAACCGAAAGGAAACCGAGCAGTGAGCCGTCGGCATTTTTCAGTACATCTGGTCCGTTAGTGTTTTCCAGCTTGCGATACTCACCCTCACCGCTGACGGTCACCTCCTCGCCTCGTGGCAGCAGCGCCAATACCCTGCCGCCCTGCGCCTGGTTACGCACATTCAGGCCTCGTTGCTCAGGAGGGCCTGCGCGTACGTCGCTAACCGTGGCCTTGACTCGGCGGGTCAGCCCCTCGGGCCAAAATGCCGGACGGAGGATGGAAGAGTCATTCCGGTAAACCGCCCAGTCCTGCAGGTGCATATACAGGCTATAAAAGATCAGGCTCGGCGGTATGTCTGGGCTCACCTCAATCCTGGGCGCTTCGAGGCGATGGCGGACCAGTACAAAGTTGCGTGAAAAGGGCTTGTGTACGCACAGTTCTTCAGTGAAGTAAGCGGTGGTCGGCGAGCACGCATCAATGCGATAGGCCACCACCTCTCCGTCGGCCAGGCAATGCACGCTGGATTGATCCAAGGTACCGGCCGTGCCGCTGTCGAAATGCACCCCGCCGTGCCAAAGGCCATTGCGGCCCAATGGGTAGTAACCGGCTGCTGCCTTGGCCATTTGGGTTAGTTGAAGCAGTGAGTTGCTTTTGTCCTTAAAGGGATGGCTCCAACTTTTCAGCGGTTGCAGTGTGTTGGTATTTGTTTGCGTTAACGCGGTAGCCTCTTCCAACGGTATCTGCGGCGCTGTTGAAGTCAATGCGTCCGGCACATAAATCGGCGCCTTTCGGCCAGGGTTTAAAAGGTTAAAAAACACAGAGAACAAGTTAGCCATGATGTGATTCGCTCCTGGTTCGCAAAGGGATCAGCCAGAGAAATCCGCAGGCCCGTTGGCCTTGGATTTATGCTCGGTCAATTGAGGTGGCTGCGGCATATCCAGAACTTGTTGGGCTGGAGCCAGGAAGTCGAAGTACGCCGACTTGATGAGGTAGTCCCCCTGAGTCCCAGACTCGATGCTGCTCGGATTGAGGGTGATGTAGCTGCCCCCTGCGTTGAGGGTGATCTTCTTTTTCGCCGTGATATGAATCTCGTCCTCGGTACTGGTGATGTCCAAGCCGTGACGCGCAAGTAACTCCAGCTTGTCGTTTTGCGCCTGGATCTTTACCGCCCCCTGATTTGCGATCAGCTTGATCCCCAGCTTGCGCACAAACAGGCTTACCCCCTGACCCACACCGATGAACAGTCGCTTGACCACGCTGATATCTGCCTCGGCCCCAGCGTTGATCATCAGGTTGTCTTGCGCCGCCAATTGCAGGTGCTGGCCGCTGGTCATGGCAACGCCATCAGGCGCGCTGAACATCAGCACGGACGACTTGAGTTGCTCCAGGTCTTGCTTGAGCAACTTCAACTGCGCTTGTACATCGGCGGGGTCTGCATGGGCTGCCTGGGCGTCTACTGACAACCCGGCCAACTGTTCGCCCGCCTGCTGTAACCGGCCCAGCGCGGCGCTCATTTCAAGCATCTGCCCCTGCGCTTTGGGCTGTGCGTCAGCACTGATGAAGATGCCGCTGCCCGCACGGATGGCGGCATGGCCATCGGTACGCAATTCGGCTCCCTGGCCTCGCGGTTGGCGCTCACCATCCACCAGATGCCCAAGACTCAGCTGGCTCTTGCCACTGTGCTCGGTACTCAGCTTGACGTGCTCCTGCCCCCGCGTGTCGTCCATGC
>NZ_JAFLXD010000091.1:0-8684 GCF_019891415.1 Pseudomonas sp. SH10-3B | reverse complement strand
TTTTTGGTTACTTTTGGCGCTCTTCCAAAAGTGACCCGCTGTAAGAGCGGAACCCTAAGCAGCCGTTACCGCAGCAACGGATATGTACTCACCCAACCCCCAAAAAGCGGTCGGCCCGAAGGCCGCCACGGGAGCAAGTCGAATCGTCGCACCGCCCCTCCCACATTTGCTTTGTGTTGCCTGCTGATTACCCCACCCGCAACACAATCTTGCCGATGTGGTCCCCACCTTCCATCCGCGCATGAGCCTGGGCCGCGTCGGTGTATTCGTACACCTTGTCGATGATCGGCAGGCAGCGCCCGGCCTCCAGCACCGGCCACACATACTCGCGCAACTGTTCGGCAATCGCGGCTTTTTCAGCCTTGCTGCGCGCTCGCAACAGCGAGCCGGTGATCACCGCGCGTTTGCCGAGGATGCTCAGCAGGTCGACGTCATTGGCCTTGGCGCCGCCGAGGAAACCCAGCATCACCAGGTGGCCGTCCATGGCCAGGGCCTTGAGGTTGTTGTTGAGGTACGAGGCTCCCATGATGTCGAGGATCACATCCACGCCCTGGCCGTCGGTCTTCTGGGCGATGACCTCGGCAAAATCCTGCTCGCGATAATTGATCGGCTCGCCGCCCAGCTGGGCGATGGCCGCGCATTTGTCGGCGCTGCCGGCGGTGGCGAAGGCCTGGATGCCGAACTCGCGGCACAGCATCAGCGCGGTCGTACCGATGCCGCTGGTGCCGCCGTGGATCAGCACGCGCTGGCCGGTGTGCGCATCGCCGAGGCCGAACAGGTTGGCCCACACGGTGAAGAAGGTTTCCGGTACGGCAGCGGCTTGAATCCAGTCCATGCCTTCGGGGATCGGCAGCGCCTGGCTGGCGGGCACCGTGCAGAACTGCGCGTAGCCGCCGCCGTTGGTCAGGGCGCAGACCTTATCGCCTAGCGCGTATTCGGTCACGCCGTCGCCCAGCGCGGCGACTTCGCCCGCCACTTCCAGGCCCGGCAGCGGGTTCATGCCGGGTTTCATCGGGTACTTGCCGGCGCGTTGCAGGGCGTCGGGGCGATTGACCCCGGCTGCGTGCACGCGAATCAGGATCTCGCCGGGGCCCGCCACCGGTACCTCCGCGCGGCGCGGCTGCAACACCTCGGGGCCACCGGGGGTGGTGATTTCGATCAGGGTCATTTCTTTAGGAAGCGTCATTTCAGATTACCTGCAGCGATGAGCGTATGGGTTGGGACCGTGTCGGACGGTCGACGGTTCAGCAGGCGCATGCCCAGTTCCAGTGCCAGGGCGACCACTATCGCCCCGGCGGCGATCATGAACAACAGCGCATGCTGACCACCGCTGAGGTTGAACAGGGCGGAATAAGCAAACCCCGAGAGCGCCTGGAAAGTCGCAAAGGAGACCGTGGCACGGCTCCACGCGACCTGCTGCTGATGATGGTTGGGGATCAGTTCGTGGACCCGCGCCAGCGCCAACGGCACGATGCCCGGCGGGAAAGAACCGAGGATCACCGCGAGGACCGCCAGGCCAGCCAACGAGCCGGCAAACGGCACCGCACCGACGGCAATCGCCTGCACCACCAGCACCACGCGGATGCTCAAGCGTGCCCCCAGTTTGTCTGCCAGGAACCCGTAAGTGACCGGCCCCACAATCGACCCCAGGCCATACATCACCCAGATCATCGCGCCGATATGCGCCCCGGCCCCCAGGCCACGGGCTACGTAATCCACCAGGAACACCATCGCCGGTACCAGCCCCGCAGCCATAAAGGCGTATTGGGCGAACAGCAGATACACGCCGGAAGGCGTCGCTACGGCCGCGCCGGATGGCGGCGCGTCTTCATGCAGCGTGCCCGAAGGCCAGGCGAACCAGCTGGCGGCGGTCAACACCACGGCCAGCAGGCCCAGGCCGAACCAGGTCTGCTGCAAGCCCAGGCTCAGCAGCGGCGGCACCAGCGTGCCGGAGCCGGCGATGCCCAGGCCGATGCCGAGGAAGATCGCGCCACTGGCCAGGCCCCGGCGTGCGGCCGGTACATGGGGCAACACGGTCGCTGCTACCAGCACCATGATTGCGCCACCGGCAATCCCCGACAGCAGGCGCCACGCGAAGAACCACACCACCGACAGCGGGAAGCCGCAGGCGAAGAACGCCAGGGTCACCGCCACCATCATGATGCGCAGCGCGGTCTTGTTCGAGGTGCGCTGGGCGATGGGCCGCCCGATCAGCGCGCCGATCAGATAACCCACCAGGTTGGCGGCGCCGAGGTACACCACGTCATTGGCGCTGAACCAGTGGGCCTGGATCAGCGACGGAATCAACGGCGTGTAGGCAAAGCGCGCCAGGCCGATGCTGACCAGGCTGGCGCACAGGCCGGCGAAGATCGGCAGCCACACGGAGTGGCGGGGTGGGGCATGAGTGTCGAGCATGATGGCGGTCCTGGGTATTTTTCTCTGGTGCCCAGCATATCCAGGTTTATCGATGCAATAATGCAGCGATTACACGTCATGGCGATGCATATATGCAGCGAAGGGAGTCAGCATGAATTGGGATGATGCACGGGTGTTCCTGGCGGTCTGCCGCGAGTCGACGCTGCGCGGTGCCGCACGGGTATTGGGCGTCGACCAGGCCACCGTGGGCCGACGGGTCAATGCCCTGGAAAAGTCCCTGAGTGCAACGCTGTTCCTGCGCACCTCCGAAGGCTACGCACTGACTGCTGTCGGCGAGGCCGCGTTGCTCTCGGTGGAAAAAATGGAACGCTCGGCGCTCGACCTGGAGCGCCAGATCCAGGGCCTGGATGACCGCCTGACCGGCACCGTACGCGTCAGCACCACCGACTCCCTGGCCATCGACTTCCTGATTCCCGCGATTGCGCGCCTGCACGCCCGGCACCCGGATGTGCGCGTGCAGCTGGATGCGTCGACCCAGTTCCTGAGCCTGGCCAAACGCGAAACCGACATCGCCGTTCGCAACACGCGCCCGGACAGCCCCGACCTGATCGCCCGGCGTCTCGCGCGCTGGCCGGTGGGGTTGTTTGCGTCCCAGGCTTATATCGATCGCCAGGGCGCACCGGAGCCGGGCAGCCTGTTTGAAGGGCATGACCTCGTGGTCTATCAACCGTACCTGCAAACCCAGAAGGACATGACCCTGGTCTCGGAACCCCTGGGCCGTGGGCGCATCGTCGCCGCCCTGAGTTCCAGCCTGCTGGTGCGTCGCTCTATCGCCGCCGGGATCGGCATCGGCGAAATCCCGATCCTCACCGGCGAGCGCGACGGGCTGGTGCGCCTGTGGCCCGCGCGCACGCGGCCGTTGCCCTACGACGTCTGGCTGGTGACCCACGCCGACCTGCGCCACACCGCGCGGGTACGGGCGGTGATCGATGAAATCGTCGCGGGGTTTGCCGGCACCGGGGAGTGAGGTCAGCACACGGTTGCAAGCGTGCGTACCGCTCTGTGGACACAATCGACGTCGATAACGTGTCAACCAACCGGAGCGCATATGAACGAATCAAGACACCAGGACCTGGGGCTGCTGTTTCTGCGGGGCAGCGGGGCTTTGTTCCTGCTGTGGGTGCATGGCTTGCCCAAATTGCTCAACTACAGCGAGCAGTTGAAGCTGATCGAAGACCCGTTTCACCTCGGCGCCCATGTCACCTTGCTGCTGGCGATTTTCGCCGAAGTGCTGTGCCCGCTGCTGATCATCGCCGGGGTGCTGGTGCGCCTGGCGTGCCTGCCGATTCTGGCGGTGCTGTTGATTGCGATGGTGGTGGTGCATCCGGAGTGGACGTTGTTGGAAGGGCAATTCGGCTGGCTGCTGTTGATCATTTTCACCAGCATCCTGATTGCCGGACCAGGGCGCCTGGCACTGGAAAAAAAGGCCGGGTAAACCCACCCCGGTAGGAGCGAGCTTGCTCGCGAAGAACTCGATAGCGACGCGTTAAATCTGATTTACTGCGTCATCGTTGACGATCTTCGCGAGCAAGCTCGCTCCTACAGGGGAGTGGCGTGCCGGCCAAAGGAGCGGGTGTTTCAGCGCTGCAGGAACGCCAGCAGGTCTTCGTTCAAGGCCTGAGCGTGGGTCACGGCAAAACCGTGCGGCGCATCCTTGTACACCTTCAGCTCGGCGCCCTTGATCATCTCGGCAGCTACCTTGCCGGTGGTCTCGAACGGCACGATCTGGTCGCCGTCACCGTGGATCACCAGGGTCGGCACGTCGATCTTGGCCATGTCCGGGCGGAAGTCGGTCTCGGAGAAGGCGGTGACGCAATCCACGGTCGACTTGAGGGACGCCAGCATGGCGATTTGCAGGGTCTGGGTCAGCGTACCTTCGGAAACGACCTGGCCCTTGTTGATGCCGAAGAACGGCGTGTTGAAGTCCGCGATGAACTGCGCACGGTCTTTCAGCAACCCGGCCTTGATGCCGTCGAACACTTCGGTCGGCACGCCCTGGGGATAATCGGGCTTCTGACCGAAGATCGGCGTCACTGCGCCCAACAGCACCAGGCCGGCCACGCGTGCGCTGCCGTGGCGTGCGATGTAGCGCGCGACGTCGCCGCCGCCCATGGAGAAACCCACCAGGGTCACGTCCTTGAGGTCCAGGTGTTCGATCAACTGCGCGATGTCGTCGGCGAAGGTGTTGTAGTCGTTGCCGGTCCACGGCTGGTCCGAGCGACCAAAGCCACGGCGGTCGAACGCGATGGTGCGAAAGCCACGGCTGCTCAGGTATTCCATCTGGTATTCCCACATGTCGGCATCCAGCGGCCAGCCGTGGCTGAACAGCACGGGCTTACCGCTGCCCCAGTCCTTGAAGTAGATCTGGGTACCGTCTTTGGCAACGAATGTGCTCATGGAAAACTCCTTGATTTGAGGGACTGAAAAACCAGACTCACTATTGCCCGAAACCGAGCCAGGGGCTTGTACGGGTGTGCTTGCCTGGGGTTACCAACTGAACTTGAGCTCGACCCCCAGGTAATTGCTGTCATCGCCGCCGGCGTCGCGCAAGGTGCGGCCGACCGCGTAATGCACCGCTTCAACCGCGCCGGTGAGGTTCGGCGTAAACACATAGTCGGTACGCAGCTGACCATAGGCACCGGTCCAGCGTTCACCCTGGCCTGCGGTGCCGGCGACCGGCAGGTTCGGCTGGGTGTACACCGCGTCGCTGGTGGTCTGGCGCCACAACAGGCCGACGGCGGTCTGCACGCTGAGCTTGTCGATGGGCTTGACGGTGATCGACGGTTTGACGTGAATCAGGTTGCTGTAGCCCGTATAGCCGGCCAGGGAAAAATAGTAGCCGTTGGGGAACAGCGGGTTGAACGTGCCGACGGTGCCGTCCCCGGTCTGGCGGTCGCCCGAGGCAATGTCCAGCTGCAGGCCGATGCGCGGTTTCCACGCCAGGCTGTTGAAGGTGTAGCCGGTGCGGCTGCCGCCGGCCCAGGCGCGAATATCCTTGCTGCCCACCGAGCCGCTTTGCAGCATGGCTTCAATGTCCCAGTCGAACCCCTCGGCCGCACCGCCCAGGCGTGCGTCGAACAGATGGCGGGTTTCATCGCCGTCCGCATCCAGATAGTGCGCAGCGCTGCGCTCGTACACGCCGTAGTAGGCCGACAGCTCATTCTTGCCCCCCACCAGCCGCTCGACCCGCAGCATGTGGAAGCGCGCGTCACTGTTGGATTTGTCGTCGAAGTGCCGCCCGTCCTGATACTGCACCGGCTGGCTGGCAATCCCGATAAAGCGCCAGTTGGACGTCTCCCAATCGGCCCACAGCGCATCGAAGGATTGCCGCACATTCGGGCCGTCCCGCGATGAGATGAAACGCTGCAAGTCGAAGGCGAAGTCCTGGCGCCCGACACGCGCCTTGAGCGTGCCACTGGCGAAAGCGTTGACGTATTCGGCAAAGGCCAGGCGCAAATCGACGCGGTTCTGATCGGCGCCGCCGACCGTGGTCTTGTCGTAGGCGCGTACATCTTCGAGTTGGGTGAAGAGCCGCCAGTGTTCATTCAAGTGCAGGTCGGCGTGCACCTGGAAGCGCTGGATCAGGTAGCGATCAGGCTTTACGTCCTTCACCCCAAAACCACTGGCATCATTCATCTCGAAGCGCTCGCGCAGCGTCGCCCCCAATGACAAATAGGTGAACGGGTTGGCGCTGGACAGCGGGATGTACTTCAAGCTGTCCAGCGGCTGCGTGCGCAACGCCGGATCCTTGAGCGCCGACCAGTCCTCCTGCCAGCGGTTGGTCTTGATGGCCGGGCGTGTCGGTTGATCGTCGGCGTGGGCGCTGCCGAGCAGCAGCGGCCACAGCACGGCCAGGCCCCAGCCTGTGCGGCGAATCATTTTGCGGCGTGGAACTGGTGAATTTCCGCGACGTAGCCGCCGGGGAATTCAACCACGGCGCTGCGACGACCCTTGCTGTCAAAGGCCGGCACCAAGACCTTGGCGCCCGAGCCGGTGGCCTTGCCCAACGTTGCCGTCAGGTCAGGCACTTGATAACCGGTGGTCTCGTGGCCGAAGGGGTAGGGCAGTTGGCCGTTGGTGACCAGCACCGCCATGCGCCCGAATGGCGACTCGATATCGACGCGACGGTACGTGCCAGTGGCTTGACCCACATCGACGCCAGGCGCGTGTTTGTCATCGGCCAGGACCTTGCCGTGGGAGAAGCCCAGGAACGCTTTGATAAAGGCGTCAGCGCGATCGGTGGACAGGTACACGCGGTTTTCCGGCACGGTCTGGAATGCCGCGTAGTCCGGGGTCTTGGTATGCCAGTAGAGCTGCATGTTCACGCCACCCGGCCATTGCACCACGGCGTCACGCCCGATCGGGTCCGGGAAGTCGCTGACGATAACGGCGGCGCCGTTTTCTCGCGCGGCTTTGAGCGCCGCGTCCATGTCCTTGACCAGGTAGCCGTTGCGTTCCTGGCCGAACGGGTGCGGGATGGGCGTGGTGAAACCGAACAGCGACACCGTGCCCGCTGGCGTCTGCAGCAGTTGCGAGGTGGTACTGCTCGGCACCGGCAGCACGTTCACCACCACCTGGGGCGTGCTTTTGCCGCCAAAGGTGGCGAGGAAACTCTGGGCGAAACGGTCCACATCCGCCGGGGCCACATAGACGTGGCTGGTGTCGTATTGCGGCGCCACGGCCACGCTCGGGGTTGCCGCAAAGGCATTGCCCATCATTGCGCTCGCCAGCAGCGTCAATGCCACAGATACCTTGATTGCTTTGCTACGCATGCCCACTCTCCAACACTTCTACGCGATTGAAGCCGTGAGGTTAGGGGTAGGGGCGCGATGGAAATTGTACAGGCGTGCTCGGTTGAACGGTTCAGCGTCTATGCTGGTCCACTGACCTCTACCGTCAGATCACACAGGTGAACGAAATGGCCAAGACTTACAGCTACGCCGCCCAGAACGCCAAGGATGCCCTCAAGCCCTTTACCTTCGAGCGCCGCGCGCCGGGGGCGGACGATGTCCAGATCGACATTCTCTATTGCGGCGTGTGCCACTCCGACCTGCACACCGCGCGCAACGAGTGGAACAACACCCTTTACCCGTCGGTCCCCGGCCACGAAATCGTCGGCCGCGTGACGGCGGTGGGTGGCAATGTGAAGAAATTCAAGGTCGGCGACCTCGCCGGTGTCGGCTGCATGGTCGACAGCTGCCAGCACTGCGCCTCCTGCGCCGAGGGCGAGGAGCAATACTGCGAGAGCGGTTTTACCGGCACCTATAACGGCCCGGTGTTCGGCGGTGAAAATACCTTTGGCGGCTATTCGGACAGCATCGTGGTCAAGGAGAAGTTCGTGCTGCGCATCTCCCACGACGATTCCAACCTGGCCGCCGTCGCGCCGTTGTTGTGTGCGGGCATCACCACCTATTCGCCGCTGCATCACTGGAAGGTCGGGCCCGGCAAGAAGGTCGGTGTGGTGGGCCTGGGCGGCCTGGGGCACATGGCGGTGAAGATCGCCCACGCCATGGGCGCCCATGTCACGCTGTTCACCACCTCACCCAACAAACGCGAAGACGGCCTGCGCCTGGGCGCCGATCAAGTGGTGGTGTCGAAGAACCCGGACGAAATGGCCAAGGTCGCCAACAGCCTGGACTTCATCCTCAACACCGTCGCCGCACCGCATAACCTCGATGCGTTCCTCAACCTGCTCAAGCGCGACGGCACCATGACCCTGGTCGGCGCCCCCGACAGCCCGCACCCGTCGCCAACCGTATTCAACCTGATCTTCAAACGCCGCAGCCTGGCCGGCTCGCTGATCGGCGGCATCCAGGAGACCCAGGACATGCTCGACTTCTGCGCCAAGCACGGGATTGTCTCGGACGTGGAAATGATCGACATCCAGGGCATCAACGAAGCGTATGAGCGCATGCTCAAGGGCGATGTGAAGTATCGGTTCGTGATCGATATGGAGAGCTTGAAAAAGGAAAGCCACGCGGCTTGAAAACTGCTCCGGGAAACACTGGGGGCAATGTAGGAGGGGGGCTTGCCCTAATGCCAGTCAGTCAAGGAGAAACACTGTAACTGTGGCGAGCGGGCTTGCCCCGCGTTGGGCTGCGCAGCAGCCCCAGGAAAGAAGAACGCGGTGTATCAGACACTCTGTAGAGGCTGGTTTTGGGGCTGCTGCGCAGCCCAACGCGGGGCAAGCCCGCTCGCCACAACAGCCCTATCTGCCGGGGGGACAGCGTTTAGACAAAGTTGTGTAG
>NZ_JAFLXD010000090.1:0-8799 GCF_019891415.1 Pseudomonas sp. SH10-3B | reverse complement strand
GCATGGACGACACGCGGGGGCAGGAGCACGTCAAGCTGAGTACCGAGCACAGTGGCAAGAGCCAGCTGAGTCTTGGGCATCTGGTGGATGGCAAAAAGCAAAAGCGCGGGGAAGGGTTTGAGTTGCGCACCGATGGTTGGGGCGCGATTCGGGGTGGCAAGGGGTTGTTTATCAGCGCTGATGAACAGGGACACGCTCAAGGTAATCAGTTGGATATGGCGGCAGCCATTGCGCAACTGGAGGGAGCATTGTCGCTGGCTCGCTCTATGGCACAGGCAGCAAGCAGCGCCCAAGTGAACTCTGGCGACATCGATAGCCAGCTAGGCCTGCAGCAGCGTCTTAAAGGACTCGCGCAGCCCGGCGTTCTGCTCCATGCGCCGGAGGGTATCGGCGTGCTCACCCCAAAGGCCATATGCCTGTCGTCCGGCGGGGAGAGCGTCGGCATCATCGCGGCACGTAACGCTGACATCACCGCTGGACACGACATCACCGCAGTCGCCGAGGCCGGCATGAGCCTGTTCGCACAACGTGGTGAGCTGCAACTCAAAGCAAATGAAGGCAAGGTCGAACTGCATGCCCAAGGCAATAGCCTCCACGCTCTGGCAAAGGCTGACCTCAAGATCGAAAGCGTCGAAGGTCGCGTAGAAATCAGTGCCCCACAGGAGGTGGTGATCAACTGCGGGGGGGCCTATATCCGTCTGAAAGGCGGCGATATAGAGCTAGGCGCGCCCGGCAATATCTACCTCAAGGCCGCCCACGTGCAAAAACTTGGCGGCGCCACTCTTGAGACGCCGGCCTCAGTGTTGCCGACTGGTTACGCCGGTGGCTATACATTGAAAGACGCCACCCAGGCAGCGTTGCGATTTACGCGCTACCGAGTAACGACTCAGCAGGGAGACGTATTCACCGGTGTGACTGACAAGGACGGCAAGACGATGAGCGTCCATACGTGGATGCCAGGTAGCTTGAAAATCGAACTGCCACAGACCGAAAAGTGGATCAGCTTTTCTGCCCCTCCGGGATCAAATTACCAAGGCATGAAGTGCACCGCGACGATGGACGACGGTGAGGTCTTGCAGGGTGAGTTTAATGGTGAAAGCAAAGTAAGTTTTTATTCTTTTACGGGTAAATCCTGTGTCGAGTTCAAAGTGCAAAGCCCGGAACTTCAGGAGGATTTACCCAGCGCCGCAGAAAAACTATTAAGAGAACTGGCGGAGTAAACAGGATGGATGCTTTTTATCGAAACTACCTGGCTCGACAAAGTCATCAGGTTGACGATGATACGTTAGAACGTGCTCTTGAGAGCTTTGAGGGCGCGGCGTTAAAGTTTTCTTCGGGCTTTATAAGTGATGCAAAGTTGCGCGATAACTACAATAGCAATGTAAGGCGGGTCAAGGTGCAGGTGTTGTCGCAAGTAAGTGCGGGGAAAATCTCAGTAAAGGAAGCTGCCGAATTCTGCTATGAGGCACGAAATAAAATCATGGCGGAAACCCGCAAGAAAACCTCGGTGCCCGGGCGGGCTATTGCCGAAAAAAGGAAGGTTGTTTCTCCAGAGCTAGAAAAACTACTGGATGAAAAAGCCGGCAGGAAGTTCGGTAAAACCTTCGTGGCACTCAACCCTGAGCAAAAGAATGCCCTGTATTACGAGATTGTAGAGTCTTCGGCCAGGCCTAATGCCGGGTTCAATACGTTAAATAAAGCGCTGAAGGTGTCGGGCAAGGTTTTGATCGTCGTGACGATTGTTTATGCAACCTACGAAATCGCCAACGCTGAGAATAAGAAGAAAGAGGCTATCAAGCAGGGCATTACGATAAGCGGCGGTTTTGCCGGGACTGTACTGGCGAGCTTTGCCGTCTCTACCGTGTGCGGGCCGGGCGCACCGTTTTGTGCAATCGGGTTAATGCTTGCGGGCGGAATTGCCTCCGGCTGGGCTGCATCGAAACTTGCGGACTCTCTGGATGATGAGATTGAGGAGTTTACCCAGTGGCAAATCAGTTAGAACAACGCCAACTCTGGTTGGCGCTCTCTAATTTGTTTGTAGACAGTGAGGTTGATTACAAACAGGTCGCAGGGGTTGCAAAAAACTACGCTATCAAGGACGTGGAGTTTGCGTTGTTTGAGAGAGTCGCTCCGGTGTGTATCAGTAATGTATTGGTGCCCGTACCGCCTGTTTGGTGGTACTTCGATGAGGAACAGTTGGTCGCGGATATTGAGTCCCTGGTCAAGAAAAGAGCGAGGCAGGGGGTGATGGGTAAATGTTTATCTGCTGTGGCAAGGAGATTGATACGGCTTATCAGTGCGAAGGTATGGGCGGAACTAAAGGTTGAAATTGAATTGGCTAAAAGAAACGGCTAGAGCTGGATCAACTTGCCCCATCAGATAATGACTTGAAAATATAACGATTTATTGAGGAATAACATGAACGATCCAATGCACCGTACAGATACCCTCAATCCGTACAAGGATTTTATTGGCGGCGAACAGATAAAGCATTGGATCGAGTTCCAGTTGCTGGACGAGCAGGGCGAGCCGCTGGCGAACCTGCCCTATCGGGCGGTGAATGAAGCCACTCGCGAACGCTTTGTGCCGGAATTTATTGGCCGCAGTGATGCTGAAGGGGTGATTCGCATCGAGGGTTTGCATCCGTTGCCTATCACGTTGTTGATGGAGGCAAATCCTTTGGCCGAGCAACTGCAAACGCGTCGTTTGCGTGCTAAGCGGGCCGAGCCCCCCCGGCCAGGTATTGGGGACCGCACTCCGATGTATGGTCCGCAACGCTCAGGCTTTTCACCTATTGAGAAGCAGGCATTGGCTTCGGGGTACTGCTACCACTATCTGCGAATTGGCCAACTCTGTGACCAACTCCCTACACTCCAGCCCCCTTTGGATAATTCGAATCAGCTACCGGCGTTTCACTTCCCGGAACGAAAGTTCGCAGGCTTCACCATCAGTGGTGACGAACTGGACCGTCGCCATGTGCTGGAAATCTGCCCCTTTCGCGCCTGGTCTCTGGTGTTGCATCACCAGCCTGAGTACAGCCTGGTCAATGCCTACAACCTGGGCTTGATGAGTATTCTGGCGTATAGCAATCGGGGTGAAACCGAGCTGGGCTCCGTCAAGCAGCTTTTCGAGCAGCAATGCCTGGATTTGTCACGCACACCCAGGGTTTGGGATAGCGGCCAGGCGTGGCCGTGTGTGGTGACGGATGTACCTTTTAGCGAGCGCTATGTGACGGTTGAGCCCTTGGATACTGGTAAGGCAGACCCACCGGAAGGTCACACTCAGCTGTTTTACGCTATCAGTGCTTCTCAGGTTTTGGTGGCGTGGCGTGGCACTGAGATGGAGGGGCTCGCTGATTTAATTACCGATGCGACCTTTCGTCCTGTGAAACCGGAGATTGCTGCGGTTTGCGAGCCTAAGGTTCATTGCCCTGGCCTCACCGATGTGGGCAGTGTGCATCTTGGTTTTCGCGATGCTTTTGAAGTGGCGAGACGGGTTTATAACAAAGATTTAGGCCAAACGATTTTTAAGGATATCGACAGTAAAAAACTGTTCATCTGCGGCCATAGCCTGGGCGGCGCCCTCGGCCTCATCCACGCAGCCTCGCTGAAAGGCCATAATCCTCTGCTCTACACCTACGGCATGCCTCGCACCTTCACCCTCCATGCTGTGCAATTTTTGGGCGACCTTTGGCATTTTCGCCATGTCAATGATATGGACGCCATTCCCCGCGTGCCCCCCGAGGCTGCGCTAGACAACTACCTATATGACATCTACGGCCCTATGGGCCTGCTGGCGGGGTTTAGTTGGTCTCTACGTCAAGCTATTACCAGCGCCCTGTTCAAGCATGAAGACCCATACAGCCATCACGGTGAGATCGCCCTGTTTCTCCGGGCCGAACAGCATCAACAACGGGAATTCACCCCTTATTCCCCTTACCGCAAACCTGACGGCTCGCCTTATCGCAGCACGATCACCTACGAACTGCCGATAAAAGCCAAGTTGTATTTGGTTCCGAGCCTGATCGAGGACAGTGACCAACAGGTCGAACAGGCCACGCAGCGCCTGAATGCCTCCCTTACAGCCGAGAGCAAGGCCCGGTTCTTCCCGCGCTACAGCATCCCGGCGACGGGGCGACTGCCGCGTATTGGCGATCACTTCATGTCGCAGTACCAACCTTATATCCATAACCAATTGCTGGAATCGATTGACGCCGAGCGCGACCCCTTGCTGGAGCGACAGATAGAAAGGCGCACGTTCGAACAACAGATAAAGGATTACTACGGGAGCATCCATGAGGACGAATTGGTCCGCAGCCGTGTGTTTCTTGAATTGCAAGGCCTGCTGGACCAGGCCCTGCATATCACCCGGCAAGTGGAGGGCGGAGCCGAGGCGCTGCAGCGCTTTAACGCCATTGCCGACCCCAAAGCGTATTACGAGAAAATCTATGGTTAAGCCGATTGATACGCGGATGGTCGGAACCCGGTTTTTCCGATTGCTCACTGTCGTGTGCATGATGTTTTTCAGCCTCAGCGGCTGCCGTCAGGACTACAGCCTGGCGCCGCCTGCCAACAGCGAAAAAATAACAGTCACCGTGAAACTGCCCAAGGAACTGAAAACCGAAACCATGTGGGTGATGTATCGCTCGGCCATCTGTAAGAGCGTCAGCCTTGGCGCCAGCGGCCAACGTCTGGAACAGGATGGTCGTCATTCGGTTTACAAGGAATTGGAGCGTCAAGGAGAGAGCGATCTTTACCAGGTGGAGCTGCCAAAAGATGGCGGTGGCGCGTGCCGCTGGCATTTGGCGAATGTGACGTTTGGTGTGGAGTATGCGGATCCGACGCGGTTTGGCGAGAACGTGACTTATGGCGCTGGGGGAGGAGTGGTCGTGATATTTGACTATAACAACCCACCAAGGGGCGGTATTGATATAAAAGTTGGTGGGGATTTAACAATCAAAAAGGACTATTACCCTTGGATACATGAAAGTTTTATAGGCGGATACAGCAAGGCTATAAATTTGGCGAGTGAGGGTGGCATCTATATTAACTATCAGGCATTGCAGGCGCGAACAGTGTATTTCGAGCCTGTTTTTCACCCTTCGGTACTGGTTAGTTCGGAAGGGTCAAAGGTACACAAAGTTGGCAATTTTATTAAATTCACCTACCCCGACGGCAGTGTCGTAGCCGACGGCCAATCGAAGCCAGACTTCTGGAAACTACAAAGCATTCGCACAGGACGCGCCCCTGAATGTTTTTCACGCTGGCGTTATTTTGCCTGCCCTGACCCCCGCCCGCGGTTATTACCCGACTGGCTCCCAGAGCCGGATCAGCCTGGGTTTGGTCGCTACGTCATCGTCAACGAATGGGGGAGCAGACTGCCTTCGTACAGCTACAGGCTGGTGGGTAAGGACGATCGAACATACGAAGAGAAGACGGATGTCGATGGGTTTACCGACCCCTTGCCCGATAGCGCCCATCCAGTTCGCGAAGTCGACTTTCCCGTCGGGAGGCGTTGATGAGGCCTATACAAAAAATGGCGTTCGAACTCGTTGCTGCCGCCAAGCACATGCCCAGGTTCCACCGTATACCTGTGGTGTTGTGCATGATGTTTTTCAGCCTCAGCGGCTGCCGTCAGGACTACAGCCTGGCGCCGCCTGCCAACAGCGAAAAAATAACCGTCACTGTGAAACTGCCCAAGGAACTGAAAACCGAAACCATGTGGGTGATGTATCGCTCGGCCATCTGTAAGAGCATCAGACGCGGCGCCAGCGGCCAACGTGTGGAACAGGATGGTCGTCATTCGGTTTACAAGGAATTGGAGCGTCAAGGAGAGAGCGATCTTTACCAGGTGGAGCTGCCAAAAGATGGCGGTGGCGCGTGCCGCTGGCATTTGGCGAATGTGACGTTTGGTGTGGTTTATGCGGATCCGACGCGTTTTGGTGAGAACGTGACCTCCGGGGGAGGGGGCGGAGTGGTCGTGATATTTGACTACAACGACTCGCCACGGGGAGGAGCTGATATCAAGGTTGAAGGGGACTTGACGATTAAGAAGGACTACTACCCCTGGCTAAGTGAATCCTTTCTGGGTGGCTATAAAAAATATATTAGCCTATCCGGTGAGGGCGGTATCTATCGCATATATCAAGCGTTAGAAGCTCGTCGGGTCCATTTTAAGCCCATCCTGCATTCGAACTTTGCGGTTTACTCTACTGAACCAAAGGAGAAGAAAGAGGGTAATCACACCAAATTTACTTATCCCGACGGGAGCGTCGTGGAGGAACGTCAGTCACAGCCAGACTTCTGGAAACTACAAAGCATTCGCACAGGACGCGCCCCTGAATGTTTTTCACGCTGGCGTTATTTCGCCTGCCCTGACCCCCGCCCGCGGTTATTACCCGACTGGCTCCCAGAGCCTGATCAGCCTGGGTTTGGTCGCTACGTCATCGTCAACGAGTGGGGGAGCAGACTGCCTTCGTACAGCTACAGGCTGGTGGGTAAGGACGGTCGAACATACGAAGAGAAGACGGATGTCGATGGGTTTACCGACCCCTTGCCCGATAGCGCCCATCCAGTTCGGGACGTCGAATTCCCTGTATGGAAACGGTGATGTTGTAAATGCATTTTCGGTATCGAAGGTTATGCATTCAAGTTGCGTTTCCTTCGTTTAAAAGAAGTGAGCCAATTACTTTCTAATTGATAACGATGTTATCCGAGTCAAGCATCGAAGAGAGTTCGAGTGCATGGGGCACTTGAATGCATGACCCATGGAGCGAGATGTTTATGTCCCAAGGATTCGTTTTATTAGGTGATAAAACCACCCACGGCGGTGAAGTAATCTCTGCTTCATCCACGACCATGGTTAATGGCAAGCGCGTGGCATTGGTCGGCGATGAGGTGCGTTGCCCGCTGCCGGGGCACGGCGTTAATCGGATTGTGGATGGCTGCCCTGACTGGTCTGAGGGTGAGCGCGCAATGGTGGTCAATGGCTGTCGCTGTGAATGCGGTTGCCAGGTGATCTCCAGTGCACCCGATTGCGGGGTGGGTTAATCATGGGCTGGGATCGCAAGCTGTTTGCGTTGGCAGATACACCGAAGCCACCGGTGTTAGCGCGTTGGTTCTGGGCGGCCGTCGTCGCGGTGCTGGTGTGTGCGCTGCTGTTTGTGTTGCATGTCTCCGGACGAGTGTCGTTACTGCAGGCGCTCGATGCCTGGGTACTGTCCGGTGTGCCGTTGATGGTGTGGCTCTTGGCGTTCGGTGCGCGTGCCTACGCCTATGGCAGAGCGTTAAGCCATCACCAGTTTCTGGAGGAACGCGCACAAGAAGTACAGAAATCCTGGCAGGGCTGGGCCCAGCGCTCCATGGCGGTATCCGCCAGTTGTGTACTACTGCCGGAGCAGGTGTCTGCCAGTGTATTGACTCAAGGTCCTTCCGGATTGCCTTCCCGTACAGGGCAGGCACGGCGTATTACAGCATTGCCTGAGGGGGCGGAACGCGCTCAGGCCGGATTACAGATGCTGATCCACGCCATGGCGTCGGCAATTAAAGCGTTGCCTTCTGGGCAGTTGCTGCGGGTGACCCTGCTCAGCGATGTCGACCCCGGGCATTACGATGGCCTGCGCGAGGTATTGCGGCAGGCTTGGAGTACCGCGATAAGCCGAACGCCTCCGGCGACGATCTGTCTGGCTGGCGAATTGTCATACAGCTGCATAGATGAAAATTTAACGACCGCCAGCGCGGCCATCGAACTCGTCCTGGTGCTTCAGGTACATGGCCAAGAGGCTTACTCCGACGGGCTTGCGGCCTTGCTTCTGTGCCCGGATAGCCTTGCACTCGCTATGAAGCTACCGATAAGTGCCAGCTTGTTACGGCCGATGCCATTGAATATCGGCGCGCTGGACAGCGAGCTACCGCTATTTCTGCACACTCAGAAAAATGCTTGCCAGGCCGTCGGCGTGTTGGCTGACGGATCGGCCTGGCAGCCTTTGATTGGCGAGTTGCTTGCTGTCGCTGGCGCTCATGGCGCATCGCTCAACGCGACACAGCAATGGATTCAAGAGGGGGCAAGCGGGTTGCCGGGGCCCTTCGGCCACTGGCTGGTCGCCGCGCTTGGCGTGGAGGTGGCGCGGCATCAGCACGCGCCTTTGTTGGTGTTGGCCCAAGAAAAATCAAAGCACTGGGTCGGTACAGTTATCACGGGAGAGTTGGCATGAACGCTAGGAGCAATTCATGGCGCCATGTGGGCGCAGCAATATGGATCACTGCGTTTTTGTTCCTCCTGGCCGGACTGATCTGGGTATTTGGGGAGCGGATAGGGTTAGTAGAGCAGGCGCACAAGCTGTTGGCTTTTTTACTGATCATTACTGTTGCAGTGACGGTCCGCCTGGTGCCGGAGTTGGTGACACATTTCAAGCGCCAAAACCACCGAGAGCAGGGACAGGCGGATAAGGTTTACGCCCCATCAGGCGCTCCGATTATTTTTCCTCGCCAAGAAGGCGTTCATTTCTCAAACCTGCGCGCCCATTTGCGCCATCGCCACGGCCTCTTCTGGCGCCACAAAACCCGCCTACTGCTGGTCATCGGCGAACCCACCGAAATCGAATCCCTCGCCCCAACCTTGACCAAGCTCTTCTGGCTGGAAGGACAAGGCACCGTCCTGCTCTGGGGCGGCAGCGCCCAGTTGGCGTTGGATCAGTCCTTCCCCGAGCAATGGAAAGGCCTGAGCCGCTGGCGTGCATTGGACGGGGTGGTCTGGGCACTGAGCAAAACCCAAGTCGCCGACGATGCCGCGATGGGCGCG
>NZ_JAFLXD010000089.1:0-8920 GCF_019891415.1 Pseudomonas sp. SH10-3B | reverse complement strand
GCTGTGTCGCGTTGAGCGATGCGCCATGAGCGCCAGCACGGAATAAGGAATACACGACTTGAAAACCGTATTGATCGTTGACCCGTTCTCGACGGGCAAACTCTATGCCCGCCTGTTCAAAGCCCAGGGCGTGAAGTGCTATGCCGTGATCTCGACAGACGCCTTGCCCAAACACTTCACCGATGACCTGATCAGAGAAGACTTCGAAGACGTCTACCACTGGGAAGAGAGCCTGCTGGTCGACCTGGAAAGCCTGTCGTTGCACGCCGTGATCGCAGGCTGCGAAACCGCGATCTACCTGACCGATTACCTCACGAAAGTGCTGCGCATCAAGGGCAATAGCCACATCACCAGTGATTTGCGCCGTAACAAGTTCTCCATGCAACAAGCGCTCAAGCACCATGGGCTGGCGAACATTGAGTCACAACTGCTGAGTTCACAGAGTCATATTCGAAAGGTGGTCGATTCGCTGGAGGAAACAGCCACCTACGTCGTCAAACCGCTGAACTCAGCCGCCACCGAAGGCGTGGTGTTTGCCCGGGGTAGAGGCGAAGTTGAGACCGCCTTGAACAATGCGGCCTGGAAGCAGAAAAACGACCTGGGGGAAATCAACCTCGGGTTTATCGTGCAGCCATTCATTTCTGGCCCGGAGTATGTGGTGGATATGGTCGCTTTTGGCGGCGAATACATCATTGCTACGGTGTGCAAATACACCAAGATCGATAAAAACGGCAGCAAGTTTGTCTATGAAAGCCTGGATACCCTTGACCCCCAGTCGGCGGATCTGCGCCCTCTGATCGACTACGCCCGCCAGGCAGCAGCGGCCCTGGGCGTGCAGGTCGGACCGATTCATATGGAAATCATTTGGTCTGACGCTGGCCCCGTAATGATCGAGGCCGGCGGCCGACTGCACGGGGGGATTGCTCCCCTGCTGTTTCAACAGGTGTATCACCCCGACTTGCTGTCACTGTCGATTGATAGCTACCTGGACCAACCAAAACCCCAGGCCGATGCTGTCAGCCAGATCAGCCATGGCCGCATCGGGTTCTTTTGCTCCGACGAACGCCGCACGTTCGCCCCACCCTTGCCTCAGGTCATCCAAAGCGCACAAGAGGACGAGGCCTATTGCGGCCATCGTTACTTCATCAGCGAAGGCGATACCACGCCAATCACCGTCGACTTCGCTACCTGTCCGGGATTGTTCTGGCTGCAGCATCCTTCGGCGCAGCAACTGGACGTCAGTACCGCCAACCTGCGAAAAAAACTGTGGGGTTAAGGTTATGAAAAGTCGCTTGATCATCAGAAAGTCAGCCTGTGAGCTGGGCATCAATAATGCGTGCGCCGCCGTTATCGAAGACATCACCGTCTCGAATGACCAGAGCTTTGTCGGGGTGCTGCAAAGTAACCTGAACCACGTGGCCTCGCGCCTTAACGAGCTGGATTCGAATATCGTGTATGAGGGGTTTGCCAGGCAGCTCAAAAAGCTTGGCTATGAAAACACCGTCAGTGCCAACGAAAAGCTGCTGCGACGTTTCATCGCCAAAGGCGTCTATCCCATCAACAACATCGTCGACGCCTATAACGCCGTCGCGATCCGGCATGGGGTCAGCATCGGCGTGCACACCTATCATCAGAAGGATGATATCTACGTGATGCGCTCGGATAAGCCGAGGGTGCTACGCCCACTGTTCGCCAAGAAGGCCATCACGATTCCCGTTGGCGATATCGTCTATACCTGCGGTGATGTGCCATTGGCGAGTATCGGCAAGGTTGACGCCGATGCCCATGACTTCCGGCTGACGAAGGACTCGTCAAGGCTGCTGGTGGTGATCCTGGGGCATGACGACACGTCACTCCAATTCAACCAGGGGGTCATCGAAGAACTCGTGGATACGTTGCGTCAGAAAATGCCGAACCTGAGTCATCATTTTCTTGAAACCGTGCGCGATCAAGCCTGAAGCCAAGGCATAAAGCGGTGGCCGGCGCCTAGCGCCAGGCCTTCAGCACTGGGTTGACCACGACTTCCTTCACATGCTCGATCTTCAGCAGGGTTTCCTTGAAGACCATCAGTTCTTCAAAGCTCCTGTACCGAACGTCGAGCATCATGTCCACGTCGCCAAACAGTGAGTAGGCATGCACCACCTGGCTGAACTGCTGGACCTTCGGAAACACCAGATGGCAATTGCTGCCATTGAGCGTCAGCATCAGGAACGCCGCTTGCAGGGTCTCATCGCCCTCGGCGACGTTGATGGTGAAGCCCAGAATGATGCCTTTTTCAATCAGCTTTTGAACGCGCGACTCCACTGCGGTTCGAGACTTGTGAACTTGCCGCGCCAATTGCGCCAGGCTGACCCGGGAGTCATCCTTCAAGGCTGCAATGATCAGTTCATCAATCTTGTCCACTCTGCCGCCCCCACACCGTTCTTTTCGATAGCAGACTTTCATTGCCGCTCACGCATGCCCTCGGCCCATCATGTCGCAGACTGTACGCCAGGCACGGGCTTTACGCCCAACCGACTGATCCACACCGCCCCCAGGATCACCAACCCACCCAAGGCCAGGCGGCCCAGCGGTTCGTGCTGGTTCCAGATCAGCAGGTTCAGCAACAACCCCACCGGCACATGCAGGTTGTTCATCACCGCCAGCGTGCCGCCACGCACCAGGCAGGCGCCCTTGTTCCACCAGTACATCCCCAGCGCGGTGCTGACCAGCCCGAGGAACACCAGCACGCCCCACTGCAGTGGCGCTTGCGGCAAGAAGTCGGCCTTGCCGAACAACAGGAACGCCGGCAGCACCACCAGCAACGCGCCGAGGTAGAAATAACCGAAGCGTCGGTAGTGCGGCTGGTTGCTCGGGTAGCGTGCCACCAAGTGCTTGTACATCACTTGCCCGGCGGCGTAGGTGAAGTTAGCCAGCTGCAGCAGCAGGAAGCCCATCAGGAAGTGCGGGGTGATCTGATCGAAGCGAATCACCGCTGCACCGGCGACTGCCACCAGCGCAGCAACCAGTGCCCAGGGGTTGAAGCGCCGGTTCAGGGCGTCTTCGATCAAGGTCACGTGCAACGGCGTGAGGACGGTGAACAGCAACACTTCCGGCACCGTGAGCACACGAAAGCTCAGGTACAGGCACACGTAGGTCACGCCAAACTGCAGCGCGCCGATCACCAACAGGCCGCGCATAAAGGCCGGTTCTACCGAACGCCAGCGGGTCAGCGGGATAAATACCAGCCCGGCCAGCACGACGCGTACCAGCACCGCGAAGTAACTGTCGACGTGACCGGCGAGGTATTCGCCGATCAAACTGAAGGAAAATGCCTGAATCAGGGTGACAACCAGTAAATAGCCCATGTGCGCCTCGCATCGAATGGGCGGGACATTAAAGCTTTTCGCTGTTTGAAGAAACTCGGGGCAAAAAAAACCCGACCTCGCTAAAGCGGCAGTCGGGCAGGAGCACTCAGGAGCAACAAGTGCAAAGGGAGGTTCGTTACGCGTACTTGAAGGGTTTGCGTGGCGCTAGATAAACACCGCGCGATTACCTGACGATTAAAGGATCAAGCGACCTGGGCCAACAGCGCTTTGGCGTGGTTGATGCCCTTTTCCTGGAAGTCGCCACTCAGGTTCACCCCTTCGGCATGAATGAACGTGACGTCGTGGATGCCGATAAAGGCCATGACCTGACGCAGGTAGGGTTCCTGGTGATCCGAAGTGGCGCCGGTGTGAATACCTCCCCGAGCAGTCAGCACGATGGCGCGCTTGCCGGTGAGCAAACCTTGCGGCCCGGTGGCGGTGTACTTGAAGGTGACGCCGGCCCGCAGCACGTGATCCAGCCAGGCTTTGAGGGTGCTGGGGATAGCAAAGTTGTACATCGGCGCCGCCATTACCAGCACGTCGGCAGCCAGCAATTCGTCGGTCAATTCATTGGAGCGGTCGAGCGAAACCTGTTCATCGTCATTACGTTGCTGCGCAGGCTTCATCCAGCCACCGAGCAGGTTGGCGTCGAGATGGGGGACCGGGTTGAGGGCCACGTCACGCACGGTGATCCGGTCTGCCGGGTGAGCGCCCTGCCATTGGCTGATGAACTGCTGGGTCAGTTGGCGGGAGATCGAGCCCTGCTGGCGAGCGCTGCTTTCGATGATCAGAACATTGGACATGGCTTCGTAGGCTCCATCTGTAAATGCTGTAAGGCGATGGAGAAAAGATTAACCAGGGCTCATTCGATAAAAAAGCGCAAAAAACTGCTACAACCCATCTAGAAATTTGTTGATAAGCGGAGTATTCCTGTGGGCATGCTCCGCTGCCGCGTTATTTTGGCGCGCAGGCCAACGCGATACGCATCTTGATAATGGCGCGGTTGAACTTGACCGTGGTGTTGGTGCTTTTGCCTGCTGGCACCGTAACCGTGCGGCGACGTGGCGATTCCGGGCCGTTGGTGAAGGTTACCGAACACACAGCGTCTTGGGTGCCGTAGTTATTCAGCTGAATCGAACTGATATCGCCGTCCACGTCAGAGGCGGTGTAATCGATGCTCACGCCATCGATCTTTTTAGTCACGTCGATGGGGTAGGCAAACGCGCTCATCGGCAACAGCGCCAGCCACACACAACAGAATTTTCTCATTCGGCAGTCTCCAATAGGGACCGCCAGCTTAGGACAAGAGGAACACATCTTGAAAGCGCCCCGCGTTACCCTCGATCAATGGCGCACGCTGCAAGCCGTGGTCGACCATGGCGGCTTCGCCCAGGCGGCCGAAGCGCTGCACCGTTCACAGTCTTCGGTGAGCTACACCGTGGCCCGTATGCAGGACCAGCTTGGCGTTCCGCTGCTGCGCATCGATGGGCGCAAAGCCGTGCTCACCGATGCCGGTGAAGTGCTGTTGCGCCGCTCCCGGCAACTGGTGAAAAACGCCAGTCAACTGGAAGACCTCGCCCACCATATGGAACAGGGCTGGGAAGCCGAAGTACGCCTGGTGGTGGACGCCGCCTACCCCAACGCGCGCCTGGTCCGCGCGCTCACCGCGTTTATGCCGCAAAGCCGTGGTTGCCGCGTGCGCCTGCGTGAAGAGGTGCTGTCCGGCGTCGAAGAACTGTTGATGGAAGGCGTGGCCGACCTGGCGATCTGCGGCTTCAGCATCCCCGGCTACCTGGGCACCGAAATGAGCGACGTGGAGTTCATCGCCGTGGCCCACCCCGAGCACGCCTTGCACCGCATGAACCGCGAGTTGAGCTTCCAGGACCTGGAAAGCCAGATGCAGGTGGTGATCCGCGACTCCGGCCGCCAGCAACCCAGGGATGTAGGCTGGCTCGGCGCCGAACAACGCTGGACCGTCGGCAGCCTGGCCACCGCCGCCGCGTTTGTCGGCAGCGGCCTGGGCTTTGCCTGGCTGCCACGGCACATGATCGAGCGCGAACTCGCCGAGGGTGTGCTCAAGCAACTCCCCTTGGAACAGGGCGGCAGCCGCCGCCCCACGTTCTATCTGTATTCAAACAAAGACAAACCCTTGGGACCAGCAACGCAGATCCTGGTGGAGCTGCTGCGCACCTTTGACACAGCCCCGCTGGACGCGCCGTTCGCGGCCCCCCAGCAAGCCTGAAACGGAGTTCATGCATGGCCTGGTTCGACCACGAAGGCTGCAGTCTGCACTATGAGGAATACGGCCACGGCACGCCGCTGATCCTGATCCACGGCCTGGGCTCCAGCAGCCAGGACTGGGAACTGCAGGTGCCGGTGCTGGCTCGCCACTACCGCCTGATCGTGGTGGATGTGCGCGGCCATGGACGCTCCGACAAACCTCGGGAGCGCTACAGCATCGAAGGGTTCACCTACGACCTGATTGCGCTGATCGACCACCTGGACCTGCCGGCCGCCCACGTGGTGGGCTTGTCCATGGGCGGCATGATCGCCTTCCAACTGGCGGTGGACGAACCCGACCGGGTCAAGAGCCTGTGCATCGTCAACAGCGCGCCGCAGGTGAAGGTGCGCAGTGCCGATGATTACTGGCAGTGGGCCAAGCGTTGGACCCTGGCCCGCACCCTCAGCCTGGCCACCATCGGCAAGGCCCTCGGTGACCGGCTGTTCCCCAAACCTGAGCAAGCCGACCTGCGCCGCAAGATGGCCGAACGCTGGGCAAAAAACGACAAACGTGCTTATCTCGCCAGCTTCGATGCGATTGTGGGCTGGGGCGTACAGGAACGACTTTCGAGGATTACCTGTCCAACCCTGGTCATCAGCGCCGACCACGACTACACCCCCGTGGCCCAGAAAGAAAACTATGTAAAACTGCTGCCCGATGCGCGGCTGGTGGTGATCAAGGATTCCCGCCATGCCACGCCCTTGGACCAACCCGAAGTCTTTAATACCACCCTGCTCGATTTTCTAGAGACAGTCGACACCACTCCCCAGGATCACTGACCCATGCTGAAAAAAATCGCCTTCTTTGCCGGTTCCGTTCTGTTCGCTGCCAACCTGATGGCGGCCGAACCCGCCAAGGCGCCACACGTATTGATCTCCACCACCAACGGCGACATTGAAATCGAACTGGACCCGGTCAAGGCGCCGATCAGTACCAAGAACTTCCTGGCCTATGTCGACAAGGGTTTCTACACCAACACGATTTTCCACCGTGTGATCCCGGGCTTCATGGTCCAGGGTGGCGGTTTTACCCAGTCGATGTCGCAAAAGCCGACCGAAGCGCCGATCAAGAACGAGGCCAACAACGGCCTGCATAACGTGCGTGGCACCTTGTCCATGGCGCGTACCAATGACGCCGATTCGGCCACCAGCCAGTTCTTCATCAACGTCGCTGACAACGCCTTCCTCGATCCGGGCCGTGACCGTGGCTATGCCGTGTTCGCCAAAGTGGTCAAAGGCATGGATGTGGTCGACATCATCGTCAACTCCCAGACCACCACCAAACAAGGCATGCAGAACGTGCCAATCGATCCTGTCCTGATCAAGTCGGCCAAGCGCATCGACTGAGGTCTGCAGGTAGTTCCGCGCGCGGCCCACAAGGCTGCGCGCGCATTTGAAAGGAGAGCCCGCCAGGCGGGCGTCAACCCTAATGCTCTATCGTCGTTTTGAACAACTGATCGATATTTTCCGCGACGCCCCGAGCGCCGCCCCTCCCGACAAAGTCCTGCCCTTCTACCTTTACTACCTGCGCCAGGTGTGGCCGCACTTCGCCGCCCTGCTGGTCGTGGGACTGATCGGTGCGCTGATCGAAGTCGCGTTGTTCAGCTACCTGAGCCGTATCATCGACCTCGCCCAAGGCACGCCGCCCGCGGACTTCTTCCAGGTCCACAGCACCGAGCTGATCTGGATGGCGGTGGTCGCCCTGCTGCTGCGCCCGATCTTTGGCGCACTGCATGACCTGCTGGTGCACCAGACCATCAGCCCCGGCATGACCAGCCTGATCCGCTGGCAAAACCACAGCTATGTGCTCAAACAGAGCCTCAACTTCTTCCAGAATGACTTCGCCGGACGTATCGCCCAGCGCATCATGCAAACCGGCAACTCCCTGCGCGACTCGGCAGTGGCGGCGGTGGATGCAATCTGGCACGTGGCGATCTACGCCATCAGCTCCCTGGTGCTGTTTGCCGAGGCAGACTGGCGGCTGATGATCCCACTGGTCACCTGGATCATCTGCTACAGCCTGGCGCTGCGCTACTTCGTGCCACGGGTCAAGGAACGCTCGGTGATCTCCTCCGAGGCGCGTTCCAAACTGATGGGCCGGATCGTCGACGGCTACACCAACATCACCACGTTGAAGCTGTTTGCCCATACCCAGTCCGAGCAGGAGTACGCCAGGGAAGCGATCATCGAGCAGACCGAAAAGACCCAACTGGCCAGCCGCGTGGTGACCAGCATGGACGTGGTGATCACCACCATGAACGGCCTGTTGATCGTGACCACCACCGGCCTGGCGCTCTGGCTGTGGACACAGTCGCTGATTTCCGTGGGCGCCATCGCCCTGGCCACCGGCCTGGTAATCCGCATCGTTAACATGTCCGGCTGGATCATGTGGGTGGTCAACGGCATCTTCGAAAACATCGGCATGGTGCAGGACGGCCTGAAAACCATCGCCCAGCCGCTGGCAGTGATCGACCGCGACAACGCCCCACGCTTGAGCGTGCCCCACGGGGAAGTGCGCTTCGAGCAGGTGGATTTCCACTACGGCAAGAAGAGCGGGATCATTGGCGGCCTGAACCTGAACATCAAGGCCGGGGAAAAAATCGGCCTGATCGGCCCATCCGGCGCGGGCAAGTCGACCCTGGTCAACCTGCTGCTGCGCCTGTACGACCTGCAAGGCGGGCGCATCCTGATCGACGGCCAGAACATCGCCGAGGTGGCCCAGGAAACCCTGCGCGAACAGATCGGCATGATCACCCAGGACACCTCGCTGCTGCACCGTTCGATCCGCGACAACCTGCTGTACGGCAAGCCGGACGCCAGCGACGAAGAACTTTGGGCCGCCATCCACAAAGCGCGCGCCGATGAGTTCATCCCGCTGCTGTCGGACGCCGAAGGCCGCACCGGGCTGGATGCACATGTGGGTGAGCGCGGGGTGAAACTCTCGGGTGGGCAACGCCAACGTATCGCCATCGCGCGCGTACTGCTCAAGGACGCGCCGATCCTGATCATGGACGAGGCCACTTCGGCGCTGGACTCGGAAGTGGAAGCTGCGATCCAGGAAAGCCTGGAAACCCTGATGCGTGGCAAGACGGTGATTGCGATTGCGCACCGGTTGTCGACCATTGCGCGGATGGATCGCCTGGTGGTGCTGGAGAAAGGCCAGATTGCCGAGACGGGCAGCCATGCCGAGCTGCTGGCCCATGGCGGGTTGTATGCACGGTTATGGCAACACCAGACCGGAGGGTTTGTGGGCATCGACTGAAGCAAATGTGGGAGGGGGCTTGCTCCCGATA
>NZ_JAFLXD010000088.1:0-9846 GCF_019891415.1 Pseudomonas sp. SH10-3B | reverse complement strand
GCGAAAAACGTCAACGATAACGCGTGCTTCCTGAATGAACGCGGCGCCTGTGAGTTTTTCGCGAGCAAGCTCGCTCCTACAAAAAGCCTTAGTGCAAGCCCCCTCCCACATTTGAACCTGTATATGCCTGTGGCTATTCAGTAATCGTCGCCACGCTCCGTGACATCCCGCTCCACCGGCCCGGCATCCGGGTCATAGCCCATCGGGAACTTGCCCTTCAAGGTCCAGGCAAACGCAATGATCTCAGCGATGGTGCGGTACAACTCTTCCGGAATACTGTCACCCAATTCCATGCGCGCCAGCAGTTTCACCAGCTCGGCATTTTCATAGATCGGCACTTCATTTTCCCGCGCCAACTTGAGGATGGCTTCAGCCAGGGCATCGTCGCCCTTGGCGGTCAGGGTCGGCGCTTGCTGGCCGTCGTACTTGAGGGCAATCGCCTGGCGTGGGGGAGTGGGGCTCTTCATGCGGTCTCATCCACCCAGCGTTGTTCCAGTCCGGTTTTCGGCCCGCGGGGCGGGGTGCCGAGGTGGCAGTCCAGATCGCCGACGTTAAGGCCCGACGACACCAGGCGCTCGCGCAGGCTGCCCAAATGACTTTCGATCAGGCTGGCAGTGAACGGCCGGGTGGCCCACAGTTGGCTGGACAGCTTGCCCTGGCTCAGTTGCGCCTGGACCTGCAGCGGCCCCAGGGGCTCCATGTCGAAGGCCAATTCGACGCGCCAGAGCATCTGCTTGGGGTCTTTTTTGTCCTTGCGTTCGGGCTGGTCCTTGTCCGGCGCCGGCTCTTCGCGCTGGAACTTGACCTGCAACGGCACGATGTCCTGCAGGGTGCGCATGGGGATTTCCAGCTGCCAGGTGGTTTGCAAGCGGCCGTCGGCGGTGGTGCCGGTCTGTTCCAGGCTCGACAGTTGATGGCTCTGCAATCGCGAGATCGCCCCGGCGGCCAGGCGCAGCAGGTTTTCCAGGTCGCCTTCGCCCTCCAGTTTCGCCATCAGCCGCTCCGGCAGCGGGAAGCTGACCGGCGCCTGCCGCGCGCCGACCTGACCGAGGGTGCCCAACGGGCTGCGCACGAAGTTGGGCAGCACCTGGGCCAGGGTGTTGGCAGCAAGAATGGCATTCAGGTTGGTGCTGGCGGGCAGGGCGGGCAGCAGATCGGCGACCAGGCGCAGCAGCGCGCCCTTCATATCCAGCGGCGGCACTTGCGGGTTTTGCCCGGCCAGCAATTTGGCTTCAAGAAAGGCCCCGCTGTTCTGGATCACCTGCGCCAGCACCTTGGGGTTACTCACCTGTGCGAGGTCGGGCAAGGCGGCCAACAAGCGGTCGGCGGCGGCACGCAGGTCGGCGGAGGTGCTATCGCCCCGAGGCAGGTTCTGCAGTGCAGTGAACACCGCATCCAGGGAGCCCTGGCGACTTTGCTGGGTCGCCAGTTGCTGGGTCACGGCCAATTGGTCCTTGAGCCCGCTCAGCGGCACGAAATTCAGGGTTTGCGCGTTCTGCACCGCGGCGCTGAGCAAACTGCCCACGCGCAAGGGTTGTGGGCTTTCCACCGTCAAGGTCGCGCCGGCCAAGGCGCTATTGAGCACGGTGACCAACGAACGGTAGATCGCGGGCTGCGCCGTGCCTTGGGGCAGGGCCTGGGTGGTCAGCACCTTGGCCTGCAATAGGGTGCCTTCCGGCATCTTCGCCGTGTCGATACGGGTGAGGGCGGCCACGTTGGCGCTCAAGGCTTGTTGCAGGCTGATGGTCAAGTTGCCGGCGGGTGTCTGGCTTACCGCCACGTTACTGCCCAACGGCAACGGTTGTGCGCTGCTGGCTTGCACCAGCGTCTGGCGGCCGCCGTCAAGGGTCAGCTTCAGCAACAGTTGAAACGCCTCACCGCCTTGTTTCAGGGCGAGCACCTCGGCGTTCACGGTTTTGCCCGGTTCGATCAGCCCGGTCTGCGGCTCCAGCAGTTTCAGCAGTGCCCCAGGCGCAGGCGCAGGGCTTTGCCCGGCTGCCGGGGTGGGAGGAAGCGTAGGAAGGTTGATCTCGCCGGTCATCGTGCGCATCGTCTCTGGGGAAATAGCCCTCTTTAGCGTAGGGCATCGCATGTATAATGCCGCCCGTCTGCAAAGAGAGCGGTAAAAACCTCACAACTATTTGATCCAGCTCTCTAAAATCGGTCGCCAAAGCCGTTATTGTGCTTCTTTCTATAACGGCCGCTGCACCGCCGACTTGAACCGTAAAGGCCCGCGATCTCTTGACCAGCCCTCTTCTTGAAGCCGTAGCGCTCTCCTGTGAACGCGACCTGCGTCTGCTGTTCGAGCACCTCGACCTGCGTGTGGCGGGCGGCGACATGCTGCAGATCAGTGGCCCCAATGGCAGCGGCAAGACCAGCCTGCTGCGCCTGCTGGCCGGCTTGATGCAGCCCACGGCCGGTGAAGTCCGACTGAACGGCAAGCCGCTCAACGAACAACGCACCGAACTGGCGCGCAACCTGATCTGGATCGGCCACGCCGCCGGGATCAAGGACGTGCTCACCGCCGAAGAAAATCTCAGCTGGCTCAGCGCCCTGCATCATCCCGCGACCCGCGCCGCCATCTGGCAGGCCCTGGCCGCCGTCGGCCTCAAGGGTTTCGAAGACGTTCCCTGTCACACCCTGTCCGCCGGCCAACAGCGCCGCGTGGCCCTGGCGCGTCTTTATCTGCCAGGCCCGCCGCTGTGGATTCTCGACGAACCTTTCACCGCCCTCGACAAGCAAGGCGTCGCCCAATTGGAAGAACACCTGGCGCAGCACTGCGAGCAGGGCGGCCAGGTGGTGCTCACCACCCATCACAGCCTGGTGCGCATGCCGGTCGGTTACCGCGACCTCGACCTGGGCCGGTGGTCGGTATGAGTGTGTTCGCCCTGTTGGTCGCCCGCGAAGCCCGGTTGCTGTGCCGTCGTCCGGCCGAATTGGCCAACCCGCTGGTGTTCTTCGCCATCGTGATTGCGTTGTTCCCGTTGGCGGTCGGCCCCGAGACTAAACTGTTGCAAACCTTGTCGCCGGGGCTGGTGTGGGTCGCGGCCCTTTTGTCCGTCCTGCTCTCGCTGGACGGGCTGTTTCGCAGTGATTTCGAAGACGGTTCCCTCGAACAGTGGGTCCTTTCGTCGCACCCTCTGCCACTTCTGGTCCTGGCCAAGGTACTGGCACACTGGGCTTTTTCCGGCTTGGCGCTAGTCTTGCTCTCGCCACTGCTGGCGATGATGCTGGGATTGCCCAGCGAATGCCTGCCGATCCTGCTGCTGAGCCTGCTGCTCGGCACCCCGGTACTCAGCCTGTTGGGGGCGGTGGGTGCCGCGTTGACCGTCGGCTTGAAACGGGGTGGCCTGTTGCTGGCCCTGTTGATTCTACCTTTGTATATCCCGGTACTGATCCTGGGCAGCGGCGCGTTGCAAGCCGCGCTCATGGGCATGCCGGCGACCGGTTACCTCCTGTGGCTTGGCAGCCTGACCGCCCTGGCGGTAACCCTGACACCCTTTGCTATCGCCGCCGGCCTGAAGATCAGCGTCGGCGAATAATGAGGTCTGACCCAGCGACATTGTCAGCTCTTCAACATAAGAAAGACCCTACGCTTCTCGCAATGACGAGAAGCAACCGTGAGAAACAGCAATGAACTGGACCTGGTTTCACAAGCTCGGCTCGCCCAAATGGTTCTACGGCATCAGTGGCAAACTGCTGCCTTGGTTCAGCATCGCCGCCGTGTTGCTGATCGGCATCGGCCTTGTCTGGGGCCTGGCCTTCGCGCCGCCGGACTACCAGCAAGGCAACAGCTTTCGCATCATCTACATTCACGTGCCTGCCGCGATGCTGGCCCAGTCCTGCTACGTGATGCTGGCGGTGTGCGGCGTCGTCGGCCTGGTCTGGAAGATGAAACTCGCGGACGTCGCGCTGCAATGCGCCGCGCCCATCGGTGCGTGGATGACCGCCGTGGCGCTGGTCACCGGTGCGATCTGGGGCAAACCCACCTGGGGTTCGTGGTGGGTGTGGGATGCGCGACTAACGTCCATGTTGATCCTGCTGTTCCTGTACTTCGGTCTTATTGCCCTGGGCAACGCGATCAGCAATCGTGACAGCGCCGCCAAGGCCTGCGCGGTGCTGGCGATTGTCGGCGTGATCAACATCCCGATCATCAAATACTCGGTGGAGTGGTGGAACACCTTGCACCAGGGCGCCACCTTCACCCTCACCGAAAAACCGGCGATGCCCGTGGAAATGTGGGCGCCGTTGCTGCTGATGGTGCTGGGCTTCTACTGTTTCTTCGGCGCCGTGCTGCTGATGCGCATGCGCCTTGAAGTGCTCAAGCGTGAAGCCCGCGCCAGTTGGGTCAAGGCCGAAGTGCAAAGCTGCCTGGGAGCGCGTGGATGAGTTTTGCTTCTTTCAGTGATTTTCTCGCCATGGGCCATCACGGCCTGTATGTCTGGACGGCCTATGGCATCTGCCTGGCCGTGCTGGCCCTTAACGTCGCCGCGCCGATCCTGGCCCGCAAGCGTTACCTGCAACAAGAGGCGCGTCGTCTGCGCCGGGAGACTGAAAAGTGAATCCGCTGCGTAGAAAGCGTCTGTTGATCATCCTTGCCATCCTGGCCGGCGTCGGCATTGCCGTGGCCCTGGCCTTGAGCGCGTTGCAGCAGAACATCAACCTGTTCTACACCCCGACCCAGATCGCCAACGGCGAAGCGCCGCTGGACACGCGCATCCGCGCCGGCGGCATGGTGGAGAAGGGCTCGCTGAAACGCTCCGGCGACTCCCTCGACGTGACCTTCGTGGTCACCGACTTCAGCAAATCCGTGACCATCACTTATCGCGGCATCCTCCCGGACCTGTTCCGCGAAGGCCAGGGCATCGTCGCCCTGGGCAAGCTTAACGCCGACGGCGTGGTGGTGGCCGATGAAGTGCTGGCCAAGCACGACGAAAAATACATGCCACCTGAGGTGACCAAAGCCCTCAAGGACAGCGGCCAGTCCGCGCCAACCCCTGCCAAGGAGGGCTAAGTGATGACGTCCGCATTGTTTATTCCGGAACTGGGCCAGTTGGCGATGATCCTCGCCCTGTGCTTTGCCATCGTCCAGGCCGTGGTGCCGTTGCTCGGTGCCTGGCGTGGGGACCGCCTGTGGATGAGCCTGGCGCAGCCGGCCGCCTGGGGCCAGTGTGCGTTCCTGGTGTTCGCGTTTGGCTGCCTGACCTACGCCTTTATGACCGACGACTTTTCCGTCGCCTATGTGGCCAATAACTCCAACAGCGCCTTGCCGTGGTACTACAAGTTCAGCGCGGTGTGGGGTGCCCACGAAGGTTCGCTGCTGTTGTGGGCGTTGATCCTCGGCGGCTGGACCTTCGCGGTGTCGGTGTTTTCGCGCCAGTTGCCGCAAGTCATGCTGGCACGGGTGCTGGCGGTGATGGGCATGATCAGCATCGGCTTCCTGCTGTTCCTGATCATGACCTCCAACCCGTTCACCCGCATCCTGCCGCAGATCCCGGCGGACGGTCACGACCTCAACCCGCTGTTGCAAGACATCGGCCTGATCGTGCACCCGCCGATGCTCTACATGGGGTACGTCGGTTTCTCCGTGGCCTTTGCCTTCGCCATCGCCGCCTTGCTCGGCGGGCGCCTCGATGCGGCCTGGGCGCGCTGGTCGCGGCCGTGGACCATCGTCGCCTGGGCCTTCCTCGGCATCGGCATCACCCTCGGTTCGTGGTGGGCGTACTACGAACTCGGCTGGGGCGGCTGGTGGTTCTGGGACCCGGTGGAAAACGCCTCGTTCATGCCATGGCTGGTGGGTACCGCACTGATTCACTCGTTGGCCGTCACCGAAAAACGCGGCGTGTTCAAGAGCTGGACCGTGCTGCTGGCCATCGCGGCATTTTCCCTCAGCCTGCTAGGCACCTTCCTCGTGCGTTCGGGCGTGTTGACCTCGGTGCATGCCTTCGCCTCCGACCCGGAGCGCGGCGTGTTCATCCTGATCTTCCTGCTGTTTGTGGTCGGCGGCTCCCTCACCCTGTTCGCCCTGCGCGCGCCGGTGGTCAAGAGCCAGGTCGGCTTCAACCTGTGGTCGCGGGAAACCCTGCTGCTGGGCAATAACCTGGTGTTGGTGGTGGCCGCGTCGATGATCCTGCTCGGCACCTTGTACCCCTTGGTGCTGGATGCCCTGAGCGGCGCCAAACTGTCCGTCGGACCGCCGTATTTCAACGCGTTGTTTATTCCGTTGATGGGCCTGTTGATGGTGGTGATGGCGGTCGGCATGCTGGTGCGCTGGAAGGACACCCCGGTCAAATGGCTGGCCGGCATGTTGATGCCGGTGCTGCTCGGCAGCGTGGCCCTGGCCGTGGTCGCCGGGATTGCCTATGGCGACTTCAACTGGGCGGTGCTCGCCACCTTCCTGCTCGCCGCCTGGGTGTTGCTGGCCGGTGTGCGTGACATCGTCGACAAGACCCGCCACAAAGGCCTGATCAAAGGCCTGCCGACCCTGACCCGCAGCTACTGGGGCATGCAGATCGCCCACATCGGCATCGCCGTGTGCGCCCTCGGCGTGGTGCTGTCCAGCCAGAACAGTGCCGAGCGCGACCTGCGCCTGGCGCCGGGTGAGTCCATGGACCTGGCCGGTTACCACTTCATCTTCGAAGGCGCCAAGCACTTCGAAGGGCCGAACTTCACGTCAGACAAAGGCACCGTGCGGGTAGTCCGTAACGGTAAAGAGATCGCCGTGCTGCACCCGGAAAAACGCCTGTACACCGTACAAAGCTCGATGATGACCGAAGCCGGCATCGATGCCGGTTTCACCCGTGACCTCTATGTGGCCCTGGGTGAGCCCCTGGGCGATGGCGCCTGGGCCGTGCGCGTGCATGTGAAACCGTTCGTGCGCTGGATCTGGTTCGGTGGTTTGCTCACCGGCTTTGGTGGTTTGCTCGCGGCGCTGGACCGCAGGTATCGGGTCAAGGTCAAGAGCCGGGTGCGTGAAGCGATTGGTTTGACCGCTCAAGGGGTTAGCTGATGAGTATTGATGGTAAGCGTTGGATAGTCGTGGGCTTGATAGCAGCAGTACTTGGCGCGTTCGCCACGATTGTAGTTGTGCAGCTTAAAAAGGGTGATCCCACTACATTGCCCTCAGCGCTGATAAATAAACCGTTTCCCGAATTTTCACTGGCAGACGTGCAGGGCACTAAGCAACTTACGAGAGCTGATCTTCTTGGGAAACCTGCGCTCGTAAATGTGTGGGCCACCTGGTGCATCTCCTGCCGCGTCGAGCACCCGGTGCTGAACAAGCTGGCCGAGAAGGGCGTGGTGATCTACGGCATCAACTACAAGGACGACAACGCGGCGGCCTTGAAATGGCTGGCGGAGTTCCACAACCCGTACCAGTTGGATATTCGTGATGAAGACGGCAACCTCGGTTTGAACCTCGGCGTGTACGGCGCCCCGGAAACCTTCTTTATCGACGCCAAGGGTGTGATCCGCGACAAATACGTCGGCGTGATCGACGAAGTGGTGTGGCGCGAGCAACTGGCCGCCAAGTACCAGGCGCTGGTCGACGAGGCCAAGCCATGAAGCGCTTGTTAGCCGCTGCCGTGCTGGCGCTGGGCTTGGCCGGGGTGGCCCACGCCGCCATCGACACTTACGAATTCGCCAAGGACGGTGACCGCGAGCGTTTCCGCGAATTGACCAAGGAACTGCGCTGCCCCAAGTGCCAGAACCAGGACATCGCCGACTCCAACGCGCCCATCGCCGCCGACCTGCGCAAAGAAATCTTCCGCATGCTGGGGGAGGGCAAGGACAACCAGCAGATTATCGACTTCATGGTCGACCGCTACGGTGATTTCGTGCGCTACAAACCGGCCCTCACCGGCAAGACCGCGCTGCTCTGGTTCGGCCCCGCCGGGCTGCTGCTGGCCGGCGTGGTCGTCATGGCCGTGATCGTCCGCCGTCGCCGCGCCGCGCCTACCGATGGTTCCGACGCGCTATCCCCCGAAGAGCGCCAACGCCTCGACCAATTGCTGGACACCAAGACTGATGATTGATTTCTGGCTCGCAGCCGGCTTGCTGCTTCTGATTGCCCTGAGTTTCCTGTTGATCCCTGTGTTGCGCGGCCGCCGTGCCCAGCGTGAAGAGGATCGCACCGCGCTGAACGTGGCGCTTTACCAAGAGCGTGTGGCCGAGCTGCAAGTGCAGCAGGACGAAGGCGTGCTCAACGCCGCGCAGCTCGACACCGGTCGCGCCGAAGCCGCCCGCGAGCTGCTGGCCGACACCGAAGGCGTGGAAAAGCCCCGCGAATCGCGCCTGGACAAACCGCTGCCGTTGCTCGCCGCCGTCCTCGTGCCGGTGCTCGGCCTGGGCCTGTATATGCACTTCGGCGCCAGCGACAAGGTTGAACTGACCCGCGAATTCTCCCAGCCGCCGGTGTCCATGGAAGACATGACCCAGCGCCTGGAACGCGCCGCCGCCGCGCAGCCGGATTCGGCGGAAGGTTTGTACTTCCTTGGCCGCGCCTACATGGCCCAGGACCGTCCCGCCGATGCCGCCAAGGTTTTCGAACGGACCGTGGCGTTGGCCGGACGCCAGCCGGAGCTGTTGGGGCAATGGGCCCAGGCGCAGTACTTTGCCGACAACAAACAGTGGTCGCCCAAGGTCCAGGCGTTGACCGACGAAGCCTTGAAGCTGGACCCGAAAGAAGTCACCAGCCTCGGCCTGCTCGGTATCGCCGCGTTCGAAGGCCAGCGTTATCAAGAAGCCATCGACTACTGGAGCCGCCTGCTGGCGCAACTGCCACCGCAAGACAATTCGCGTGTCGCGCTGCAAGGTGGCATCGACCGCGCTGCCGAGAAACTGAAAGAAAGCGGTGGCGTCGTCGCGCAAAAAACCGTGATGAGCGTCCGCGTGGACCTGTCCGCTGAGGTCAAGGCCAAGGCCCTGCCAACCGACAGCGTCTTCATCTTTGCCCGCGCCGTCTCCGGCCCGCCTGCGCCGTTGGCCGCCAAGCGCGTCACCGTCGCCGAACTGCCCGTCACCGTCGAATTGGGCGATGCCGACGCGATGATGCCGCAGTTGAAACTGTCCAACTTCCCTGAAGTCCAACTGGTTGCGCGCATATCCCGGGCCGGTCAACCGACCACTGGCGAGTGGATCGGCCGCAGCCAACCCTTGGCCAGCACCACCACTGCCCTGCAGCAGCTGACCATTGACAGTCCGGACAAGTAATTCGAGGAAACGCCTATGACCGCATTTGCACGCATCACCCTGCTCAGCCTGGTATTGGGCCTGAGCGCTTGTGCGGTCCACCGCCCACCTCCCGCGCCGACCGGCCCGACCATCCCGCCGTCAGGCCCTTCGACCCAGCCGAGCACCAAGCCGTCGGGCCCGGTGACCCCGCCGCCGAAGCCACTGCCGACCAAATCGCCCACCTTCGCCCCACCACCGGGCGCCGCCAGCCACTGGGACGGCAAGATGCAGGTGTACGTGCTGGACGACCAGCCCGACACCTTCTACCGCCAGCGCACCTACTACCGCTGGAGCAACGGCTGGAGCCGCTCCATCAGCCCCAACGGCCCATGGGAAGACACCGACGTACAGGGCGTGCCGCCGGGTTTGAGCAAGCAGTACGCGCAATGACAAAAGGCGACCTTCGGGTCGCCTTTTTCATGCCTGTGAAACCCATTCTTCCAAACACTGAAGATCAAATGTGGGAGGGGGCTTGCCCCCGATAGCGGTATGTCAGTCAGACATTAATCGACTGAAAAACCGCAATCGGGGGCAAGCTGAACTGGCCTAATGATTTTGGACACTTCAATCGGGCGCTATGATAGCGCCCAAATCTGAGGTGTTTGGTTATGCGTA
>NZ_JAFLXD010000087.1:0-10982 GCF_019891415.1 Pseudomonas sp. SH10-3B | reverse complement strand
TGGGGCTGCTGCGCAGCCCAACGCGGGGCAAGCCCGCTCGCCACAACAGCCCTATCTGCCGGGGGGACAGCGTTTAGACAAAGTTGTGTAGATACCTATGCCCCCATAGCGGCAGCACAGTCACGGCATCATTGACTGACCCACCGCCATCGGGAGCAATCCCCTCCCACATTGGTTCTGTGTTGCTCGAACAGTTCAAGGCCGCTGCGGCTTCACCGAGGTGCCGAAGGTGTTGCCCATGCGCACGCTGGTCGCCGCCGGGGTGGCCAGGCCGAGCTTGTTGGGCTGGCGCTTGTCCACGGCAATGCCTTGCGCCTCGCGGTTTTTCTGCGCGGCTTTGGCGGCATTGGTGTCGTTGCCCATCTGCTGGCTCAGGCAGCCATAGTCGGGCGCCTTGTAGCCATCCACCGAGACGTCGGCGCAGTTTTCGGCGTGGGCGTGCAAGGGCAGGGCCGCGCACAGCAACAGGCTGGCGAGGATCGGTAAGCGCTTCATCGAGGCCTCCTGGCGGGCCCGAAGGAATGGGCCGGTAGGTGAACGAGTCTAGTGCAGCGGGCCTCTCGTCACCGTGATGTTTTTTTTGCTATCACCGTAACATCAGGTTCATAAACTGGCCTCAGGATGACGGTTTTCTAGGGCGCGTCGGCCGTGCAGCGATGCAGAGCAGGGGGTGAACAGGGGGCCTGGAGGCGCGCCGTATGCGCCCTGGTCTTGCTGTTGCTGCTGGCCGGTGGTCGCGTCGCGCAGGCTGAGTCACCGCAGCTGCAGTTGAACCTGCCGGCGCAAGACCTGGAACACGCCCTGCAAGCGTACAGCCGCGCCACCGGAATGGCGGTGCTGGTCGACCGCGAACTGACGCGGGGCCGGCGTTCCATCAGTGTGCGCGGGCGTTTTACGGCGCAGGAGGCTCTGGCGATGTTGCTGACGGGGAGTGGCCTGATGGCGCGTTATGCGCGCAGTGATGCGTTCACCTTGCAGTTGCCCGCGGTCAGCCAGCCGCCTGCGACCCGTGGTGCGGCGGCACGCAACGCCGCGCGGATTAACAACAGCTACGCCACGGCCTTGCAGCAGGCCATCGAGACCAGCCTGTGCCGCTCGCAGTTGACCCGGCCCGGCAGTTTCCGTGCGCTGGTGCAGGTGTGGGTCAACCCGCAAGGGCTGATCGAACACAGTCGGTTGGTCAGCTCCACCGGCGATGAACAACGCGATGAAGCACTGGTACGCAATCTGGGAGCCACGCGGGTCGAACGCCCGGCGCCGAGCTCGCTGCGCCAACCGGTGACTTTACTTTTGATGCCCGACACAACAGGAATGCGCATGGAATGCACAGCAGCAAACGGAGCCTGGGGCGGATGAAAAATACCGGGCACAGCACGATGGTCGGCTTGTTCCTGGCCTCCTACGACGACTTCAAGGTGCGTTTGCGCAAGCGCCTGGGTTCGGAGGACCTGGCCAACGATGTGCTGCACGAAACCTACCTGCGGGTCGACCGCATGGAAGTGCCGCCCAACCTGGCGCAACCCAATGCCTACCTGTACCGCATGGCCCTGAACATCGCCGCCGACCGCCGCCAGGCCGACGCGCGCCTGCTCACCGGCAGCGAGGTCGAAGAACTGCTGCAAAGCGCCGACGAAGCCCAGGACCCGTCACGGGTGGTGGGCGGCCAGAAAGAAATCCAGTCCCTGGTCAAGGCGCTCTACGAACTGCCGGCACGCCGCCGCAAGATCCTCATCGCCGCCCGCCTGGAAGAGGCGCCGCACCTGGAAATCTCCCAGCGTTTCGGTATTTCCACGCGCATGGTCGAGAAGGAAATCAAGGCCGCCCTGGGTCACTGCGCCAAGCGTTTGGAAAGAAAAGTGATCCAGCGGTTCGGTCCCGGGGCCGGAAAACCGTCTTAGAGTCGAGTCCCTGATAAAACCGTGAGTATTTGCCCGCTTGAACATTTTTAGCCTCTCCGCCGCCCGGCACTCCGCCGCCAGCCCCCTGCACGATGAAGCCCGCGACTGGCTGCTCGTGCTGACCTCGGGCCGCGCCACCGTGGCCGATGCCAAGGCGCTCAAAGCCTGGTGTGCGCAAAGCCCCGAGCACGCCCAGGCGTTCGAGCAGGCCAAGGCGATGTGGCAGCAGTTGGCACCGGCGCTTGAGCAGGTATCGCAACCGCGCAGTTTCGGCCGCCGTGCATTCCTGGGCGGCGCGATTGCCGCATCGGCCGCTGTGGTGATGGTGCAGGTCGGCTCCCCCGGTGGTTTTGCCGGCCTCACGGCGGACTATCGCACCGAAGTCGGCGAACAACGCCAAGTGTTGTTGAGTAACGGGGTCAGCCTGGAACTCAATACCCAAACGCGCGTGAGCCAAGTGGGGCAGGGCCTTGAATTGCTTGAAGGCGAAGTCGAAGTGATCGCCCATTCCGCACAGCCGCTCAAGGTGCTGGCGGGGGAAGGCTGGGTGAGCGCGGCGCAGGCACGTTTCAATCTGCGCAACACCGACCGCACGGTGTGCGTGACCTGTATCGAGGGATGGTTGTCGGTGGACGTTGCCGGGCGCAGCGTGCGCCTGGAGAGCGGCCGGCAACTGAGCTACGACGCGGCCGGCATGGGCGAACCGGTGATGGTGGACACCCAGGCGGTCGTGGCCTGGCGCGAACAGGTCCTGGTCTTCAACAACGCCACCCTGGCCACGGTGGTAGACGAGATCAACCGCTACCGGCCGGGGATGCTGGTGCTGCTCAACAAGGAACTCGGCCAGCGACGCGTACAGGCACGGTTCAGCCTGCAGCAGTTGGCGGGGGTGGCGTTGTTGATTCGGGATGCGTATGGGGCCAAGTGCACGGAGTTGCCGGGTGGGGTGGTGTTGTTGAGTTAGGTGTTGTTGTGCCGAGTCTTGCATAAGCAATTTCAGTCGACCGCTCGCCACAGAGGTTCCAGTTTGGTGCGCGACATCGCTACGTTGAAGAGGTAGTGGGGCCTCCCACATTCAACGCCAAAGACTAGCGCAAAGGCCCCACCACCTGCCGATACTTCTCCACCCCCTGCGGCGTCTCCCGCACCAAACTGATCTCCAGCCCCAACGGATCCTCACGCCGATTCCCGCTCAACTGCCGCCAGCCCTTATCCTTCTCCCACACCCGCACCTGCAGATCACTGACCCCGCTCAACACCACCACACCATCCTTTGCCGCCGGCAGCGGATAGCGGTCGCGCGCGGGTGCCGCAGCGCGATACAAACTGTCGCCCTTGAGCCACCAGCGCACCCGTTGCAGGCCATCGCCGTCGAGGGGGGCGCTGCGAATGATGTCCAGCCGAAACCCTTGGCTGTCGGAACTGCGCACCGTCACCGCCGCCAGCCCATCGACTTTTTCCGCACTGTTCTTTGAAGGATCCGGGACGTTCAGTTCGACGCTGGCGCGCAGGCTGATGTCGCGCTGCAGCTGGTTCAGGGCGCGCAGCAGCACTTCGGTCTGTTCGCTGCTCGCCTGCAGGTGCTGGTCGGCGCGGGTGACGCTGTCCAGCCCGCGCCAGGCGATTACGCTGACCACGGCCATGAGCATGATCGCCACCATCACTTCGATCAGGGTGAAGCCTTGCTCGGATCGGTTCATGGCTGGCTCACCACGCGCATCAGGCCGGCGGCGTCGCGTTGCAGGCTGAGGCTGTGTTGGCCGTCGGACAACACCACTCGCAACGGCGGCTTGATCCATTCGGCGTCGAGCACCAGGGTTTGCCGGGGTTCGATGTTGATGTGCATCGGCTTGCTTTCCCATAGGCGTGGACGCAGTTGGCTGTCGTCCTGGAAGGCCTCGACGCCGTTGCCAGCGTCGTTGCGGCGGTTGAAGCGAAAGCCCTTGGCGTCGGCGCGCCAGGTGATCGGTCGGCCATCGGCACGCGCTTCCGCCTGGGCCACTTGCAGCAGTTGGCTCAGGCGCTCGGCGTCCTTGCGCAGCAAGTGCAGTGGGTCGGGCTTGATGGTCAGGCTGATGGCGGCGCTGGCGATGCCGATGATCACCAGCACCACCATCAACTCGATCAGGGTAAAGCCTTGCTGTTTCATCGGTAGGCGCCTCAAAAGCTGGTGAGCTTGTGAAATAAAAACGTGCGAATTGGCCTGTAGGCTGATGCCATGGACAAACAGGAGGTCCTTCCCATGGCATTTACTCTGCGTTTCTCACCGGTGCACGGCGTGCAAATCGTTGCGTTGCTGGCGGCGTTGGCCGGTGTGGCGGTCTGGACGCCGCTGCTGCTGACGTCCGCCGAGTCCCATACGCCCCAGGCCGCGCCCCAGGTGCTGGCGGCGCGCAGCGATAACCCGGCGCTGCAATGGTTTTCCAACGCGCCGACGGCGTTGCAGGTCAAGGTCTCTGGGGTGCTGGCCGGTGCGCGCGGTGCGGTGGCGATCCTCAGTCTCAACGACGGGCCGCCGCGCAGTTTCCTGTTGGGCGAGCGCCTCAGCCCCGGCGTGCGGCTCACGGCCATCGAAGGCGACGGGGTCGAGATCGAGCGCGGCGGCGAGAAGCTGCGCATCAACCTCGACAAATTGCCCGATGGGCCGGCCTTGCCGCGACTCACTCGGCCCTGACCTGTGTCTCCACGCGGGCCAGCGGCGGCGCCTCGCGGCTGGCGTCCCGCACCTGCACGTTGACTTGAAACAGGCGGCCATCGCGACTGATGGTCTGCTCGCACCGCAGTTTCAAGCGCCCCTGGTCACAGCTGAAGGTCTTTGTGCCGTCGCGCAAATGCCCCTCCAGGCGCAACTCTGCCAGGCGACTCTGCGCCGCCAGCAACGCCATGGATTTGTCCCGCAGCAAGCCGTTGCTCTGGGTCATCAACCCCGCCACGCGGATGGCAGCGGCCATCGCCACGGCGATGATCGCCAGCGCCACGAGCACCTCGATCAGGGTAAAACCTTGCTCCTTGCGACGGCCGTACATGGGGTTCTCAAAGCCGGGAAACAGGCCCGCAGACTAGCGCCGGCAGTTGACCGATTGGCGACCGAAACTCCCGAGGATTTTCAATACGACTGACATGTGTTCTTGCAACACTGCGCCACGAAATGTACCCAAGCCAAGGAATGTCGAGATGGATATCGCGCGCCTAACATCCCCATTGCCAGGCCCTCGCGGCCAGCGTGGCTTCACCTTGATCGAGATCATGGTGGTGGTGGTCATCCTTGGGATCCTCGCGGCGATGGTGGTCCCCAAGGTCCTCGATCGCCCGGACCAGGCACGGGCCACCGCCGCGAAACAGGACATCGGTGGGTTGATGCAGGCGTTGAAGCTGTATCGCCTCGACCATGGCACTTACCCGAGCATGAACCAGGGCCTGAAAGTGCTGGTGGAACGCCCGGCAGATGCCAAGAACAGCAACTGGCGCGCCTACCTAGAGCGCTTGCCCAACGACCCCTGGGGCCATCCTTATCACTACCTCAATCCGGGGGCCAACGGTGAGGTCGATGTGTTCTCCCTGGGTGCCGACGGCCAACCGGATGGCGATGGCGTCAATGCCGATATCGGCTCCTGGCAGTTGTAAGGCGCGCCATGAAACGGTATTCGCCCCCAGCGGCGAAGCAGCGCGGCATGGCGATTATCAGTGCCTTGCTGATCGCGGCGGTGGTGGCGGTGATCGCCGGCGGCATGCTCACGCGCCAGACCGTATTCACCCGCAGCCTGGAAGCCGAACAGTCGCGCGTGCAGGGCCAATGGCTGTTGCTCGGTGGCCTTGAACGCAGCCGGCAGATGCTCTGGGAAGCGCGCCAGAAGGACGTGCTGACCCGCCTTGACCAACCCTGGGCGCGGGCCCAGGCCGGCGTATTCGAGGGGCGGATTGACGATGAACAGGGCAAGTTCAACCTGCGCAACCTGGTTAACCGCCAGCTGCCCGATGCCGAGCAATTGCAGAGCTTCGAGCGCCTGTGCCGCACCCTGGGCGTGGCACAGGCCGTGAGCCGGCGCATCAGCCAACGGGTGATCGCGTCCTATGAACAGAAGGGGTTGCCCGCCAAATACCCGATGCTGCGCAGCCTCGACGACCTGAGCGGCCTCGAAGGCCTGACCCCTGAGGTGTTGCAGCGCCTGCAGGCGTACGTCAGCGTGCTGCCCGGCAATACCTGGGTCAACGGCAACACCGCGAGTGCCGAAGTGCTCAGCGCGGTGGTGCCGCAGCTCAGCCTGTCCCAGGCCCATGGGCTGGTGGCCGAGCGCGACAATGGCCATTGGTTTATCAACCGTGGGGATTTCGTCAACCGTCTGCACTTGCCCCAGGTCGAGTTGGAATCGGTGCAGGTGGGCATCACCAGCGAGTGGTTTCGCTTGCAGGGCCAGGCGCGGCGCGAGCGCCGTCGGGTGACGATCGATGCGTTGCTGCACCGCCCCGAAGACCGTGAACCCAAGGTGATCTGGTCGCGGGTGGGCGTATGAAACGCTTGCGCATTGCCTTGCCGCCGCTGGATCAGCTCAGCGCACAAAGCCAGGTGAAATTTGCCTGGCTCGACCGTGGCGTGGTGGTGTCCGAAGGGCAGGAAAGCCTGGCGCAATTGGGCAAGAGCCGGCAGGCGGTGGACTGCTTTCTGCACCCGCGCGACAGCCTGCTCACCAGCCTTGAACTGCCGCCATTGGCCGCAGCAAAAACCCAGGCGGCGGTGGCCTGTGCGGCCCAGGCACTGATCCTCGGTCCAGTGGAACAGATGCAGGTGGCCCACGGCCCGCGCGAAAGCGATGGGCGTGTGCAGGTGGGCTGGGTGCCCAAGACTGGGTTGGAGCGGTTGGGCCAGGTATTGGCCCAGGTGCAGCTCAAACTGCGCGGCCTGTACCCGGCGCCCTATGCCTTGCCGGTAGGGGCTGCGGCGTTGGATGAAGGCTACCTGTTGACGCGCGACAGCCTGCAACAAGGCGCTGTGCACCCGCTGGGGTTGCAGGCGCTCGATGTGCCGCTGGTGGCGGCGGCGCAGCGTTGGAGCGGTGCGGTGCCGGCCTGGGGCTTGCACGCGCGTGTCAGCCAAGCGTCTGGCGCCGGATGGGGCAGGGCGCTGGCCTGTATCGCGCTGGCCACCGCCATCTGGACCGTCGGCCTCAACCTCTACGCCGCCCGCCAGGTGGACGAAGGCCAACGGCTCAAGGCGTTGATGAGCCAACAGGTGCGCCAGGCGTTTCCGCAATTACCGGTGGTACTCAACCCCTTGCAGCAGGCCCGTCAACAGTTGGCCGCGCGCCAGAGCGGCGCGGCTGCCGATTCGGGTCAACGCTTCAGCAGCCTGCTGCAACTGGCGGGCAGCAACCTGCCTTTTATGGTGGGCAGCGTCGACAACCTGAACTTTGAGCAGGGCATCCTGCACCTGGGACTGCTCGCCGACAGTCGTAACCCGGCGGCCGAGGGGGAGTGGCAGGCGGCGTTGGCCCAGGCCGGTTTTGCGGCCACGCGCGATGAACATGGCTGGAGCATCGGCCCGGCGCAGGCCACGGAAAAACCGGAGGCCGGCGATGAATAGGTGGTTGCGCCTGCGCACCCAGGCCCAGGTGTTCTGGAGCGGCCTGGCCCTGCGCGAGAAACGCTTGCTGATCGGCGCCGGGCTGGTGTTGGCGAGCCTGCTGACCTGGTTGGTGCTGGTGCAGCCGGCGTTGAAAAAGATCGATTACTGGCAGGCCGAAACCCCCAAGCTGCGCGCCCAGGCCGAAGCCTTGCAGGTGCTGTTGCAGGATGTCGCCGCACCGCGCCAGGCCGACGAAGCGGCTTTGCGCCAGGCCCTGGACGGTGCCGGCCTGCAAGGGCATTACCAGTTGCAGGTGCTGGACGCCGGCGGTTGGCGCCTGACCTTCGACAACGCCCCGGCCGACGCCGTGGTGGGCTGGCTGCTGGGCAATCCCCGTTCATTTTCCCTGGAGGTGTCCGAGGCGCGTTTGCAACGTGCTGCGGATGCCGTCGATAACTCGGCCGGCACTGTGTCCGGGACCGTTCGCATGGATCAGGCGCTTGGCGCTAAGGAAGCTTCATGAAGTGGTCAGTCCTCCCTTTTCGCAAGGCCGCGCCGTTGCTGTTGCTGGCCCTGAGTGCGTGCAGCAGCCCGTCAACCACGCCGTTACTGGTGGACAGTGAACTTGGCCAACCCCTGGCCGACACCCGTCGCAGCGGCGACACCGTGCTGGATCGCCAACGCGAGCCGGCCCCCAAGCCTGCGGTACAACACCGGGTCACCAACAGTGCCCGAGGTCAGGCCCCGGCGCCCGTCAAGGCGCGTAACCCGCTGGGTGACCAGCCGGTGCAGCTCAACTTCGTCGATGCCGATATCCAGGCGGTGGTGCGCGCGTTGTCCCGTGCCACCGGCCAGCAATTCCTGGTGGACCCGCGGGTAAAAGGCAACCTCACCCTGGTCAGCGAAGGCCAGGTACCGGCGCATCAGGCCTACGACATGCTGCTGGCGGCGCTGCGTATGCAGGGCTTCAGCGTGGTGGATGTGGGCGGCGTGGCCCAGGTGGTGCCGGAGGCCGATGCCAAGTTGCTCGGCGGGCCGATCTACAGCGCCGGCAGCAGCGGCATGCAGACCCGCACCTTCCGCCTGCAATATGAAAACGCGGTGAACCTGATCCCGGTGCTGCGCCCCATCGTGTCGCCGAACAACCCGATCAACGCCTACCCCGGCAACAACAGCATCGTCATCACTGACTATGCGGAAAACCTCGCGCGGGTCGCGCAGATCATCAGTGGTATCGACACCCCCAGCGCGATCGACACCGACGTGGTGCAGATTCAAAACGGCATCGCCGTGGACATCGCGGCCATGGTCGCCGAACTGCTGGAAACCCAGGGCGCCGACCAGACCCAGAAGATCAATGTGGTCGGCGACCCGCGCTCCAATTCGATCATCATCCGTTCCGGCAGCCCCGAGCGTACGGAGCTGGCGCGCAACCTCATCTACAAGCTCGACAATGCCCAGAGCAACCCCAGCAATATGCACGTGGTGTATCTGCGCAACGCCCAGGCCGCCAAGCTGGCCCAGTCGCTGCGCGGGCTGCTCACCGGTGAGAGCGATTCGGGCGTGAGCGACGAGGCACGTGGCAAGCTCAGTGCCATGGGCGGCAATAGCAAGAACAGCCAGGGCACGGGCAACGCCCAAAACAGCAGCGGCACACCCACCGGCAGTGGCGTGCAGTCGGGCTATGGGCAAACCACCGGCTCCAGCGACAGCACCAGCAGCGGCAACACCGCCAACGAGCAGGACACCGCGTTCAGCGCTGGCGGCGTGACCATCCAGGCCGACGCCACCACCAACACCTTGCTGATCTCCGCGCCAGACCCGCTGTACCGCAACCTGCGCGAAGTGATCGACATGCTCGACCAACGCCGCGCCCAGGTGGTGATCGAAAGCCTGATCGTGGAAGTCGGCGAGGACGATGCCACCGAGTTCGGCGTGCAATGGCAGGCCGGCAACCTGGCGGGCCGAGGTGGCTTCGGCGGGGTGAACCTGGGCGGCAGCGGTGTCGTGGGCACGCCGACCAGTCCCACCAGTATTGATGTGCTGCCCAAGGGCCTGAATATCGGCGTGGTCAATGGCACTGTGGATATTCCGGGGATCGGCAAGGTGCTCGACCTCAAGGTGCTGGCCCGTGCCTTGAAGAGCAAGGGCGGCACCAATGTGCTGTCGACGCCGAACCTGCTGACCCTGGACAACGAAGCCGCGAGCATTTTTGTCGGGCAGACCATTCCGTTTGTCACCGGCAGCTATGTGACCGGTGGCGGCGGCACCAGCAATAACCCGTTCCAGACCGTGCAGCGTGAAGAAGTGGGGCTCAAGCTGAACGTGCGCCCTCAGATCTCCGAAGGCGGCACGGTGAAACTGGATATCTACCAGGAAGTCAGCAGCGTGGATTCCCGGGCCTCGGTGGCAGCGGGCACGGTGACCAACAAGCGCGCGATCGACACCAGCATCCTGCTGGATGACGGGCAGATCATGGTGCTGGGCGGGCTGTTGCAGGATGGCTATAGCCAGAGCAATGACGCGGTGCCGTGGCTGTCGGATATTCCGGGGTTGGGGGCGTTGTTTCGCAATGAGAAGCGCAGTGTGAGCAAGACCAACCTGATGGTGTTTTTGCGGCCTTACATCATTCGCGACAGTGGCGCGGGGCGCAGTATTACCTTGAACCGCTATGAGTTTATGCGCCGCGCGCAGAGTGGGTTGCAGCCGGAACACAGCTGGGCGATGCCGGATGTACAGGCGCCGCAATTGCCGTCGGTGGAGAAGGCGATTCCGGGCGGGCAGCAGCAGGGGCCGAGGGCGGTGATTCGGGCTGTGCCGGTTTCTGGGGGGCGACCGTGAACATTTTGACCGTGTACATATCCATTCCTGCGGTAACCGCCACCTATGGTTCCGCTCTTACAGCGGGTCACTTTTGGAAGGACCCAAAAGTAACCAAAAGGTCCTCGCCCCACCACTCGGCACCTCGCCTAGGCTCGGTGTGCCCGAACGCAGGCTTGAATCCGTGGGCCGCCGTCATGGGCCGTCCCTGGCCCAGGACGGCTAACCCGGCGTCCTGCCGGGTTACCCACGGATTCAAGCCTGCGTTCGGCCAGCGTGGTTTTACGGGGCGCCGAAGATCAAGATCAAAAGCGGCTCGCTTCGCATCGTGGGTACGTTGTTTTGTGACCGCGCTCGGTCAGGAAGATGTCTTGTGAGCCTTCTCCCTTACGCCTGGGCCAAATCCCAACGCATCCTCCTGCGCCCCGGCGAGGACGGCATGCTGCTCACCGTCTGCCCCTCGACCCCCGGCTGGTCCATCAGCGAAGTACAGCGCCAGTTCGGCCAATCGCGTGTTGAGCAGATACGCGACGACGAGCTCGACGGCCTCCTGGCCAGTGCCTACGCCGACACCGGCAGCGCCGCCGCCGTGGTGGGCGCGGCAGAGAACGAGGTCGACCTCGACCGCCTGATGCAGGACATGCCCGAGATCACCGACCTGCTCGACACCCAGGACGGCGCGCCGGTGATTCGTATGATCAACG
>NZ_JAFLXD010000086.1:0-11201 GCF_019891415.1 Pseudomonas sp. SH10-3B | reverse complement strand
CGTGGGTAACCCGGCAGGACGCCGGGTTAGCCGTCCTGGGCCAGGGATGGCCCATGACGGCGGCCCACGGATTCAAGCCTTCGTTCGGGCATACCGAGCCTAGGCGAGGTACCGAGTGGTGGGGCAAGAGCCCTTTTGGTTACTTTTGGGGCTCTTTTCCAAAAGTGACCCGCCGTAAGGGCGGAACCATAGGTAGCCGTGACCGCAGCAACGGATATGCACTCGGTCAAAACCAACAACATGGTCGGCCCAGAGGCCGCCATCGAGGACAAGCCGTGTCAGTTGGCTATTTGTGAGTTCCCAACCACTCCAGCGCCGTGCGCCACACGCAAATCCCGAGGAAATACGCCGACATCACCGACCACAACCCAAACGTCCACGGGTTGGTGTTGGGATAATCCACCACCATCAAAAAGCTGCACAGCAACCAGATGGTGGTCACCGCGATATTGATCGGCATGAACCGCTTGACCCGGAACGGGTGCAGGAACTTCATCGGCGTCACGGTCAGCAGCGCCAGGCCGATCACCGTGAGCAAGGTGACCCAGGCGGCGGGCTGGATGATGTAAACGCACAACGCCACCACGTTCCAGGCCGCAGGGAAGCCGACGAAATAGTTGTCCTTGCTCTTCATGTTCACGTTGCAGAAACAGAACAGCGACGACACCAGGATCACCGACACCGTGAACAGGTGGGTAAAGTCCGGCAGGTCGATATAGCGGTAGATAAACAGTGCCGGGATAAACACGTAGGTGAGGTAATCGATCACCAGGTCCAATACCGAGCCGTCAAAGCTGGGCAATACCGTGCTGACATTCACCCGCCGCGCCAGGGAGCCGTCGACGCCGTCTACCACCAGTGCCAGGCCCAGCCAGAGCAGGCAGGCCTTGGGTGAGTTTTCCAGCAACGCCAGGGTGGCCAGGAAGGCCAATACCACACCTGTGGCGGTAAAGCCGTGGGCGCCCCAGGCTTTGATTCTGGCTACATGCAGGGTCGATATCACGGGCGGTTCTCCAAAAGGTGGAACGGGGCAGCCGACAACGTGACGCCGTCGAGTCTGGCCGGGGGATGCAGGTATCGACCGGGAAGGGGGGGATAAGGTTCACCACCCGGTGTATCTCTTAGCGTAGCAAGCGTAGGACGTTTCGGCATCAGCCTTGACGGAACACCAGCGCCTTCAAGCCACTTTGCGCGTCGATATCCGGAAATTCCGGTGGATTTTGCAGCCGTTCAATAAAACGCAGGCCCGGTGCTTCGCGGGTGACGCCGTCGATCAGGAAGTCTTCGCCGAAGGCCGGGTCATTCATGCACGCCAGCACAGTGCCCTGGGCCGTGAGCAAATCCGGCAGGCGGCGCAGTACGCGCTGGTAGTCCTTGGTCAGCAGGAAACTGCCCTTCTGAAAGGATGGCGGGTCGATGATCACCAAGTCGTAAGGGCCGCTGTTGGTGACCTTGGCCCAGGATTTGAACAAGTCGTGGCCGAGGAAGGTGACCTTGCTCAGGTCGTGACCATTCAGGCGGTGATTGTCGCGGCCGCGGCTCAGGGCGCCACGGGCCATGTCCAGGTTCACCACGTGCTCGGCGCCGCCTTCGATGGCCGCGACCGAGAACCCGCAGGTGTAGGCAAACAGGTTGAGCACCCGCAGGCCCTTGGCGTGCTCGCGCACCCAGTTGCGGCCGTAGCGCATGTCGAGGAACAACCCGCTGTTCTGCTTCTTACCCAGGTCGATCAGGTAACGCAGGCCGCCTTCGGTGATGGTCAGCTCGTCGATGGCTGCACCCACCAGCCATTCGGTGGTGCTTTGCGGCAGGTAGCGGTGTTGCAGGGCCACGGTGTGGGCGCCGAATTGAGCCCAGTCGATGTCGATCAACCGCTGTTTCAACGCATCCAGGTGGGTCGCTTCGGGCTCCTTGAACAGCGCCACCAGGACCACGCCTTGCAGCCAGTCCACCGTCAATTGCTCCAGGCCCGGCCAGCAACGGCCACGGCCGTGGAACAGGCGCCGGGTTTCAGCAGGGGCGCTGGCCAGGGCGGTGAGCAGGTGGGCGTGCAGGGTAGCGAGTGCGTCTGGGGTCATCGTTAAGCGTCGGTCATTGAGCGGGCGGCATTTTAACCACAATGGCAGCGTTTGCGGGGAGCTGAAAAAATACCCCGTAGCCGCTATCAGGGATCATAGGCTGCTGGCTATGAGGGGCTGGCCAAACACTTCGCGGATAAAACCAGGTGCGATATAGCGCTCGTAATGCGCCTCGGACAGCAGGAAAAACTCGCGATCGATCGCATCGCGCAAATCCGTGAGATTGCGTTCGCGAAACTCCGGCAACAACGCCAACCCGTAGGCATCCAACTTGGATATCACCCGCGCGCCCCGGGCAATCAGCTGATACGCCCAGCAATACGGCGACTGGTGCGGCATAAAGCGAATCTTGCGGTCTTCCAATTGCTGGCGCAGGCGCTGGGGGTCGAGTACTTCCAGTTTGCTGACCATTACCTGCACCAGCAATTGTTCGAGGCGCAGCCACACTGCCTGTTTTTCCTCGGCGTTGTAGCCATTCCACTGGATCACTTCGTGGTGATAACGCTTGCAGCCTCGGCAGACCAAATCCCCGTAAACGGTGGAGCACAGGCCTATGCAGGGCGTCTTGATGGTTTGATTGGGCATAAAAAACGTCGACAAGTGAAACAACACGGCCCCACAAAGGGGCCGTTTTTTTTCAATCCCAGCTCAGCGCACCGCCGGTCTGGTACTCGATGACGCGAGTTTCGAAGAAGTTTTTCTCTTTCTTCAAGTCCATGATCTCGCTCATCCACGGGAACGGGTTAGTCGTCCCCGGATACTCTTCCTTCAAGCCGATCTGCGACAGGCGACGGTTAGCGATGAACTTCAAATAGTCTTCCATCATCGCAGCGTTCATACCGAGCACACCGCGCGGCATCGTGTCGCGAGCATATTCAATCTCCAACTGAGTCCCCTGCAGGATCATCTGGGTCGCTTCTTCCTTCATCTCGGCATCCCACAAATGTGGGTTTTCGATTTTGATCTGGTTGATCACGTCGATACCGAAGTTCAGGTGCATCGACTCATCGCGCAGGATGTACTGGAACTGCTCGGCCACGCCGGTCATTTTGTTGCGGCGGCCCATGGACAGGATCTGGGTGAAGCCGCAGTAGAAGAAGATGCCTTCCAGTACGCAGTAGTAAGCGACCAGGTTGCGCAGCAGTTCCTTGTCGGTGTCGACGGTGCCGGTTTCGAACTTTGGATCGGAGATCGAACGGGTGTATTTCAGGCCCCAGGCTGCCTTTTTGGCCACCGATGGGATCTCGTGGTACATGTTGAAGATCTCGCCTTCATCCATGGCCAGCGATTCGATGCAGTACTGGTAGGCGTGGGTGTGGATCGCTTCTTCGAAGGCCTGGCGCAGGATGTACTGGCGGCACTCCGGGTTGGTGATCAGGCGGTACACGGCCAGGACCAGGTTGTTGGCGACCAACGAATCCGCAGTGGAGAAGAAACCGAGGTTGCGCATGACGATGCGGCGTTCGTCGTCGGTCAGGCCTTCGGGGTTTTTCCACAGGGCGATGTCGGCGGTCATGTTGACCTCTTGCGGCATCCAGTGGTTGGCGCAGCCGTCGAGGTACTTCTGCCAGGCCCAGTCGTACTTAAAGGGTACGAGTTGGTTGAGGTCGGCGCGGCAGTTGATCATGCGCTTTTCGTCAACGGCGACGCGGGCGGAGGCGCCTTCAAGTTCGGCGAGGCCTTCGGCGACGTCGAGTTTGTCCAGGGCGGCCTTGGCGCGGATGATCGCAGCGGAGTCGTTGGCAGTTACATTGCGCGCTTCCAGGGCAGCAGCGGCGCCGGCGCCGTCGAGGCGGTCCATGTTGGCTTCGCTGGCGTGGCCGGCATTGGCGCCCTTGATCACTGCTGCACCGGTGTCCTCGTTGTCGACTTCATCCCAACTCAGCATTGAAATACTCCCTTCTGTTCTGTTCTGACGGTGTTTGACCCCGTCCAAAAAATTCGATTTGCAGGCTACAGGCATTGAAATGCTGCGCAGAGTGTGGTCGGTAAATACCGATACTGCACACTATGTAGTGGTCTGTTCTGTTTGTGGGCACACTATATGGTGTGTAACACAACGGGTCAACGCGCAAGAATGGATCGAACGTCGCAGGGGTGGCAGAACCGCCGCAGCCTTTCAGGACTCGCGCGGGGCCTTGAGCAACAGCGCTTCAAACACCCGCTGCACCCTGGGCTCATCACTGTGGGCCACGTTGAAACGCATCGAATCGCGATGGGCCGGGTCGTAGCCGAACAGCGCGCCCGGCGCCAGAACCATGCTGCGCTTGAGCGCCTCTTGGGCCAGTAGCTCGCCGTTCACCCCGGGTGGCAAGCGTGCCCAGATAAACATCCCGCCCTCATAGGCCATCGGCAACTCGCATCCGCAGCGCCTGAGCCATTGTTCTACACGCCCGCCGGCCTCCATCAAGCGCTGGACCATGCGCTTGCGGTGCTTGGCGTAGCTGCCCTCGCTGAGCATGCGGTAGACGATCTGCTCGAACAGCTCCGAGGTCACGCCACCGCTCATCAGCTTCATATTGGTCAGGTTGGCCGCCAGTTGCGGCGCGGCCACCACGAAGCTGACCCGGGTGTTGGCGCTGAGGATCTTCGAGAAGCCCGACAGGTAGGTGACCTGCTCCAGGCCGGCGACGGCGGCCAGGCGCGGCGGCGGGTTGGGGTGCAGGTCACCATAGAGATCGTCCTCGACGATGTGGCAGTGGTACTGCTGGGTCAGTTGCAACAGGCGAAACGCTTGGCTGGGGCTGAAGGAATGGCCGGTCGGGTTATGCAGCACACTGGTGGTCAGGTACAGGCTGGGGCGGTGTTCGGCCAGCAGTTGTTCGAGAGCGATGAAGTCAAAGCCATCGGGGCGGCGTTGGATGGTCACCACCTTGACGCCGTGCAGGGCCAGGTTGGCGTGAAAGTTGAAATAGCACGGCGCGTCGAGCAGCACTGTGTCGCCGGGGCGTGCGAGCAGGCGCATCAGCATGTCCAGGCCTTGCACGGTGTTGGGGGTGGTGATGATCTGTTCCACCGGTACCGACAAGCCTTCGCCGTGCAGCTTTTGTTGCAGTGCCTGGCGCAGCGGCAATAAGCCGGCCGGTGTGCCCAGCCCGGCGATGCGCAACGACGGCGCGCGCACCACACTGCGCATGGCTTGGCGGATGGCCTCGGCGTTCAGCCAGGCTTCCGGCAGGTGGCCGCCGCCGGGGCGCAGCTCGCCGCTGGCAGTGACCAGGGGGCGCCGCAACACGCTGAGCAGATCCTGAGGCAGCAGGTCGACCCACGCCACCGAGGCCGGGCGCGCGCTGTCCATCGCCACAAAGTAGCCACGGCCCTGGCTGGAGGTCAGCAGGTTACGTCCACGCAGGCGGTCCAGGGCTTCGTTGAGGGTGAACTTGCTGACGCCCAGGGTCTGGGTCAACTCACGCACCGATGGCAACTTGCTGCCGGGTGCCCATTCGCCGTTCTCGATGAGCAGGCTGAACGCCTCGACGATCTGCTGCACCTTGGGCGTGCCGTCCACAAAGGCGATGGCGGATACAAACATAAACCTTCCTTGTGTTTGCCGGTGCTTTTACCGGTGAAGTTAGGCCGGATTAGGCATCACTTTACCTGCCTTGCGCAATGCCGGTCCCCTAGACTGCACGCCATCTCGCCTGGAACCGGCGAACTTTTCTACCCGCGAGCAATGGATCTTGCATTCTCATGAAGACTTATATGTGTGCACCCTGCGGATTTATGTACGTTGAAGAATTGGGCATTCCCGAAGACGGAATCCCGGCAGGCACCCCTTGGGAAGAGGTGCCGGAAGACTGGACATGCCCGGATTGCGGCGTGACCAAGGCCGATTTCATGGCCATTGAACTGTAAACCTCCATCACGAAAGGAATCGCTCCATGGAAAGCAAACTGATCAACCCCTCCGTACCGTTCTGTACCGGCGTGGCCCACCAGAAATACCTGGCCGCTGAAGCCGGCCTGCAAACCGCCGTCGAGGGTGGCTGCACCCACTGGTATATAGACGGCAGCCTGTTCGGTGAAATGGTCGACGACTGGACCGAAGCACGCATCACCAGCCTGCTGGAACAGATCGCAGCTACCGGCGTGAAACCGGTCTATCACGGCAACTTCAAGGCCCCGCTGGGCAGTGATGTGGAGGCTTTCCGTGCCGCAGCGGTGGATTATGTGAAGCGCGAGATCGATATCGCCAGCCGCCTGGGCGCACCTTTGATCATCCACGGGGGCAGTATCGTCGAGCCGAAAATGGTGTTGATGGCCAAGAAGGTTGCCTTGGCGCACTACCTCAAGTCGGTGCAGGAACTGGCACGTTATGCCGAGGCCAAGGGCGTGGATATCTACCTGGAAAACCTGTCCAACTACGTCAACTACCGGCCGTTCCACTACATCTTTACCCATGAAGCGGAATACGCCTTTGTGTTCGAACGTCTGCAGGAGCACCGCAACGTGTACTTCTTCCTCGATGCCGGCCACGCCAATATCGAGAACGGCCTGCCGGCCGAGGTGGTGCGCAAGTATCACCACCTGATCAAGGGTATTTCGTTCAGCAACAACAATGGGGTGCAGGACCAGCATTTCGGTATTCATGACGGCAACTGCGACTACGCCGATGTGATGCAGGCCATCGTTGAGACCAATTGGAAAGGCCTGGTGGCCTTCGAAACCCGTAACCAGACCGCCAAGGCCGCCCTCGGGGAGCTGGCGGTGATGTACCGCGAATCGCTGACGACCGAAATCGCGGTCGCCTGATCGGCTCTGGGGCGGGTGCTGGCATGGCCCGTCCCACCGCTGTCGTTTCTACCTACTCAAGGCTCAGGCCCATGACCAGTGCGTTAACCCTGTCTTCGTTTCTCTACTTCCTGCTGTTTTGCGCCACCATGACCTTCAGCCCCGGCCCCATGACCCTGCTGCTGTTGAGCCTGGGCCTGAAGGACGGCTTGCGCAGTTCGATCCCGGCGCAGATCGGTGCCAGTGTGTCGTACCTGATTTCGATCCTGATCTTTGCCGTGGGCTTCTCGGAACTGATCAAGGGCAATCTCGCCATTACCCAGACCATTCAATTCGTCGGCGTGGCGTACATCCTCTACCTAGCGTACAAGCAGTGGACCAGCAGCGGTGTGTCGATCGGCAAGGCGGCTACGGCGGAGGGCTCGCGCAGCCTGTTCGGCAAAGGGCTGCTGACCGGGTTTTCCAACCCCAAGACCATCATCATGTTCAGCGCCGTGTTCCCGCAGTTCGCCGGGGCAGGGGAGCGCAGTTCGGCGGCGGATATCGCCATCCTCGGGGCGACCTTCCTGTTGCTGCAATTTGCCAGCGGTTGCCTTTATTGCTACTTCGGCCAGCGCATCAAGCACGTGCTGGAAAACCCCAAGCGCCGTATTTTGCTGCAGCGGATCACGGCGGTGCTGTTGCTGGGTGTGGCATTGATGCTGGCCAGGGGCTTCTCCAGCTAATCGTTTTGGATGGGTGATGTGCCTTGGGTATGAGCTTATGAGTGGTAGTGGCGAATTGCTGGCTCCCTGATAGACTCCAGGCACCCATCCAGGATTACAGCCGCCCATGCCAGCCGCCGGAGGAAAAGGACTTCCGCTCGCTACCCGTTTGTATAAATCCCGCACCTTAGGGCTGACGCTCGGCTTTGTGTGCGTGGCGTTTGGCATGTACCCGCTGGCGCCCCCAACGTGGGTATGGGCCTGGATGGTGATCAACGCGTTTGTCTGGCCTGTCCTGGCCTTCCAGCGCTCGTCGCGTGCCGTCAATACGCTGCGCAGTGAGCGCCGCAACCTGTTGTTCGATTCGTTCTGCGGCGGCTTCTGGGTCGCTGCCATGCACTTCAACCCGCTGCCCGGTGTGACAACGCTGTCGATGATGACCATGAACAACGTCGCCATCGGCGGTCCGCGGTTCATGCTGGCGGGTTGGGTGGCGCAGGCGCTGGGTATCGGTACGGCGCTGTTGATATTCACCCCAGCCTTTATCGCCACGACCACCCCCACCCAGATCTATGCCTGCCTGCCGATTCTGATGGTCTACCCGCTGGCGCTGGGCTGGATCTGTTACCGCCAGGCGGTGACGCTGGCACGGCACAAGCGCGAATTGCTGGCGCTGAGCCGCACCGACAGCTTGACCGGCCTGCTCAACCATGGCGCCTGGAAAGATCAACTGGAGATCGAGTTCCAACGCTGCCACCGCGAACAGCAAGGGGCCGCGATTGCGTTGATCGACATCGACCATTTCAAGCTTATCAACGACACCTATGGCCACGTCACCGGCGACATCGTGCTGCGCCAGCTCAGCAAAGTGTTGCGCCAGAACCTGCGCGCCACCGACCTGGCCGGGCGTTATGGCGGCGATGAATTCTGTGTGATCCTGCCGGGCATGCCGCTCAACCACGCCACGCAAGTGATGGATGTGTTGCGCGATCGCTTCAACGCGTTGGCGTATGCCCAGGACCCGTCGCTGTGTGCCAGCTTGAGTATCGGCCTGGCGCCGTATCAACCTGGGCACGCCGATTCCATCAGTTGGCTCAATGATGCAGACCTGGCGCTGTATGAAGCCAAGAGCAGCGGGCGCAACCGGGTCAGTTCGGCGCAAGGCACTTGGTTGCGATCTGTCTAGTGGGGTAGGGTGAGGCGGCACCCCAACACACCACAAGGATCGGTTCATGCTCTTCACCTTCCCGCGTACCCTCCTGGCCGCCACGCTGGCCTTGTCCTTCGCACTCCCGGCCTACAGCGCCGAACCGCATAAACAGATCCAGGCGGACGCCGAGCAGTACAAGGCCCCTGCCTTGCAACTGCTGGAGCGGCTGGTGAATATCGATTCGGGTTCTGGCTATGGGCCAGGGCTGACCCAGGTGAGTGATATCGCCGTCGATGAACTCAAACAGCTGGGCTTCACGATTGAACGGGTGCCGGATGCCGCCGCCAACAGCAGCCATGTGATCGCTACCCTCAAGGGCAGCGGCAAGGCCAAAATCCTGCTGATGGCCCACATGGACACCGTATTCAAGGAAGGCTCGGCGGCCGAACGTCCGTTTCATATCAAGGACGGTCGCGCCTATGGTCCCGGCGTGATGGATGACAAGGGCGGCATCGTCGCCGGGATCTACGCGCTCAAAGTCCTGAAGAACCAAGGGTTCAAGGACTACGCACAAATTACCTTCCTGCTCGATGCCAGCGAAGAAACCGGCACCGACATCGCCTCTGACCTGATCCGCAACACCGCCAAGGCTCACGACGTCACGCTGAACCTCGAACCCGGCCGCCCGGCCGACGGCCTGGTGGTGTGGCGCAAAGGCAGTGCCACCGCCGTGGTCGAAGTCAAAGGCAAAGCCGCCCACGCCGGCGTGGCCCCGGAACTGGGGCGCAACGCCGCCATGGAAGCCGCGCATCAGATCCTGCAGTTGGGCAAGCTGGGTGATGAAGAGAAGAAAACCACCATCAACTTCACCGTCATCAAGGCGGGCGACCGCACCAACGTCATCCCCGACCAAGCCACCGCCAAGGCTGACGTACGCGCGGCGTTGCCGGAAGAGTTCGATCGGATCGAGAAGGACCTGGTGCGGGTCTCCGCCAACAAGTTGATCCCGGAAACCGAAGTGACCACCACCCTCAAACGCGGCCTGCCGCCCATGCCGCAGACGCCGGAGTCGGACAAGCTGGTGGCGATTGCCCAGGGGATTTATAGCGAGTTGGGTAAAAAGTTGACCATTGAAGGCAGCGGCGGCGCGGCGGATGCCAGTTTGTCAGCCGGGGTGGGCACGCCGACGTTGGATGGATTTGGGATTGTCGGCGGCAATATCCATACGCCGGAGGAGTATGCGGAGGTGGAGAGCGTTGCGCCGCGGATCTACTTGCTGAGTCGGATGATTATGGAACTGAGTAAACGCTGATCAGCCTGGGAGGCTCACCCATGCAATTTGGCTGAGCCTTCATTCCTTGTGGCGAGCAGGCTTGCCCTGCGTTGGGCTGCGTAGCAGGCCCAAACCCAACAACGCCAATCTGCCTGAAACACAGCGTCGCCCTGATTGGGGCCGCTTCGCGGCCCAACGCAGAGCAAGCTCGCTCGCCATAGCGGGTGGTGGTATTACGCTTGAATTGATTCAGACCAGCGTTGGCAGAAATCATGTTGCTTCTGTATGTCGTTGGTGAGGTCGCTTTCCTCATAAGCAAAAATATGCACGAGCTCACCGTCTGGCTTTCCCATAGTCAGCTCGTAGGCAACAAGCCCATTCGACATCTGTGAGGACATTCCAGAGGTGTGAACATTGATTTTGGCGCCCTTGCATAAGAAAGTTATCTCTTTTAAATCGGCTCTTAATAACCCAAAGCTGTCGAACAGATCCAACGCTGTATAGGTTTTTCGTTCCCCGTTGTTCAGTACTAGATTAAGAGTCGGTTTCCCCGCTTCGTATTCGACCACTGCGCTTTCACGGATACCGTTTTTGATGATAGTGATTTCACGTGATTTCATGGGTATTCCCTATTGGGGTTCAATATTGTGTATCCCTTGAAGGTGCCGTCCTCATTGACTGGCGATGCACCTAAAATGTGTTTTGTGTCGATACGCTCAGGAATAGCAATTTCTAATTCGTTCTTGTGTTTAGAACGCACGCCCAGTTCTTTATTTACGTCTCGTCCGGGGATCCTTTTAAGCGTGTAAAGAAAGCCTTCCTCGAACCCAAAGCCGGAAGCAAATACCAGCGCCTGCTTCCTCGACGTAGAGGTGGGAACAAAGTTGCTGGGAGGGCTAGCGTTGTTCAAAGCGTGCAGGAAAAGATCTGTGCTTGATCCTCTACTTTCAAATCCTTTTTCAAATATTTCGTCCGGTTCTCTTAAATCCCCACGATAGAGATAGGCTCTTTTTTTATCGGGGGTCGGAACTGATGGCGAGCGTTCATCAACCTCGATTTGTTCGGTCGGTTTCTCAATTTCTGACGGTGAGTTACACCTGTCTTCACCCGGGCAGGCACTCAGACCTAGCGGATCAACCCACCTCGCAGGGTTTGGCACGTACTGGTACGCATTGATCCCACCCGCCAACTTCACCGGGTCTGGCGTCAGATAGCGACCAATATCGGGATTGTAGTAGCGATGACGGTTGTAGTGCAGTCCGCTTT
>NZ_JAFLXD010000085.1:0-11365 GCF_019891415.1 Pseudomonas sp. SH10-3B | reverse complement strand
ACATGGTCGGCCCGAAGGCCGCCACGGGAGCAAGTCGAATCGTCGCACCGTCCCTCCCACATTTGGACTGCAGTGTGCCTGTCAAACATCAAACAGTTGGAGCCCCTCCCATGGCCTTCACCCTTGAGCTGGAAGAATGGATCGGCAGTGCCTGGCACCGCTTTATCACCCGCCGCGCCAGTGTCGATTTCCCGGCGGCGCGGGTCGAGCTGGTCGACCGCCAGCGCAGCCTCACCGTATTGTTTCGCGCCCTGGGCGGTGCCAGCGGGATCGCCCTCGAAGCCGCCAGCGAACGCGACCTGCTGCTGCGCCGCAACCTGTTGATGCGCATCGCCGGCACCTGCAAGCAGGCGCCACTGGCCTCCTGCGATGGCAATCGTCTGCGCCTGCCGTCGAGCCTGGCGGTGTACCCCACCGTCGCGTTGAACCTGGAGTTGTACCGCTGGCTGGCGTTGCTGGCCGCCCATGCAGGCCCCATGACCCATTGGGCCCGCGACAACCAACGCTGGACCTGGCTGCTGCTGCAACGCTACCCGGCGCTGTTGCCCAGTTACCAGCGTCTGGTGGACGCGCATCTGAGCCTGCGCCCGGACCCGGCCAGCCTCAAACCCGGTGAAGCCGCCCTGGAAAAAGCCTTGCGCAAGGCCCTGCGCGAGCCCGGCAGCGTGCGCCATTTACCCCGCAGCGAACGCGCCGCCTGGCCGTTGCCCTTATGGCTTTACCCGCCGTTGCACCTGGACACGCCCCAGGCCCTCGACCTTGAAGACGACGCCGACGACCTCGCCACCCCGGCTGGCGAGCAGCAGGGCGCGCCCAAACGCGCCAGCCGTGTGGATGATCACAGCCGTGATGGCGGCCTGCTGGTGGTACGCCTGGAAAACCTGTTCAGTTGGACCGAGCACGTCGACCTTGATCGCTGGGCCGACGACAGTGAGGACCCGGACGCCGCTCGCGTCGCCGAAGACCTCGACCAGTTGAGCCTGTCGCGCCAGCGCGTGCGCAAGAGCGGCGGCTTGAAGCTGCACCTCGACCTGCCGCCCGCCGACGTCGACGACATCCCCCTCGGCGAGGGCATCAAGCTGCCCGAGTGGGATTACCGTCAACAATGCCTGCAACCCGGTTTCGTCAATCTGCAACTGATGCAGCCACGTGCCGATGCACCGCAGCCGTTACCGGCCCGATTACTCGGCCCGGCCCAGCGCCTGCGCCGCCAGTTCCAGCAACTGCGCACCGACCGCCAATGGCTGCGCCAGCAACCCCAGGGCGCGGAGCTGGACCTGCAAGCCTGGGTGGATTTCCAAGTGCAACGCCAACACGGCGCCTGCACCGAACGCGGCTTGTACCAGGAGCAACGTCACACCCGACGCGACCTGGCATGCCTGCTGCTGGCGGACCTGTCGATGTCCACCGACGCGCATCTGAACGACGTGCAAAAGGTCATCGACGTGATCCGCGACAGCCTGTTGCTGTTCGGCGATAGCCTGGCCGGGCTGGGAGATGCGTTTGCGCTGTATGGTTTCTCGTCCCTGCGCCGCCATCAGGTGCGCCTGCACCCGCTCAAGACGTTCGAGCAAGCCTATGACGACCGCACGCGTGGCTGTATCCAGGCGCTCAAGCCGGGTTACTACACGCGCATGGGCGCCGCGATTCGCCAGGCCACCCACCTGCTGGGGGCGTGCAAACAGCGGCGCAAGTTGTTGTTGCTACTGACCGATGGCAAGCCCAATGACCTGGATCTGTATGAGGGCCGCTACGGGGTCGAAGACACCCGCCAGGCAGTGGTCGAGGCGCGGCGCCAGGGCCTGATTCCGTTCTGCATCACCATCGACAAACAGGCCGGGGATTACTTGCCCTACATGTTCGGTGCCCATGGCTACACCCTGATCCGCCAGCCGGAGCAGTTGCCGCTGCGGTTGCCCCAGCTGTACAGGCAGTTGACCGAGGGTCAGTAGAAGTCGCGCGGCAACCAGAAGAACATGGCGATGCAAAACAGCGTCAGGCTCAGGCAGAACCACTGGAAGCGCCGCAAGCGAAGGGCCTGTACGCCGGCGTCCGAGGCGGGCAGGGCCATGCCGCAATCCGTGCACTGCTGGTGCTTGTCGGCATTGCGCTGCTGGCAGTACAGGCAGGTTTTCACTCGAATTGCTCCAGGCGCAGCCGGTCCAGAATGGCGATCTGGCGTCCGTCCTGGGTGATGATTTTTTCATCGATCAGGCGCCGGATAATCCGCGAAAAGGTCTCCGGCTGGATCGACAGGTGCCCGGCAATCAACTGCTTGGCCATGGGCAGTTCGAATGTGGCGTCGGTGCTGTGCAGGCGCATCAGTTGGGTCAGCAGGTAGCGCACCACGCGGTGGGTGGCGTTTTTCAGCGACAGGGTTTCGATCTCGTTGACCCGCTGGTGCAAGCGCACGCACAACGTGCCGAGCAGGGCGAAGGTCAGGCGGCTGTTGCTGTGCAGCAGGCGCATGTAGGTGGCGTTGGACAAACGGTACAACTGGGTGGGGCACACCGCTTCGGCGCAGGCCACGTAGTTGGGGGTGTCCATCAGCATCATGGCTTCGGCGAAGGTCTGGCGCTCGCCGATCACTTCGAAGACCTTCTCCTGGCCGTCGGGGGTCAGGCGGTAGATCTTCACCGCACCGGCAATCACGAAGTAAAACGCATCGGCCGGTTCGCCCTGGCGGAACAGCGGCTCGCCCTTGTCGATACTCAGCAACTGGCTGTTGCCCATCAGCTCGTTGAGCTCTTCGTCGTTCAGCGGTTCGAACAGGTGATGGCTGCGCAGGATCTGGTGGTGCACGCGATGCAGCACCATGCCCGGTTCCTTGAACAGCAGTGGGGCGTTCACACCAGCACCAGCGAAAGCCCGCTGGCGGCGGCCAGCATGGAGCCGAGGATCACAAACCAGGCGAGGGGGACATAGGCGTTTTTCATCATGGCTCCAAAGCACACTAAAAGTGTTTTGTAGGAGCGAGCTTGCTCGCGAAAAACCCACAGACACCGCGTTTAATCAGGATGCCCGCGTCATCGTTAACGTTCTTCGCGAGCAAGCTCGCTCCTACAGTGAGCGCAAGCGTAAGCGTTGCAGTGGGTTTGCGACTTGATCTACGACAAGGGCAACGCACGCCCGTCGGCGCAAGATTGCCGCAGTCCTGAAGGGAGACCGTGTTATGCAAGTGCTCGACCGGCGCAAGGCAATGTCGATTACCCCGTTGTTTCGCCTGGCCTTCCGGCCATTCTTCCTCGGCGCCTGTGTATTGGCGGCGCTGGCAATCCCCTTGTGGCTGCTGGCCCTGGGCGGGCACCTCGGCACCTGGCAACCCGCCGGCGGCTGGCTGGCCTGGCACCGGCATGAGCTGCTGTTCGGCTTTGGCCTGGCGATCATCGCCGGCTTCCTGCTCACGGCGGTGCAGACCTGGACCGGCCGCCCAGGCATCAGCGGCAATGCCCTGGCGCTGCTTGCCGGCGTGTGGCTGGCCGCGCGCCTGGGCTGGTTGTTCAACCTGCACTGGCCGCTGCTGGCGGTGCTGGAACTGACCTTCCCCCTGGCCGTGGCCGGCGTGATGGGCTGGACCCTGTGGCAGGTACGCCAGAAGCGTAATTACCCGATCGTGCTGGTGCTGGCGCTGTTGACCGTGGCCGATGCGCTGTCGTTGTATGGCTTGCTGCGCAATGACCCCGGCCTGCAGCGCCAGGCGGTGCTCACCGGTCTGTGGCTGGTGGCGGCGATGATGGGCTTGATCGGCGGACGGGTGATTCCGTTTTTTACCCAGCGCGGTCTGGGGCGGGTCGAGGCGGTCAAGCCCTGGCCATGGCTGGACCGGACGTTGCTCGGGGCTTCGCTGCTGGTCGCCGTGCTGTATGCCGCCGGGCCTGCGCTGGCCGCCAACCCAGGGATCGGCCTGCTGTTCGCCGCCCTTGGGCTGGGGCACTTATGGCGCTTGGTCCGCTGGCATGATCGCGGCCTGTGGCGAGTGCCGTTGCTCTGGTCGTTGCACCTGGCGTACGCCTGGCTGGCCGTGGCCTGCCTGGGTATGGCGCTGTGGCACTTCGGCGCGCCGCTCAATCCCAGCCTGGCCGTGCATGCATTGACCATCGGCGCCATGGCCGGGCTGATCCTGGCGATGATCGCCCGCGTCAGCCTGGGCCACACCGGCCGCCCGTTGCAGCCGCCCGCGGGGATGACCCTGGCCTTTGGGCTGCTGAACCTGGCGTGTGTGTGCCGGGTGGTGCTGGTCCTGCTGTTGCCGATGGCCGCGTTGTGGCTGGCGGGAGTGTGCTGGACCGTCGGGCTCGGCCTGTACCTGTGGCGGTATGGCCCGATGCTGTGGCAGGCACGGGTCGATGGGCATCCAGGTTAGGGGGACGTCATGCTCTATTCCACCTTGTTGATCGTGCATCTGCTGGCGGCGATTGCCTTTATCGGCACGCTGTTTTTCGAAGTGGTGATCTGGCACAGCGCCCGTGACGAATTGGCCTGGTCCGCGCAGTTCACCTCCGACCACGCCATTGCACGGCGTTCGCGCCAGGTACTGCACGGTGTGGTGGTGTTGCTGTACGGCGCGGGCATCGGCCTGGCCTGGCACTATCGCGGGCTGTTGGTGGTGCCTTGGGCCAGCCATTTCGCCGCGCTGTTGAGCCTGAAGATCCTGCTGGCCCTGAGCATCATCGGTCATTACCTGTGGCTGGCGTATCTGCTGAGTCACCAGCGCTTGAGCCCTCGGCGTGCGACGTGGATTCGTCGCAGCATCCTGGGGCATATGGTCGTGATCGTGATTCTGGCCAAGCTGATGTTGCGTTGATCAGGCAGGCGAACTGAGCGCCTTGGTAAACAACACGTCGTTCTCCAGGCGGATGTGGTCGCGCGGGTGTTGCTGCGGTAATGGAGTGAGATCCAGGGCAGATTGATAGGTATCTGATGTATAGAGATCAAATGTGGGAGGGGCGGTGCGACGATTCGACTTGCTCCCGATGGCGGCATGACAGCCGACCAGGATTTGGGATCAGACCGAGTACATATCCGTTGCTGCGGTAACGGCTACCTATGGTTCCGCCCTTACGGCGGGTCACTTTTGGAAAAGAGCCCCAAAAGTAACCAAAAAGGCTCTTGCCCCAACACTCGGCACCTCGCCTAGGCTCGGTGTGCCCGAACGCAGGCTTGAATCCGTGGGCCGCCGTCATGGGCCATCCTTGGCCCAGGACGGCTAACCCGGCGTCCTGCCGGGTTACCCACGGATTCAAGCCTGCGTTCGGCCAGCGTGTTTGACGGGGCGCCTAGGATCAAGATCAAAAGCCAGAGCCAGAGCCAGAGCCAGAGCCAGAGCCAGAGCAACAGCAACAGCAACAGCAACGCGATCCGTTCTGTAGAGCCCCACACCTCAAGCGATCACATGCGGCGTCATGCCACGGGCGAATGTTGATCGTGGTCAAGGGATAACGGCGCGGTAGTTCCCACACTGTGGCGAACTTTCTGGAGGACCGTGTCATGCCCCTGTCTCTTGCGCAATTGCGCCGTAACTACACCCTTTATGGTTTGCGTGATGACTTGGCGCAGGACGATCCCCTGGTGCTGTTCGGTCAGTGGCTGGATCAGGCGCGCAAAACCGAGGTGCCTCCGGCGGAGGCCAATAGCATGGCGCTGGCCACCGTGGACAGCCAGGGCCATGCGCATTGCCGCATCTTGCTGCTCAAGGGTTTCAGCGCCGAGGGCTTTTTCTTTTTCGGGCATTACCAGAGTGCCAAGGGCGAGGAGTTGGCGAGCAACCCTCATGCGGCCATGACGTTTTTCTGGCCGGGGCTGGAGCGTCAGGTGCGTATCGAAGGCCCGGTGGTGCGGGCGGATGCGCAGCTGTCGGATGACTATTTCGATGCGCGCCCGGCTGCCAGTCAATTGGGCGCCTGGGCCTCGCCGCAAAGCCAGCCCCTTAGCCATCGCAGCGAGTTGGAGAGCCGCTTGCGTGAGGTCACCGAGCGTTTCGCCGGGCAGCAACCGCCACGCCCCGAGCATTGGGGCGGCTATCGCCTGCAGCCGCAGCGCATCGAGTTCTGGCAGGGCCGGCCCGACCGCCTGCATGACCGCCTCGACTACCGCCTGCACGCGGGCATTTGGCAGCGCACGCGTCTGGCCCCCTGAACGAGATACCTCCTTGGAGGAATAGGCCCTGCGCCCGTTGCGGCGCAGGCTGATGGCAACTTTCTTGACGCCTGGAGCCTTGATCATGGCCCATTTGAAACAACGCAATTTCGTGCCCCTGAACATCGCCGTGCTGACCATCAGCGACACCCGTAGCCTCGACACCGACACCTCCGGCCAGACCCTGGTGGACCGCCTCGAAAGTGCCGGGCATGTGCTCATCGACCGTGGCCTGGTGATCGACGACATCTACCAGATTCGTGCGCAGGTCTCCCTGTGGATCGCCGATCCCGAGGTGCAAGTGGTGCTGATGACCGGCGGCACTGGTTTCACTGCCCGCGACAACACGCCCCAGGCGGTGTTGCCGTTGCTGGACAAACATGTCGAAGGCTTCGGTGAGCTGTTCCGCCAGGTGTCCCTGGCCGAGATCGGCACCTCCACCTTGCAGTCCCGTGCGTTGGCCGGCCTCAGCAACGGCGTGCTGGTGTGCTGCATGCCGGGTTCGCCGGGGGCGTGTCGCACCGGCTGGGATCAGATCCTGGCGGGGCAGTTGGACAGCCGCACCGGCCCGTGCAATTTCGTGCCGCACCTCAAGCCCCAGCCCGAGCAAATCCTGCAAGCCTGCGAGTCGCGTTCATGAGTGTCTCGGTGTGTGACAGCGGCCACCTGATGCCGGTGGACGAAGCCATCGCCACACTGCTGGCCCAGGCGCCGCCACCGCCGGCCACCCAGGTGATCGGTCTGGAGCAGGCGTTGGGGCGGGTGGTCGCCGAAGAACTGTTCTCACCCCTGGATTTGCCCGGCTTCGACAACAGCGCCATGGACGGCTACGCCCTGCGCGCCCAGGACGTACCGGCCGAAGGCGGCTACCTGATGCTTGCCGGGCGCGTTGCGGCGGGGCAGCACAGCACGACGAACGTGCAGGCCGGGCAGGCCGTGCGCATTTTTACCGGCGCGCCGGTCCCGCCCGGCGCCGACACAGTGGTGCCCCAGGAGCGTTGCCGCCTGTACGGCCAGCGCATCTGGTGCCCGCCGGTACGTCTCGGCGAGCACGTGCGCAAGCAGGGTGAAGAGCGGCAGCGCGGGCAGACCCTGATCGCCGTCGGCAAGCGCCTGCGTGCCCTGGACATCGGCTTGCTGGCTTCGGCGGGTATCCCCCGACTGAAAGTCTATCGGCCGCTGCGGGTGTGCCTGCTCAGCAGCGGCAACGAGCTGCGTGATCCGGGTGAGGCGCTGGTGCCGGGGCAGATCTACAACAGCAACCGCTATGCCCTGGCCGCGTTATTGCGTGGCTGGGGCGTGGACGTGCACGACTACGGCGTGATGGCGGATGAACTGGCCGCCAGCCGTGATGCGCTGGCCCTGGCCTCGTCCGAATGCGACCTGTTGCTGACCTCGGCGGGTGTGTCGGTGGGGGAGGAGGACCATCTCAAGCAGGCCATCGAAGCGCTTGGCCGCGTGGATTTCTGGCGCCTGGCGATCCAGCCCGGCAAGCCCCTGGCGTTTGGCGAAGTGGCGGGCAAGCCGTGGCTGGGCCTGCCCGGTAACCCGTCGGCGGCGCTGATCACCGCGTTGGTGGTGGTGCGTCCGTTCCTGCTGCGCGCCCAAGGTGTGGAGCGCGTGCTGCCGGTGCCGATCCAGGTGCCGGCCGCGTTTGAATGGCTCAAGCCCAATAAGCGCCGCCAGTACCTGCGTGCACGCCTGAGCCCCGGCGAGGACGGGCAATTGCGCGCCGTGCTGCACCCCCAGCAAAGCTCGGCGATGCTGACCGCCGCCTGTTGGGCCGATGGCCTGGTGATCGTCGAGCGTGAGCAGCAGGTGCTCAAGGATGAACCGGTGCCGTTTGTGTCTTTTGCCGAATTTTTGTGAGGAGCCCCCATGCAACTGGTCTGCCCGGCAGGCAACCTGCCTGCGCTCAAAGCCGCGGTGCGCCAAGGCGCCGATGCGGTGTATGTCGGTTTTCGCGATGACACCAATGCCCGGCATTTCGCCGGGTTGAACATGGACGACAAACAGTTCGACGGTGCCGTCGCCTTTATTCGCCAGCACCAGCGCAAGCTGTACGTGGCGGTCAACACCTACCCGCAACCGAAGATATGGGCACGCTGGCAACGCGCCGTCGACCGCGCGGCGGACCACGGCGTGGACGCCCTGATCGCCGCCGACCCCGGTGTGCTCGACTACGCCAGCCGCCAACATCCGCACATGGCGTTGCACCTGTCGGTACAGGGCTCGGCCACCCATGCGGCGGCGCTGAAGTTCTATGCCGAACGCTACGGCATTCGCCGCGCGGTATTGCCCCGTGTGTTGTCCCTGGCCCAGGTCAAGCAGGTGGCGGCGAGCAGCCCGGTGCCCATCGAAGTGTTCGGGTTTGGCAGCCTGTGCATCATGGCCGAGGGGCGTTGCCACCTGTCTTCCTACATCACCGGCGAGTCGCCCAACCTCTGCGGCGTGTGCTCGCCGGCCAAGGCGGTGCGCTGGAGCGAAGACGCCGAGGGCTTGAGCGCGCGCCTGAGCGACGTGCTGATCGACCGCTACACGCCCGACGAACCCGCCGGTTACCCGACCTTGTGCAAGGGCCGCTTCCTGGTCGGCGGCAAGCGCTTCCATGCCCTCGAAGAACCCACCAGCCTCGACACCCTCGACCTGGTGCCGGAGCTCACCGCCATCGGTGTCGAAGCGGTCAAGATCGAAGGCCGGCAACGCAGCCCGGCGTATGTGGAACAAGTCACCCGCGTCTGGCGCGCCGCGCTCGACGCCCACCGCAACGCACCGGCCAGCTTTGTGGTCAAGGACCAATGGCGCCAGGTGCTGGCCGGGTTATCCGAAGGCAGCCAGACCACTCTCGGCGCCTACCATCGTGCATGGCAGTGAGGAGACACAGATGAAACTCAGCCTGGGACCGGTGCTGTTTTATTGGGATAAGGAACACCTGGGGCGCTTCTACTCGGACATGGCCGGCTTGCCCCTCGACGTGATTTACCTGGGCGAAACCGTGTGCGCCAAACGCCGCGCGTTCTCCCTGGATCATTGGTTGGGGCTGGGCCGGGAACTGCAAACCTACAGCTCGGCGCAGATCGTGTTGTCGAGCCTGACCTTGATCGAAGCCGCCTCCGAACTCTCGAGCCTGCGCCGCCTGTGCGACAACGGTGAACTGTTGGTGGAGGCCAATGACATGGGCGCGGTGCAGATGCTGATCGAGCGCAAACTGCCCTTTGTCGGCGGCCCTGCGCTCAACCTCTACAACGGTCACGCCCTGGTGCAATTGCTCGACGCGGGCATGCAACGCTGGGTGCCGCCGGTGGAATGCTCCCAGGGCCTGATCGCCGACGTGCTGGAACAGGTGCGCGAATTGGGCCGGCCATTGCCCGAGGTGGAGATCTTCGCCTACGGCCATTTGCCCCTGGCCTACTCGGCGCGTTGCTTCACCGCCCGCGCAGAGAACCGCCCCAAGGACGACTGTCAGTTCTGCTGCATCAACTACCCCGACGGCATGGCGCTGACCAGTCAGGAAGGGCAGGCGTTGTTCACCTTGAACGGCATCCAGACCATGTCGGCCGACGTTACCAACCTGCTGGCCGATTACGCCGGCCTGGTGTCCAGTGGTGCGAATCTGTTGCGCCTGAGCCCACGGGCTGAAGGCATGGTCGAGGTGGTACGCGCCTTCGACCACGTGCGCCAGGGCGCCACCCCGCCGCTGTATGTCGATGGCTGCAACGGCTACTGGCACGGCCAGGCGGGCATGTTGCGGGTTGAGGAGGTGGGGCTGTGTTGAGTCGTAAACAATGGCTGCTCAAGGGCGCCGATCAGCTCTTCCCCTTGATCCGCCGCGTGCCGTTTGGCGTGCAGCGCCTGGTCTTGCAGCAAGCCCTCAACCGCTGCCTGGCCGAACCCCTGCGCGACGGCGGGTTTGACCTGCTGCGCGGGCGTTGGATGTGTTTGCGGATTCCTGACCTGGGGTTGTGCTGGTACCTGACCTTGGCGCGGGACGGGTTGCGGATTGCGCAAAAGGCCGAGGCGCAGGTGAGCATCAGTGGTAATTGGCGGGAGTTTCTGTTGCTCGCCAGCCGGCAGGAAGATCCGGATACGTTGTTCTTTCGACGCCGGTTGGTGATTGAGGGGGATACGGAGTTGGGGTTGGGGCTGAAAAACTTGATCGACAGTTTAGACCCGGATGTGTTGCCGCCTTGGTTGTGGCGGAATCTGGAGCGGGCGGGGCGGGCGTCAGCGGTCCACAGCGGGCACTGATCAGCCGGCCTGATAGCCCATCAACTGTTCTTCGCACAAGATCCGAATGGTGCGCCGCTGCACCTCGATCAACCCGCCTTCCACCAGCCGGTGCAGGATCCTTGAAAAGGTCTCCGGCTGGATCCCCAGCTTCGACGCCACCAGGCGCTTGGGCACTTGCAGCACCACCTCGCCACTCAGCGCATCGCGCTCCTGGAACAGGAAGTTGATCACCCGGCGGCTGGCGTTGGCCAGGGTCAGGGTGTCGATGTCCTTGAGGCGTTGGTGCAGGTGGATGCTCATGCTGGCGAGGATTGCCAGGCAAATTTTCGGCTGGTCCTCCAGGGCCCGGCGGTAGTGCTGGCCTTCGATGCTGACCAGCACACTGTCCTTGAGCGCGGTGGCGCTCACTGGATAGGCCTTGGCCTGGGTGAACAGCAGGGCTTCGGCAAAGGTCTGGCCGGGCTGGATGACTTCGACCAGGTGTTCCTGGCCTTCGCCCGTGACCCGGTGCAGCTTGATCTGGCCGCTGACCAGCAGGAAAAAACGCTCGGCCGCGTCGCCCTGATGCATCAAGGGCGCATGGCCGGGCAGGCGCTTGAGGTTGGCCAGGGTGCAGACGTCCTGGAAGGTTTTTTCCGGGAGTTGGCTGAACAGGTGATGGCGACGCAGGGTGAGGACGATATGGGGATGGGTGAGCATGTTTGGGCCTCCGCAATGGGGTAGCGTAGGGAGCTTGGCGCGGGGTTGATATGCCTCTGTGGGGGTACCTCTTGCGGGGTTTGTGTGAAAAATGCGGGAGCGGGCTTGCCCCCGATGAGCGTAAGTATCTACACAACTTAGGTTAGGCCCTGTACCTGCGATGGCGAAGGGGCTCGCTCGCGGACGGCCTCACAGCTGGCAGGTATAGAGCGGGTGAAACGCGGGCCAAAAGTGGGAGCGGGCTTGCTCGCGAATGCGGTGTGTCAGTGAATACATCTTTGACTGAACCACCGCTTTCGCG
>NZ_JAFLXD010000084.1:0-11541 GCF_019891415.1 Pseudomonas sp. SH10-3B | reverse complement strand
CAAAACCTGACGCCGCGATTTGCCTGACACGCCGGGGCGGCCCTAATAGGGCTGCTTCGCAGCCCAACGCGGGGCAAGCCCGCTCGCCACAGAAAAGCTGCAAAGCTGATTGTCGTAAAAATCCGGGCACAAAAAAGGCCGCTTTTGCATAAAAGCGGCCGTTCCGAAGTAGCTAAAGACTCGCAAAAACCACTTAAGTTCCGGAGTTAAAACAGTAACTTAGAGAATTGTGTACAACTCGTGTTACTGGTCGGATTTCTATTGTAACCATGTCGATACAGCCTCAGGATCGCGCCGTCATCCTCTTGAGGTCTCTCTATGAAGTTCTCCTCGATTCTCTTGTTGTCCCTTGGCCTGGTCAGTGGCGCAGCCATGGCCGGTGGCACCACCGAAGCCGGTGTGGGCGGCGCATTGGGCGGGGTTCTAGGCTCGGTTGTCGGGCAGCAGTTGGGCGGCAATACCGGTTCGACCATCGGCGCAGCCCTCGGTGGCGCAGGTGGTAGCGCGGTCGGCGCCGATAAGCGCAGCCGCGGCGAAGCAGCCATTGGCGGCGCACTGGGCGCAGCCGGCGGCAACGTGGTGGGCCGCAGTGTCGGCGGCAGCACCGGTGCACTGATCGGCTCAGCAGCCGGCGGTGGCGCGGGTGGTGCGCTGGGCAACTACATGGGCAACAAGAGTGATGACGATGATCGTCGTAGTCGTGATAACCGCCGTTATGACCGCGATGACCATCGCGGCCGTGGCCATGCCTACGGGCATCGCAAGAACAAGCATCACTACCGTCACCGCTAAGCGCTAAAAAACAGCGCAAAACCAATGTGGGAGGGGGCTTGCTCCCGATAGCAGAGTGTCAGCCACCCGTGTACTGGCTAACCCACCGCTATCGGGAGCAAGCCCCCTCCCACATTGGGTTCCGTGGTGCCTGCAACGCCGAAGTCAGACCACCAACCGCTGCAACGCCTCGCGCAACATCCCCGGAATGGTCACCGGCTGGTTCGTCCCCCGATCCACGAACACATGCACAAAGCGCCCCGCCGCACAGGCTTCCTCTTCGCCTGCCTTGAATACAGCCAACTCGTACTGCACTGAGCTGTTGCCCAATTTGCCCACCCGCAGGCCGATTTCCAGGCGGTCGGGAAAGGCAATAGACGCGAAGTAATCGCACGCCGAACTCACCACGAACCCCACCACTTCACCGTCATGAATATCCAACCCACCCTGTTCGATCAGGTAGGTATTCACCGCCGTGTCGAAGAAGCTGTAGTAGGTGACATTGTTCACATGGCCGTACACATCGTTGTCGTGCCAGCGCGTGGTGATTGGCTGGAAGTGCCGGTAATCGGCGCGTTGTGGCATTGAGTCAGGCATGGGCACGTCTCATGAAAGTAGGGTTACAGGTCATTCAAATGGACTTGGGCCCACTCACGCACATCGGCGTAGGGATAGTCCTCCAGCGCAGCAAAACCGGGAATCCCTCGCGCCTTCAACTTGGTAAACAACGGCACGCTGATACCGCCCAGGAAACGTGTCAGCCGCTCAGCGCCCGGCAATTGGCCGGTGTGCTCATGATGCCTGTGGATAAAATCACCGCACAGCCCCATGAAGTTTTTATCCACAAGCGGCGGCAGGCTCGGCGGCACCGGCAAATGCGCGACATGGCCGTGGCACACAGAACAGTGCCCGCAGCGCTGCGGTGCATTTTCATCGCCGAAGTACTCGGCCAGCCGCTGCCCCAGGCAATGCTCGGTAGCGAACAGATCGAGCATGGCGTGAATCCGCGCCACCTCCGTCACCTCGTGCTGCTTGAAGCCTGTGTATAACTCGACGCTCAACACCTGTGGATCAAAATCGGTATCCAGCAGGCTGTAGACCTCGGTCATCTGCTTGCTTTCCAACTCGATCAGGCCTTGCTCCTGGAAGTAATCCAGGGCCTTCACCACCCGGCTGCGCTCGGCATTGTGTTGCTGGTAAAGCGCGTCGAAATCCACGGTCGCCCAGGTTTTTGCGCGCTTGCACACCTGGATGATCGCCGCGACAAACTGTTGGCGCTCGCCGGAAAAACGCGCCAGCAAGGCCTCGGGCTCGACCAGGTACTTGAAGCGATACTCGGCATAAAACGCATAGCGCGGCGCAATCACGCCCTTGAGCTCCAATTGCACCAGCAGTGTCTTCAGTGGCAGTTCACGGATGTTGCTGTGGTCCGACAGCGACCTCAGCAGGAACTCCCACTGCCCCTCACTGCGCGCCGACTGTAGTTCCTCCAGCACACGGCGGATACCGTCCTGCTCCGGCGTATCGCCATACACGAAGTTTTCCAGCACATTGAGGCTGTCGCGGTTGGCCAGCACGAGGCAGTCCGAGGGCTGCCCATCACGCCCCGCACGGCCGATTTCCTGGCTGTAGTTCTCGATGGATTTAGGCAGGTCAAAATGCACCACATTGCGGATGTCACTCTTGTCGATGCCCATGCCGAACGCGATGGTGGCGACGATGCAATTGGAGCGCCCACCCATGAAGCGCTGCTGGATGCCCTCCCGCCTGTCGTGGGGCAAGCCGGCGTGGTACGCCTCGGCCTGGATGCCGTTGCGGTTCAGATGCTCGGCAATCTGCTCGGCGGTTTTCTGCAAGGTGACGTAGACGATGCTGGGCTGGTTGGCCCGCTCGCTCATCCACTGCACCAGGCGCCGACGTTTGTCCGCACCGGCGACCGGCTCCACCAACAGGTTGAGGTTGGGCCGGTAGAAGCCCGTGGTGACCACGTCGTCCGGCGCAATGGCGAACTTGGCCTGCATGTCGGCAATCACCTTGGGCGTGGCCGTAGCCGTCAGCAGCAGCGCTTGTGGGATCTTGAACTGGCGCTGGTAGTCCGGCAGCTTCAAATAGTCCGGACGGAAGTTGTGGCCCCACTCGGAAATACAGTGCGCCTCATCCACCACCAGCAGCGAGATCTGCACACTTTGCAGAAAGTTGCGAAAGCGCTCGTTCTTCAAACGCTCCACGGAAATCATCAGGATTTTCAACTCGCCCGAACGCGCACGGGCCATCACGTCATTGGCGTCCTCGCGGCTTTGCGCCGAATCGATACTGCCCGCCGAAATACCGTGGCGTTGCAGGAAGCCCAATTGGTCCTGCATCAACGCCAACAATGGCGACACCACCAACGTCAGGTGCGGCAGCAGCACCGCCGACAGCTGATAACACAGGGACTTGCCCGACCCCGTAGGAAAAATGGCCGCAGCCGAACGACCGGCCAGTATGGCGCTGACCGTTTCTTCCTGGCCCAAACGAAACTGTGGATAACCAAAGACCTGCTGGAGGGTGTCGTGCATAAGCTGTCACTCCATTGACCGCTGAAGGTGGCTTAAAAACGTAGCCCAGTAAGCTCAGCGAATCGAGAAAGGTCGCATGGGAAAAAGAGACAGGATGATACACAGGGTGCAGCAATGGCCTTGGGCCAAATTCGACTGTGGCTATAGGAACACTGCAAACCAAATGTGGGAGGGGGGGTTGCCCCCCCTCCCACATTTCAGAACTGCACTACAGCTGAATCAGCGATTCTGCACGCGCTCAATCGCCGTGTCATACACCGGGTTGGCCTTCTGTTCCTTGGCCAACTGGTAGTGACGCAACGCATCCGGGAACTGCCCCGCTGCTTCGTAGATCCGCGCAATGTTGTAGTAGGCACCTGCACGCACGGTGGCAGCATTGGCGCCGGTGGCGAGGGCGATAGCCTTGCGGTTGGCCCAGATCGACTCGGCAGTGTTACCGGCTTTCTGATACGCCAGGCCGAGGTTGCCGTAGGCCTTGCCGAAGCCATTGTCCAACTCGATAGCCTGGCGGAACAGGTCGATGGCCTGGTCCAGCTTGCCGGCCTGGTAGGCCGCTTCACCCTGCAGGTTCAGACGCTTCGCATCGGATTGTACGGAAGAGCTGACGGTGACTGCGGTGACCGCGACGCTGTCATCCAGCAGCGGTTTGACTTCGTTGAGTACATTCGCCGCATTCACGGTCACGCCACTGAAGGTGTTGATGTCCTGGAAGTCGCCGCTGCCGGTCATGCGGAACACCGTCCACAGGTTACCGCTGCGGTTCTTGGGCACGTAGTAAGTACGCACCAGCGATTGGCCCATGTACACGAACACCTTGGCTTCGCTGTCGGACAACTGGTGCGAGCCTGGGTTGCCGCCATTGCTGTAGTCGTGCACGGCATAGACGTAGCTTTCGCCGTAGTGTTTTTTCTGCAGGGTGATGGTTTCCGGACCGTAGCTGTCAGTGTCATCCACATCCAACTCGGCGTCGGTACCCTTCTGGTTCTCGAAGTAGATGTTATTGCCGGGGAAGATCATGTGGGAGTCGAGGTCACTCGGCGTCTTGCCCCAGGTCAGCACCACACGCAGGCCGTCGAGGTTTTCCATCACCGGGCTGATGGCGTAGGTCATGCCCGCGCATGGGCACTTCACCACCAGGTTGGAGTAGCCAGGTTTCTTGATGATCAGCAGATTGCTCGCATCATCAGCGGCCTCACTGGTCAGCGTCACCTGGCCCTGGGCGTTAGTGCGACCCACCACGTTCTGTGCGCCGTTACGTTGCAGCAGCACTTCGGCATCAGCGATTTTCTGGTCCTTGACCACCGCACTGAGCACTTCGATCGGCAACTGCCCGGCCTGGACCGAAAAAGCCACCGCACACAATGACATCGCCGAAGCAACACGCAGCAAACCCATGCTCAACTCCCTTTAAGTAGCGGGCGGAAATCGCCCTACAAGATTTTGCGGTGAAACATACGCTGAATTCCGGGTGTCGGCGGATTTTTTATACAGAATGTGACGTGGTTTTTATCCCGCCTTCCCGTTGAAGCATTGCGCTACAATCAAACCTTGCTACCCAGGAGTACGCTGCGATGAGCGAACTGACGTTTGAGCAAAAACAGGATCATTACCACAAGATCCGCCGTTCCAATTACCTGGCCAGCCTGCGCCTGGAAGGGTTCGACACCCAACCGGCCGACGTCGACAAACCCCTGCCGACACGCGAAGCCGTGCTTGCCAAGTACCGCAACACCCCACGCTGATGCTCGACAAATACGGGGTGGGCCAGGATCCGTACTGCTATCCCGGTAGCAGCGTCCTGCGCAACCGCCTCGATTTGCTCGACGAAGCCCGCCTGCACCAAGCGGAGCGGGAATTATCCGAAATCGCCGTAGGCAGCCTCCCGCTCTTCCCCCCGCCCTACGACCTCGAACGCCTGCAACACATCCACCGCACGCTGTTTGGTGACATCTACGACTGGGCCGGTGAGTTGCGCAGCGTGAATATCCAGAAAGGCGACACCCTGTTCTGCACCCCGGAGCGCATCCCACCAGAAGCCGCGAAGATCGTCCGGCAGATGGCCGAGGCAAACTGGTTTGTCGGCGCCAGCCAAACCGAGTTGGTGAGCAAGATTGCCGAAGCCTATGGCGACCTCAACGTCATCCACCCTTTCCGCGAGGGCAACGGCCGGGCGCAGCGGATTTTGTTTGAACAGATCATCGTCAACGCGGGTTTTTCAGTGAACTGGTGGCTGGTCAAACACGCGGCATGGATACCGGCGAATATTGACGCGGTGGCGTGTGATTATCGGGGGTTGGAGGCGATTTTTGATCGGTGTATCAGCAGGCCTGTAGGAGAGTGATCGCTCCTCACGCTCTGCGTGGGAATGCTCTGAAGGCCAGGCACACAGCTGACCCTGTGGGCGCTGGCGAGCCTGCAATGGCGGAGCATCAGGCGACATTTTCATACCTGACCCACCGTCATTGCGGGCAAGCCCGGCTCCCATATTTGGCCAGTTTTACCTGTTGCATCGCTGCCAAGCCACAAATGCCGGAAACGGTTGTAGGAAACCTCCAAACACCGCGACATCCCCTTCCCAAACTGCTCCAAACACCCGCTTAACCCTCTACAGAAGTTACCCGTAGCTGAATGAAAATAGCGCGGTCTCAACTTTCTCGGCAGAAACCTGTGAACATCGAAAGGACTCAACACATCAGCCACTATGGCGTCATCTTCACGGTGATTCGCTTCACTGTTGTACCTGACAATCGGCATGCTTTGGCCAATCTATGCCTGCTTGAAGCAAAAACGGTGGCGCGGTCAACACTCTCAATGCATGTCTACTCGGACGAGTCTTAGTGACATGGCCCTTTACCTTCAATCCGCTTCCTTTCTCATTCTCTATTTGGTGCTGCACTACCAAATCACAGACCCAATGCTCAGAAAGCACTTCGCAGTCACATTTCTTACAACAGGCCTTATTTTGACGTGCCTACTACCCTATGTAGCGGTGATCCTCAGAATGCCCCTCCTACCTGTCTTTGTATTCTTGATAGGCTTGGCGCTCTTCATCACTCGAAACAAATACCGCCTCCAACGCAACCAGCCCCTTCACCCACTCCTGCGTGCCCCCACCATGAACCTCGCCGCCAACCTCCCCGAAGACCCCGTCATGCAGCAACTCCTGCAACTGCTGCACGAAGAAATCGGCCTGCCGAAACACAAAACCATCCGCCTGCAAACCTCACTCAATTTCGACCTGGGCTGTGACGGCAGTGAGGCCAAGCAACTCATGGAAGCGCTGGAGCAGGAATTCGCCCTCGACCTCGGCGACTACGACACTTATCGTTACTTCAACCCACCGGTCTTTGACGTGTTCCTCAAACGCCGCGGCAAGGGGCATGGCGACAAGGTCCCGCTGACCATCGGCATGCTCTACCTGGCCATCAAGACCCACAGCTGGGACACCCAAACGCTGGAGAACCTCAGTTGAGCGAACACTGGCCCGAGGCACACCGCAGACCCCATGTGGGAGGGGGCTTGCCCCCGATATCGGTATATCAGCCAGTCGATCGATGACTGACACCCGGCTATAGCGAGCAAGCCCCTCCTCCATTGGATCTAAGCTAACCTGGCAAGCCGCGCTCAAAACAACAAGGACCTTACATGGACGTAACAATGGGCCTGCTGGCCGCCCTGCTCTGGGGTGGTACGGATTTTCTCGTGGGTCTCAACGCCCGGGCCGTGGGCGTTAAGCGCGCGGTGTACTTCGGCCAGGCCCTCGGCTTCGTGATCATGACCCTGCTGCTGATCATCTTCCCCGCCTTGCTCTTCAAATCCCTGAACGCCTCGATGAGCGTCTGGCTGCTGGGCATTGCCGCCGCACTGTTCACCGTCTCCGGCGCCCTTGCCCTGTCCAAGGCCTTCGCCCTGGGCAAAGCCGCCATCGTGGCGCCGCTGGTGACGTCCTACGGCGTCGTCACCACCCTGCTCTCCTGGGCCAGCGGCGAACACATCAGCCTGATCCAACTCGGCTGCATCGCCCTGTGCGTCATCGGCGTGATCCTTTCCAGCATCCACAAGGACAATGGCATCCCGCACAACAGCTCAAACCGCTCGGTCGCCTACGCGATGCTTGCCGCGTTGCTATACGGCACCAGTTTCTGGCTACAAGGTCGCTACACACTGCCTGCGCTGGGGCCGATCACCATGCTTTGGCTCGGCTACCTGGTAGGGCTGTGCGTGCTGGTAGTGATGGTGCTGAAGATCAAGGACGGCCTGAAGATTCCGCCGCTGAAAAACTGCGCCACGCTGACAGGGGCAAGCCTGATGAACCTGGGTGGATTTTCGGCGTTTTCGTGGGGAGCGATGTCGGGGTCGGTGTCGGTGGTGACGGTGATCAGTACGTTATCAGGGGGGATTGCGGCGATTTTGGGGTATGTGTTTTTCAAGGAGCGGTTGTCGGCGGTGCAGGTGCTGGGGGTTGTGCTGGTGCTGGTCGGGGCGGTGGTCCTGCATATCGTCGACTAACCTTTCACGCACAAAAAAGCCGCCCACTAGGGGCGGCTTTTTAACAGCTTGCGAATCTTACAACTTCGGACCCGCAGCCTTGATCGCATCGCTCACTTCAAACTTCTTGAAGTTCTCGATGAACAGACCAGCCAGCGCCTTCGCAGCTTCATCGTAAGCAGCCTTGTCAGCCCAGGTGTTACGTGGGTTCAACAGGCCGGTCTCAACGCCCGGTACGGCCAATGGCACGTCGAGGTTGATGGTGTCGAGGTGTTCGGTTTCAGCACCGATCAACGCGCCGCTCTGGATCGCTGCGATCACGCCGCGAGTGGTCGGGATGTTGAAACGCTTGCCGACGCCGTAGCCGCCGCCGGTCCAGCCGGTGTTGACCAGGTAGACCTTGGAGCCGAAGCCGCGGATGCGCTTGATCAAAAGCTCAGCGTATTCGCCAGCCGGGCGTGGGAAGAACGGCGCGCCGAAGCAGGTGGAGAAGGTCGACTTGATGCCGCTGCCCGAACCCATTTCGGTCGAACCCACCAGTGCGGTGTAGCCAGACAGGAAGTGGTAGGCCGCTTGTTCTTCGCTGAGGATGGACACTGGCGGCAGTACGCCGGTCAGGTCGCAGGTCAGGAAGATCACCGCGTTTGGCTCGCCGCCCAGGTTCTTCTCGGAACGCTTGGCAACGTGCTCCAGCGGGTAGGCCGCGCGGCTGTTCTGGGTCAGGCTGACATCGGCATAGTCAGCGTGCTTGGCGTCGTCGATGACGACGTTTTCCAGCACGGCGCCGTGCTTGATGGCTTTCCAGATAACCGGCTCGTTCTTCTCGGACAGGTCGATGCACTTGGCATAGCAACCGCCTTCGATGTTGAACACCACGCCTTCGCCCCAGCCGTGTTCGTCGTCACCGATCAGGTAACGGCTTTCGTCGGCGGACAGGGTGGTCTTGCCGGTACCGGACAGACCAAAGAACAGGGTCACGTCGCCTGCTTCGCCAATGTTGGCGGCGCAGTGCATCGGCAGTACGTCGGAAGCCGGCAGCAGGTAGTTCTGCACCGAGAACATGGCTTTCTTCATTTCACCGGCGTAGCGCATGCCGGCGATCAGCACTTTTTTCTGGGCGAAGTTGAGGATCACGCAACCGTCGGAGTTGGTGCCGTCACGCTCAGGCACGCACTCGAAGTTGGCTACGTTGAGCACTTGCCACTCGTCACGACCGGCCGGGTTGTACTGGGCCGGGTTGATGAACAGGCAACGACCGAACAGGTTCTGCCAGGCAGTCTGGGTGGTCATTTTCACGGCCAGGTAGTGGTCTTCGGCAGCCCCTACGTGAACGTGGGAAACGAAATGCTCTTGCGCGTTGTTGAACGCCTCGACGCGTGCCCACAGGGCATCGAACTTGTCGGCCGGGAACTTGCGGTTGATCGGGCCCCAGGCAATGGAATCCTGGGTAGAAGGCTCTTCAACGATGAAACGGTCGACTGGCGAACGGCCGGTACGGTGACCGGTTTCTACGACCAGCGCACCGGTATCGGCAAGCACGCCTTCACCGCGCTGCAGGGCTTCTTTGACCAGATCGTCAACACTCAGATCGGTGTATACGGCGTTATTGGCTTGCGTCATGAGGTTCCCCGTCGGCCTATGGCCGAGTGCTCCAAACGTTTTGTAGTAGAAAGTTGCGCACTACTACCGCGAAAAAAGTGGGCCGGATTATGCCAGAAAAGCCCAAAAAAAGTAGGGCCCTCCCGTCAGAACACCTCTATTCCGACATTTGTCAGGTGATTTACCTGTGCTTAAACGTTTTAGTGGCGGGTGTCAGAAGGCGTGTCGATACCTGCACCAGCGAACAATTGCGCTACATCGGCAGCGTCGAACAGGTAGCGCTCGTTACAGAACTGGCAATCGATCTCGATATTTCCACCGTGTTCCACCACCAGATTCTGCGCATCTTCCAGGCCCAGGCTGACCAGGGCGTTACCCGAACGCTCGCGGGAGCAGCTGCAGTGGAAGTGCAGGGTTTGCGCATCGAACAGGCGCACGGGGTCTTCGTGGTACAGGCGGTGCAGGATGGTTTCGTTGTCCAGGCCCAGCAACTCTTCGGCTTTCAAGGTATCGGCCAAGGCAATGCAGTGCCGCCAGCTTTCAGCACGATCTTCGTCGTCCTTGATACGGTCGGCCGGCAGTTGTTGCAGCAACATGCCACGGGCGCGCTTGCCGTCGGCGTTGAGCCAGAACTTGGTGCCCACTTGCTGGGACATCACGAAATAGTTGGTGAAGCATTCCGATAGCGTTTTGCCGTCGAGGTCGACGATGCCCTGGTAACGCTGGCCTACGGTCGGGTCGACGGTGAGCGCCAGGACGCCGTTGGGCATCAGCTCGGCCAGGGTGGCGTCCGGGGCAATCTGGTCGGCTTCATAACGGGCCAGGCCACGGATTTCGCGCTCGCTGGAGCACTCGATCATCAGCAGCGGAATCGGCCCTTCGGAACGGGCTTGCAGGATCAGCAAACCGTCGAACTTCATAGTGCCCACCAGCAACGCTGCGGCTGCCATCAGCTCACCGAGCAGTTGCGCGACCGGCTCCGGATAGGGGTGCTTGGCGAGGACTTCGGCGTAGCTGCGCTCCAACGACACCATTTCGCCGCGGGCGTCGCTCTCGTCGAAGATGAAGCGTTGGGTGAAGTCGGTATCCGGTAGATCAGTCATAGGTCTGGGTATCTGAATTGATGACAAATTGATTACAAGGTTTATAAAATTAAACGCTTTAGCACCAATTTGGTGCGGCTTTCTCCTGGAAACAGAGAGCTGAATAGAGCGAAGAGGGACAGTTTATGAACAATCCGGGTTTGTTCCAAGCCAAGTGGAACCTCCGGCAATGGGCACTTTGCAATCTACTCGCTATCGGGTTGCTGTGTTTTTGGCTGTGGCCCACGGGCCAGATGATGTGTGTGCTTTTCGACGAGTGGCTGTTTCATCTGCTCAATGATCCGCTGGCGAGCAGCTCAACGTGGCTGCACGTATGGGCCGTAGCCAGTTTGCGGCCTTTTGATGCAGTGGTCGGAGTAATCCTGCTGATGCTACTGATTCGTGGCGACTGGGTCTTCAAGGCCGTGCAGGTACGCCAGGCACTGTTAGGTTTTGTCGGCATTTTGTTGCTGTTGTTGTTTATCCGCATGCTGTTTTCCAAACTCGCGGCGCAGATGGGCTGGCAGCACAGCAGCCCGTCGATGGTAATCGCCGGGGCGATCCAGATGAGTGACTATTTCCCCGGGCTGGAGAAGACCTGGGAGCTGAAGGACCGCTCAAGCCAAAGCTTCCCAGGGGATCATGCTTCGGTGCTGTTGATCTGGGGGATGTTCATGACGGTGTTCGCCAAGCGCATCGGCCAGGTGCTGGTGATCTGGGGCCTGGCGCTGTTGTTTATGATGCCGCGGCTGGTGGCGGGTGCCCATTGGGGGCAGGACGATTACATCGGCGGTGTGCTGCTGGCGCTGTTGGCGTTGGGCTGGGGGTATTACACGCCGTTTGCGGCGAAGGTGTCGGGGGTATTGCTGCGGGTGACAGCCCCGGTATTCAGGCTGTTTGAGCGGGTACCGCTGATTGATCGACTTAGCGTCGTAAGGGCAGCGGACTGACCTGTGGCGAGCGGGCTTGCCCCGCGTTGGGCTGCGAAGCGGCCCTAAAACCAACCACCTCGATGTGCCTGAAAAAATGTGGAGGGTCTGGAT
>NZ_JAFLXD010000083.1:0-11848 GCF_019891415.1 Pseudomonas sp. SH10-3B | reverse complement strand
TGGGCGCGGCGTATCTGTTTTATCTGGCGGTTCAACTGTGGCGCGCGAATCCGCAGGCGGAGATGAAATCGGTAACCGCCAAGGTGAGTTTGTGGGCACTGGCGCGGCAGGAGTTTCTGGTGGCGGCGGGCAACCCCAAGGCCATCCTGATCTTCACCGCGTTCCTCCCGCAATTCGTGGTCCCCGGCCAACCCATCACCCCGCAATTCGCCCTGCTGGGCGCGATGTTCCTGGTGTTGGAGTGGATCGCCATCAGCGCCTATGCCTATATGGGCCTGCACATGCGTCGCTGGTTTGCCGAACCGCGTGGCAAACGTCTATTCAATCGCTGCTGCGCGGGATTGTTGTCGGCGGCGGCGGCGGTGTTGTTGACCGCGCGCAGGGCTTGAGGAAAAAACATGACTCGCAACGAACTCTCCGACCTGTATCTCGGCTACATCGACTGCCTCAACCAACAGGCTTGGAACCGATTGGGCGACTTCGTCCACCCGGACGTGAGCTACAACGCCAAGGTGGTCGGCCTGGAGGGCTACCGCGCCATGCTGGAACGCGACTTCCGCGAGATTCCAGACCTGCTGTTCCACATCCAGTTGCTGATCGCCGACCCGCCCACCGTCGCCAGCCGGCTGAACTTCAGTGTCACGCCCAAGGGTGAGTTTTTCGGGCTGGCGATCAATGGTCGCCAGGTGGCGTTCTCGGAAAACGTTTTCTACACGTTCGTCGACGGGAAAATCGCGCAGGTCTGGTCGGTCATCGACAAAGCGGCGATCGAACAGCAGTTGGCCGTCTAGACTCCACGCACCCATTCTCACGTGGAGTCCCATCATGAAGAGCAAAACCACCCTCTGCCTCTGGTACAACGGCACCGCCGAGGAGGCTGCCGCCTTTTACGCCAGGACCTTCCCCGACAGCACGGTCGACGCCGTGCACCTGGCGCCCGGCGACTACCCGTCCGGCAAACAGGGCGATGTGCTCACGGTGGAATTCACCCTGATGGGCATCCCGTGCATCGGCCTCAATGGCGGCCCGATATTCCCCCACAGCGAAGCGTTTTCCTTCCAGGTCGCCACCGATGACCAGGCTGAAACCGATCGCTACTGGAACGCCATTATCGACAACGGTGGCCAGGCCAGCGCCTGCGGTTGGTGCAAGGACAAGTGGGGGTTGTCGTGGCAGATCACGCCTCGGGTGTTGACGGACGCGGTGGCACACGCTGATCCGGCCATTGCCAAGCGTGCATTTGACGCGATGATGACCATGACCAAGATCGACATTGCGGCGATAGAAGCCGCGATAAAGGGCTGACCGACTACGCCTACGTCTACGAAGCGAGCACAGACAAGAATGACGTTTTCCACTTCGATGCACACAGCGACACCCAAGAGTACCCAACCATGAACGACGGCGTGCGCATCAGCCCACGGACCATCCCCGTGCCCTCTTCGATCAGCCCCGAAGCCCAGGCGATGCTCAAGCGCATGGGGGGTGAAGATGGCGTACCGTTGAACGCTCTGCACGTCATGCCGGCGCCTGACGACCACGACGGCTGGCGCCGCATGCAGGCCACCGTTGCCGAGCACTTCGCCGTAGCCACCGCCGGCCAGACGGCCTCACTGCGCGCGAGCCTGCATACCCTGCGTGTAGAAAACGCCACCGTGCATGTGGCGACGCCGTCGGATCACACCGGCGACGCCTACATCGACCTGCACGGCGGTGCCCTGGTATTCGGCGGTGGCGAAAACTGTCGCGTCGCGGCCGGGAGGCAGGCCGACCTGCACAACATGGTCTGCTACGGCGTGGACTACCGCATGCCACCCGATCATCCCTACCCGGCGGCACTGGATGACTGCATGGCCACCTACCGCCATGTGCTCAAGCATCACGCCCCGGACCGTATCGTGATCGGTGGCCGCTCGGCGGGCGGAAACCTCGCAGCGGCCCTGGTATTGCGTGCCCGCGACGAAGGGTTGCCCTTGCCGGCGGCGCTGGTGTTGTTGTCGCCGGAAGTGGACCTGACCGAGTCGGGCGACAGTTTTCATGTCAACCGCACGGTCGACGTGGTGCTGCCCAACCCGCTGATGGGCACCAACCTGCTGTATGCCGCCGGCGCGGACCTGGCCCACCCGTACCTGTCGCCGCTGTTCGGCGATTTCAGTCGGGGCTTCCCGCCCACTTTCCTGCAAAGCGGCACGCGGGATCTGTTCCTGTCCAACACCGTGCGCCTGCACCGGGCCTTGCGCCAGGCGCGGGTGCCGGCGCAGTTGCACGTGTTCGAAGCGATGCCCCATGGCGGTTTCATGGGCGCGCCGGAAGATGCAGAGCTTGCACAGGAAATCCGCGCATTTGTGCGTGAACACCTGCAACACCCTTGACACATTTACTGACATCCCCTGAAGATGGAAGCCTCATTCAGGGTGTGTCAGTTATGTCCGCAACCTCACTCGTTAACCGTACCGTCATTGGCTTGATTGCCAAGGCGCAAGGTTGCGTTGCGCACGCCCTCAAATCAAAGAAACAGTCGCTCATGTGACCGGGGCGCGCTGTCCCGTCAGATGAGCTGACAGGACATTGAGCGCGGACTCCCTCCCCCTTTGCACAATTCCCCATGCCCTTCTGACGGTGACTCAAGCGGTCAATCATCAGGAGAAAGTGCATGTCATCGTTTCAAGGTATCTGGGTTCCCGTGGTCACGCCGTTCCAGGATGGCGCCATCGACTTTGTCGGCCTGCACCGCCTGGTCAGCCACCTGCTGGACAAGCACGTGGCCGGGATCATGGTGTGCACCACCACGGGCGAAGCCGCATCGCTCAGCCGCCAGGAACAACTGGCGGTGCTGGATGCGGTATTGCAACAGGTGCCCGCCAATCGCGTGGTGATGGGCCTGGCGGGCAACAACCAGATTGAGCTGCTGCAATTCCAGGCCGAGATCCTCAAGCGCCCGCTGGCGGGTTTGCTGGTGCCGGCGCCGAGTTACATTCGCCCTTCCCAGGCCGGCCTAGAAGCGTTCTTTCGCACGGTGGCCGATGCGTCCAGCGTGCCGATCATCCTCTACGACATTCCCTACCGCACTGGCGTGACCTTCGAGCAGGCCACCTTGCTGAACATCGTCGCGCACCCGCGGATCGTGGCGATCAAGGACTGCGGCGGCAACCTGGGCAATACCCTTGCGATGCTGGCCAGCGGTGAGGTGGATGTGTTGTGTGGCGAGGATCTGCAGATCTTCAATGCGCTGTGCCTGGGCGCCAGCGGCGCGATTGCAGCGTCGGCCCATGTGTGCACTGAACAGTTTGTGGCGCTGTGGCAGCAGGTACGGGATAACCAGTTGGCTGAGGCGCGGGCGACGTTCCTTGGGTTGGTGCCGTTGATCAACACGCTGTTCATGGAGCCCAACCCGGCACCGGTGAAAGCCGCGCTGGCGCTGGAGGGGTTGATCGACAGTGAGTTGCGTGCGCCGATGCAGCGGGCAACCGAGGCGGTGACGGCGCGGCTCAACACCGTCAACCTATTGAGCCTTGCATAAGCCATTTCAGGCGACCGCATTCCTGTGGCGAGCGGAGCCTCCCTTGCCACAGAGACCTACCTCAGCTCGGGAAATCGGGCTGCCGGGCCATATGCGCACAAACGGCGCACCCGGGCATCGCCCATGCGCCAAAAAAAGACATTCAATGGACCCCTCGGTTGCGACCGCCCCAATACCAACCTACTGTTCCAGACCATGCTGCGCAATTTGCTGTCCCCCCACCCTAAGCCCCCAGGTGACGACATGCCTACGCTACCCCGCCCTGCCGTACTCGAACTGATCGGCAACACGCCGCTGGTTCGGGTCAGCCGTTTCGATACCGGCCCCTGCACGCTGTTCCTCAAGCTTGAATCACAGAACCCCGGCGGCTCCATCAAGGACCGCATCGGCCTGGCCATGATCGACGCCGCCGAACGCGACGGCCGCCTGCGCCCCGGCAGCACCATCATTGAAGCCACCGCCGGCAATACCGGCCTCGGCCTGGCCCTGGTGGGCCGGGCGAAAGGTTATCGGGTGGTGCTGGTGGTGCCCGACAAGATGTCCACGGAAAAGGTACTGCACCTCAAGGCCATGGGCGCCGAAGTGCATATCACCCGTTCCGACGTGGGCAAGGGCCATCCCGAGTATTACCAGGACGTGGCCGCGCGCCTGGCCAAGGACATACCGGGCGCGTTTTTTGCCGACCAGTTCAATAACCCCGCCAACCCTTTGGCCCACGAGACCAGCACCGCGCCGGAGATCTGGGCGCAAACCCAGCATGATGTGGACGCGATCGTGGTGGGCGTCGGCTCGGCCGGCACCCTTACCGGCCTGACGCGCTTCTTCAAACGGGTGCAGCCGGCGCTGGAGATGGTTCTCGCCGACCCGGTGGGTTCGGTGATGGCCGAATACAGCCGCAGCGGCCGGCTGGAAACCCCGGGGTCGTGGGCGGTGGAAGGCATCGGCGAGGACTTCATCCCGTCGATTGCCGACCTGTCCAGCGTGCGCCACGCCTACTCCATCAGCGATGAAGAAAGCTTCGATCATGCCCGCCAACTGCTCAAGGCCGAAGGCATTCTGGGCGGCTCATCCACCGGCACCCTGCTCGCGGCCGCGCTGCGGTATTGCCGCGAACAAACGGTGCCCAAGCGCGTGGTCACCTTTGTCTGCGACACCGGTACCCGCTATCTGTCGAAGGTCTACAACGACCAATGGATGACCGACGCGGGCCTGCTGCAATTCAAGCACTACGGCGACCTGCGCGACCTGATCGCGCGGCGTTTCGAGGACGGCCGCGTGATCAGCGTGAGCCCCGACGACACCCTGCTCACCGCCTTCCAGCGCATGCGCCTGGCGGACGTCTCGCAACTGCCGGTGCTGGTGGACGGCCGCGACCTGGTGGGAGTGATCGATGAGTCCGACATCCTGCTGGGCCTGCACCATGACGCGGCAGACTTTTCGATGATTGTCGCCAGCGCCATGAGCGACAAACTCCAAACCCTCGACCCCAGTGCCAGCCTGGCCGAACTGCAGGCTGAACTGGACCGCGGCCTGGTCGCCATCATTGCCGACGCGACGGGCTTTCACGGCCTGATCACCCGCGTCGACCTGCTCAACCACCTACGGAGATCCCTAGCATGAGCCAGCCCGACAAAAGCGCGTTTGCCACCCGTGTGATCCACGCCGGGCAGTCACCCGACCCGACCACGGGCGCGCTGATGCCACCGATCTACGCCAACTCCACCTACCTGCAAGACAGCCCCGGCGTACACAAGGGCTTCGACTACGGCCGCTCCCACAACCCCACGCGGTTCGCCCTGGAGCGCTGCGTGGCTGACCTGGAAGGCGGCGGCCAGGCGTTTGCGTTTGCTTCCGGACTGGCGGCGATCTCGACGGTCCTGGAATTGCTGGATGCCGGTGCCCATATCGTCTCTGGCAACGACCTCTACGGTGGCACCTTCCGCCTGTTCGACAAGGTGCGCCAGCGCAGCGCCGGGCATCGTTTCAGTTTTGTCGACCTGAGTGATGTGGCGGCGTTCGAAGCGTCCTTGCAGGACGACACGCGCATGGTCTGGGTCGAAACCCCGAGCAACCCGCTGCTGAGCCTCACCGACCTCAGCGCCATCGCACGTATCTGCCGCAGCCGCGGCATTCTCTGCGTGGCCGACAACACCTTCGCCAGCCCGTGGATCCAGCGCCCGCTGGAATTGGGCTTCGACATCGTGGTGCACTCCACCACCAAATACCTCAACGGCCACTCCGATGTGATCGGCGGTATCGCCATCGTCGGCGACAACCCCGAACTGGCCGAGCGCGTGGGCTTTTTGCAAAACTCGGTCGGCGCCATCGCCGGCCCGTTCGATGCCTTCCTCACCCTGCGCGGTGTGAAAACCCTGGCGCTGCGCATGGAGCGCCATTGCAGCAACGCCCTCGACCTGGCCACCTGGCTGGAACAGCAACCGCAAGTATCACGGGTCTATTACCCTGGCCTGGCGTCCCACCCGCAGCACGAACTGGCACGCCGGCAGATGCACGGTTTTGGCGGGATGATTTCAATCGACTTGAACAGCGACCTGGCCGGCGCCCGGCGCTTCCTGGAAAGCGTCAAGCTCTTTGCCCTGGCCGAGAGTCTGGGCGGCGTGGAAAGCCTGATCGAACACCCGGCGATCATGACCCACGCCAGCATCCCGGCAGCGACCCGCGCGCAGTTGGGGATTGGCGACGGGCTGGTACGGTTGTCGGTGGGGGTTGAGGATGTAGAGGATCTACGAGCGGACCTGGCGCAAGCCTTGGCCCGTATATAAATCCCCCAGAAAACAAAGAGCAAATGTGGGAGGGGGCTTGCTCCCGATAGCGGCGTGTCAGGCACTGAATATTTGTCTGAACCACCACCATCGGGAGCAAGCCCCCTCCCACATTGGGTACGCGTTACCCCTGGATTACGTTGGCACGCGCCGAATGCAGCTTCTTGTAGCTCTCGATCAAGCGCAGATGCCGCTCCAACCCTTCCAGCTTCATGCTGGTCGGCGTCAACCCATGGAACCGCACACTGCCGTCGACCGAGCCGATCACCGCATCCATCCGCTCATTGCCGAACATCCGACGGAAGTTGGCTTCGTAATCCGCCAGTTCCAGATCGTCGTCCAATTCCATCTCCAGCACCGCGTTCATCGCCTGGTAGAACAGGCCTCGCTCGGCTGTGTTGTCGTTGTATTGCAGGAACATCTCCACGCACTCCTTGGCCTCCTCGTACTGCTGCAAGGCGAGGAAGATCAGCAGCTTCAATTCGAGGATGGTCAGTTGGCCCCAGGCGGTGTTGTCGTCGAACTCGATGCCGATCAGGGTGGTGATGTCGGTGTAGTCGTCCAGCTCGCTTTCGATCAGGCGCTCGACCAATGCCTGCAATTCAGCTTCGTCCAGGCGGTGCAGGTTGAGGATGTCCTCGCGGAAAAACAGCGCCTTGTTGGTGTTGTCCCAGATCAGGTCGTCCACCGGGTAGATTTCCGAGTAGTCCGGCACCAGGATGCGGCAGGCGGTTGCGCCGAGGTGTTCGTACACTGCCATATAGGACTCTTTGCCCATGCCTTCGAGGATGCCGAACAGGGTCGCGGCTTCCTGGACATTGGAGTCCTCACCTTCGCCTGAGAAGTCCCACTCGACAAATTCGTAGTCCGATTGGGCGCTGAAGAAGCGCCACGACACCACACCGCTGGAGTCGATAAAGTGCTCGACGAAGTTGTTCGGCTCGGTCACCGCTTGGGCTTCGAAGGTCGGCTGCGGTAAGTCGTTCAAGCCTTCGAAGCTGCGGCCTTGCAGCAGTTCGGTGAGGCTGCGTTCCAGCGCCACTTCCAGGCTCGGGTGCGCACCGAACGAGGCGAACACACCGCCGGTGCGCGGGTTCATCAAGGTCACGCACATCACCGGGAATTCGCCGCCCAGGGATGCGTCCTTGACCAGCACCGGGAAGCCCTGGGCCTCCAGGCCTTCAATGCCCGCCAGGATACTCGGGTACTTCGCCAACACTTCAGCCGGGACGTCCGGCAGGGCAAATTCGCCCTCGATGATTTCGCGCTTCACCGCACGCTCGAAAATCTCCGACAGGCACTGCACCTGGGCCTCGGCCAAGGTATTGCCCGCGCTCATACCGTTACTGAGGTAGAGGTTCTCGATCAGGTTGGACGGGAAATACACCACCTCGCCATCCGACTGGCGCACGAACGGCAGCGAAACGATGCCGCGCGCTTCGTTGCCGGAGTTGGTGTCAAACAGGTGCGAACCGCGCAGCTCGCCGTCGCGGTTGTAGACTTTCAGGCAGTACGCGTCGAGGATTTCGCCGGGCAGCTCGTCATTCGGGCCCGGCTGGAACCAGCGCTCGTCGGGGTAATGCACGAACGGCGCGTTGGCCAGTTCCTCACCCCAGAACTGGTCGTTGTAGAAGAAGTTGCAGTTGAGCCGCTCGATGAACTCGCCCAACGCTGACGCCAGGGCGCCCTCCTTGGTCGCGCCCTTGCCATTGGTAAAGCACATCGGTGAATGGGCGTCGCGGATATGCAGCGACCACACGTTCGGCACGATATTGCGCCACGAGGCGATCTCGATCTTCATGCCAAGGCCGGCGAGGATCCCGGACATGTTGGCGATGGTCTGTTCCAGCGGCAGGTCCTTGCCCGCGATATACGTGCCCGCTTCGGCGCCCGCGCTCGGCATCAACAAGGCCTGGGCATCGGCGTCGAGGTTGTCGACTTCTTCGATCACGAACTCCGGCCCGGCCTGCACCACTTTCTTCACGGTGCAACGGTCGATGGAACGCAGGATGCCCTGGCGGTCTTTATCGGAAATATCCGCCGGCAACTCCACCTGGATCTTGAAGATCTGGTTATAGCGGTTTTCCGGATCGACAATATTGTTCTGCGACAGGCGAATATTGTCCGTGGGGATGTTGCGCGTACTGCAGTACAACTTGACGAAGTAAGCCGCGCACAACGCCGACGAAGCCAGGAAGTAATCGAACGGCCCCGGTGCCGAGCCATCGCCTTTATAGCGAATAGGCTGGTCGGCAATCACCGTGAAGTCATCGAACTTGGCTTCAAGCCGGAGGTTGTCGAGAAAGTTGACCTTGATTTCCATGGGGGCACACCAGAATAACGGACTAAACAAAAATGGCCGCCATTATGAGGTTTTTCATCGGGAAGTTTCAGGCTTTTCAATCATGCCAGGTGATGGGCGGCCGTTTTACCTGGGTAATTCCCCACGTAATGCGCCGAATATCAAATGAACATTTCATGAATCAACGCCCCTCAAGTGTTATCTCAATAGTATTTGATAAGCCACTGAAAGGGTGCCAGCATGGCTATGTGCCACTAACCAATTTCAGCGCTTCAGGTGAGGCCCAATATGGAATACCAACTCCCTGTAACGAAGACGATGAGATGGCTGACAAACGCAGACGCGCCGTATGACACGCGCATACGCAGCGAACTTATATCCGGGCCTTTTTCTTCCAAGGAGGTGCTGTGGGTTGGCTGGTTTAACAGCCTGGTGATGTGCACGGTCGCGGTCACGCTGCAGCCCAGCCGATTCTTCATTGCCTGGCTCATCATTGATTCAATGATCTGGGTCTCACGTTTAGCACTGCTGCATTGGATCAATAAATACGGCAGCCAAAAATATCCCTATGTCATTGATCTATCGCTATTACTGGGCCTGGCCTGGGCGGCGGAGCTGGGCCTGGGTACCGCTGGTTGCCTGATGAGCGGTGATGCGATTCTTCAAATTCTCGGGTGCACCTCAATGGTCAGCGTGAATGCCGCGATCGCCATGCGCAACCAAGGCGTCCCGCGCTACGCATTTACTCAAATATTGCTGACTGATGTGCCCATGAAGCTCGCCACCTTATTTCAGCCGGAACCGCTGCTGAGGATATTCCTGCTCCAGGCGCCGCTGTATTTAACGGGCATGTGGCTACTGCTCAACAAGTTGAACGATAACGTGGTGCGCGCCTTACTGGCAGAGGCCAAAAATGAAATCCGCGCGACCCATGACCCCCTCACAGGTCTTTACAACCGTATAGGGATCCTCGAACTGATTGAAAACACCCTGACCCGCAGCCGGCATGCCGATAAACACTTTGCGGTGCTCTATATAGATTTGGATGGTTTCAAGAGCATCAACGATAACCACGGCCATGCCGAAGGTGACAAGGCCTTAGCCGAGTTTGGCGCAACGCTTAAATCGATCGTCAGGCTCAATCAGGATTCCGCCGGCCGATTGGGCGGAGACGAGTTTATCCTGCTGATGAATAATGCCGGCTTGACCTCTGCCACCCTGGCAGCGCAACGGATTATAGAAACATTACGACAGGCCTCTGACCGCTGCGCGCTCCCCTACGCCTTGCAAGCCAGCATCGGCATTGCCCTCTTTGAAGGCGCCGACAGTGCCTCACACACCAGCGCGCAGACATTGATTGCCCATGCGGATGGCGCGTTATACGAAGCCAAGCGCGCGGGCAAAAACTGTTTTCGTATCGCACAAAGACAATTCGCCACCTAGGTATCCCTGAACGCCATTCGTCACGCACCGGTTTATATCAAACAATCAACCATCAACTTATTCCGTGTGATGCCGATGAACTTATGGCAATTCAGGGAGTAGTCGGAATGCGCAACAACCAGCCCGTAACACAGCGCGAGATTTCACTCGCGCCTTCGCAAAAACTCATCTCCGCCACCGATGTTCATGGTGAGATCACTTACTGCAACGATGCCTTTGTCGATATCAGCGGCTTTGACCGCGCCGACCTGATCGGCGCCCCGCAAAACATCGTGCGTCACCCCGACGTGCCGCCCGCTGTGTTCGCGCACATGTGGAGTGCGCTCAAGCAAGGCCTGCCGTGGATGGGCATCGTCAAGAACCGCTCGAAAAACGGCGACCACTATTGGGTCAACGCCTACGTCACGCCCATCTTCGACGGCAGCCGAGTGGTTGGTTTTGAGTCGGTGCGGGTCAAGCCCACGGCCGATGAAATTCGCCGCGCCCAGGCTCTCTACCTGCGTATCAGCCAAGGCAAGCCGGGCGTGCCGCGCCAGGATGCCTGGCTGCCGGCGGCATTGAGTTGCGTGCCGTACATGGCCACCGGTGTGGCCGGCAGCGTTGCCGGGCTGTTCCTCAGCGCACCGGTGGCGATCGCAGTCGCCGTGGCAGTCGCGCTGCCGGTGGGCCTGTTGTGCTCACACTGGCGCCAGAGCAGCACCTTGCGTCTGTTGGAAGGGGTTGACCCGTCCACGTCCGATGCCCTGATCGCGCAGATGTACAGTGATGCTCGCGGCCCGCAGTCGCGCCTGCAAACCGCGTTCATCAGCCAGACCGCGCGCCTCAAGACCTGCCTCACCCGCCTGCAGGACAGCGCCGAACAACTCAGTGCCCTGGCCGGGCAATCCGACCAGTTGGCCACCGCCAGCGCCAAAGGCCTGGACCGCCAGCGTGTGGAAACCGAACAGGTCTCGGCAGCCGTCAACCAGATGGCCGCGACCACCCAGGAAGTCGCCAGCCACGTGCAACGCACCGCCGACGCCACCCAACAAGCCAACGTGCTGACCGGGCGCGGCCGCGAAGTGGCGCGTGATACCCGTGAAGCCATCGAACGGTTGTCCGCCGTGGTCGGCGAGACCGGGGTGACCGTGGCGCAACTGGCCAGGGACAGCGACGAAATCGGCAGTATGGTGGATGTGATCAAAGGCATCGCCGACCAGACCAACCTGCTCGCCCTCAACGCTGCGATTGAAGCGGCGCGGGCCGGCGAGCAAGGCCGGGGTTTTGCCGTGGTAGCCGACGAAGTGCGCCAACTGGCCCAGCGCACTTCACAATCGACCACCCAGATCCATGGGCTGATCACCAAGCTCCAGGCGTCCTCCAACAACGCCGTGCAAAGCATGCAAAACGGCCAACGCCAGGCCCAGGAAGGCGTGGCCTGGGTGCTGGAAGCGGACCAGGCCCTGGTGGGGATCAGCGAAGCGGTGTCGCATATCACCGACATGACCACCCAGATCGCCGCCGCCACCGAAGAACAAAGCGCCGTCGCCGAGGAGATCAGCCGCAACATCACCACCATCGCCGAACTGGCCGACCAGACCTCGATACAAGCCCATCAATCCACGGACCTGAGCAAGGAATTGACCAATACCGCGTCCACCCAATACGCGTTGGTTGAGCGCTTCAATCGCTAGAGGCTGACACGTCTCTCGTGTAATGAGCCCGCTTACTGTGGCGAGCGGGCTTGCCCCGCGTTGGGCCGCGAAGCGGCCCCAAAACCAGGCACTGCGGTTTGTCTGATGGAACACAGTGATCTTGATT
>NZ_JAFLXD010000082.1:0-11887 GCF_019891415.1 Pseudomonas sp. SH10-3B | reverse complement strand
CCCATCATGCTGCGTGCTTCCCTGCTGGCCGATGCGGAGATTTTGCCGCAGGCCAGACAGGGGAGCTACTTTTTCAACAGAATCGGCCGATTGCTGCCCGTCACTAGCGGCAGAAATCGGCCGATTCTGTTGAAAAAGTCGGTTCGCCCAAACAGCCTGGTCATTGACTGGTTAAAACGCCTTTTTTGCACACTGCTACGTGAAATCTGAGCCCCGAAGCCTCTGCCGAAAGTAAAGATTTCAATCTCGGACGCATACTTTTCTGCTGCGGAAACCATCGTCGACTTTTTCAACAGAATCGACCCATAGCTGCCACTCAGTGAAGGTGGAAAAGCCTCAAGATCAAGAGCGAGGCTTTATCACCGTCGGCCTCATATAGACCGTGTAATCCCGCCTGATCGGTGAGTTTGTGTAGATTGAAGTGGTTGTAAAACGCTTGGCCCAGTCGCTGATGCTCGAAGTTTCCTTGACTCCAAAGCCGGACGAACTCCTCATAAGCGGCGCGTTCGATCTGCAACGAGGAATCATGTCCCATGTCAGGTTCCTATCATTAGAGGGACTCAAGCGTACTAGCTGCCTATCAGCCCTTCCAGCTCGGCCTTTCCAATCAGAAAGTCAGCTATCGGCCGAGGCTGTGTAAAAACGTTTTCGAGCGCGACGGGGATTCAAAACCGAATTGGAAATCGCGCATTTGTGTGAAATCCACATCTGCTGACGTGCCGATAAATGTCAGATTTAACGTAGACGCGCGAACTTCAATTTTGACGAAGCGTTTTTACACACTCTGGGCCAGAAGCGTCGCTCGAGGTGTCTACGAAAGTGGGGACGATTCACTGCATTAGCTTTCGGGAAGCCTACCGAAGAACTCAAGGGCCTGCTCAGGCGTAGATTCAGCCAGGGAAGGCTATTCGCTGCCAGTCTTCGGAAGCCGGATATCGGAAAAGAGCTGCAAAGACTGATTGCACGTTGACATCACGGGATGTACACGCAGAAACTCAGCAATAACCCTCAAAATGATAAGGATATCCCTTAATGAAAAAGCGTTCTTTTCTGGTTCCCCTAGCTACCCTGGCCGCAGCTCTAGCCACAGAACAGGCTTCGGCGATCGCTGCCCATAAGGTTGCCGAGCCCACTACAGACACCACGAACACGTTTCAAGCCGATGCCCAAGGCGAGAATCTTTTGGTAAACAATGGCAGTGAGCAATTCGCCTATGTTCTCAAACGCGGGGACCAAGGCCAGATGATGGCTTACCACAGTTCTCACAGCTCCCACGCTTCTCATGCCTCTCACGCATCTCATGCCTCCCACACCTCGGGCTCCTAATGGCGCTCTCAGGTACGCTCACCTTTGACGAGCGGCTTTATGACGTGCAGGTTTTGCAAAAAGCCGCTTATCGCTCAATCAATTCACTGACGGCTGATATCTCATTAACAGAGGGGCAATTTATCTGCGCCTTATCCTCGAATATTGATGTTGACGAGCCTTCCTTTCTGTTTGCTCTCCAAGAATTCAAGAAAGACGTACTTGACTACCAACTACGCCACCGACTGAACGCAGAGACGCAGCCGATCAAGAACCTAATCCTTGGGCTGGCTTTTTCAAAGACCGGGCTAACCAGTGAGTAAATTCCAGAAGCTGGAGTTCTACGCGCAGCAACATACGTATGAGTTGCTGCCCTTCAAGTTTGATCGCCTTAGTGACGATGAGTACGTCATCACTAATATGGCTGGCGAGTTTCACGTCATACCGGCGCCGATGCTTGAGCCGATCATAAGCAAGACGCGTGCGCTCTCATCAGAGCTGATCGCTACGTTGCGGTCCAAACAGTTCATACGCTTCAACAATGAGCAGGCGCCACTTCAGCTCCTGGCACTCAAAATTCGCACACGGTTGTCCAGATTGGCCCAATTCACCAATCTGCACATTTTTGTGGTGACCCTTCGCTGCGACCATAGCTGCCCCTATTGCCAGGTATCGAGGCAGTCGGAAAGCAAAGGCGAATTCGACATGACCACCGAAATGGCAGACAAGTCGTTGGATTTCGTTTTCAGGTCTCCGAATCCTGCCATCAAAATTGAATTCCAGGGTGGCGAGCCGCTGCTGAACTTTGAAATGGTGAAGTACGTCGTTCTTGAGGCAAAAAAACGCAACCTCACGGAAGGGCGTGACTTGCGGTTTGTCATCGCGACCACGCTATCGCTGCTGACCAGTGACATGCTCGATTTCTGCAAGCAGCACCATATCGTGCTTTCGTCTTCTCTCGATGGGCCAATGGATCTGCACAATGCAAATCGCCCACGACCTGGTCGAGATAGTCACCAGCGTTTCGAGGAAGGCTTGAAGAAAGCCCGAGCAGCCCTCGGCTATGACCAAGTGTCAGCCCTGATGACAACCACAGATAAGAGCCTGTCACGACCACGTGACATCATTGATGAATACTTGCGCCTGGGCTTTGATAGCATCTTCCTGCGCACGCTTTCCCCTTACGGTTTTGCAATCAAGACCAAAAAATTCATGTCGTATGACACGGAACGCTGGCTGGAATTTTACAAGGAAGGTCTTGAGTACATCATTGAGCTAAACAAGTCGGGCATACGATTTGTAGAGCAGTATTCCGCTATCGTGCTGACAAAAATGCTGACATCAGAGGATCCAGGGTTTGTTGATTTAATGAACCCCGCCGGTGCAGGTATCGCAGCCATCGTGTTCAACTACAACGGAATGGTCTACGCCTCAGATGAGAGCCGTATGCTTGCCGAAATGGGTGACCATACGTTCCGGTTGGGGAGCATTCTTGAAAATTCATATGAGGAGATCATTCTCTCTGATCAGCTCCTTGACGCACTGGAAAACTCCTTCACTTTAAGTTCCCCCATGTGTTCTGACTGCGCATTCGAGCCTTACTGTGGTGCTGAACCTGTCTACCATCACGCAATACACAAGGATGTGGTGGCAAGAAAGCCTGAGTCGGCTTTCTGTAAGCGGAATATGTCGATCTTTAAGCACCTCATTGAACTGATGGGAAGCGATGAAGAAACGAAATTGATTTTTATGGGATGGGCCAACCGATGCTGAAGCTCGGCGGAAAGATTATCCGAATACATGCTGTTGATGCTGATAAGGCCATGAGCTTGGCCAAAGTATCAACCAGCCGGAATCTGCCTGGTATTTTACGACGGGAAATGGCCTATCTGGTTTCCGATGAGCAGATACCATACGGGTATGCGCACTATCTACTGGCTGATAAATATCGGCATCTGGTTGATGCACTCCCCGCTGGTTCCGACTTTTCAATTCTGCCGGAGGACTATAGCTATATCGGTGATGGAGACATTATCCGGCTTTCAGCGAATAGTCAGAGCATTCGAGTGTTATTTCGTGCATCGTCCCCTCACAACAGCATCTTGGTTACAGAGCAGTGTAATCATTACTGTCTTATGTGCTCCCAGCCGCCGAAAACAGCTGATGACTCATGGCTACTCGACGAAATTGAGAGCCTGATTTCACTGATTCCAAAAGATACCCGCGAGCTAGTGTTTACAGGGGGCGAACCAACGACCAACCGTGAGCGTTTCCTTAACATCATCAGCCTGACAAAAAGTTATCTACCAAGAACCGCGATTCATATTCTCTCGAATGGACGTAGCTTCAAAGACCCCGCGTTCGCTGAACGGTATGCGTTGATTGGATTGTCAGACGCGATGATCGGAATTCCTGTCTATTCAGAAGATCCGACACTGCATGACTACATCGTCCAAGCCCGCGGCGCATTCGATGAAACTATTCAGGGCATTCTCAACCTGAAGCGCTTGGGTCAGAAGGTTGAGGTCCGAGTGGTGATTCACAAGCTATCGGTGCAGCGCCTGCCAGAACTCTGCGAGTTCATCGCACGCAATCTTCTGTTTGTTGACCATGTGGCGCTTATGGGCCTTGAGATGATGGGCTTCACCAGAGCCAATCTTGATGAACTGTGGATTGACCCAGTGGAATATAAAGATACGCTCAGCAAATCCGTTGGCATTCTTGCCAAATATGGGATGAATATCTCGGTCTACAATCATCAACTCTGCCTAGTAAACTCAGATATTTACCCCTATTATCGAAAGTCAATCAGTGACTGGAAGAATGAATACGCCGCCGAGTGCAAGCTATGCAGTCGCAAGTCAGACTGCGGAGGATTTTTTTCGTCAGGGATCAAGCATGGCTACAGCAAGAGCCTAACACCATTTCTTAATTCACATTAAACCTGTCAACAATACCGATTTACGAATGGTTGTGCGATGGAGAAAATTTAATCATAGAAAAATACAGCCGGCATAAAAAGCCAACATCCAACGAACCATCAAGTTTTTTGGTGAGCGCGATATCAGGACTGAATTTACCTGAGCACGCTCTTGCCCTCGATTTGGGATGCGGCTATGGCCGGAACTCCATTCTTTTATCAAAGTATTTTGCGAACGTAATAGCCGCCGACATTTCTTGTGAAAGCTTCAGCAATTCATGGTTTTTAGATTATAAAAACATACACCCAATAATGCTCGACTGCGGGCAACGACTCCCTTTTTTAAACAACACACTCTCGACTGTAGTAGTTGTACATTTATATCATGAAAACTTAATCTCCAATTTAATTAATGCAATCCATCCGGAAGGTTTCTTTATTTATGAAAGTATTGCTGCCAATGGCGAAAACTGGCGAGAATTGAGTCTTTCTGGAGAAATAAAAATCCTTTTAGAAAAGCAGTTCACTATTAAATATTACGTAGAGCGACCTGTAGGTCCAGATAAAAAAAATGCCACTGTGAAAGTAATAGCCCAAAAGAAAAAGCCTGGATCGCAAACTTAGGACCATCCGCGTCCATCCGTCACATCCCCCCACTCTCCCTCCTGAAAAAATCCCGGCCCGCTCGCCAAGGCACCGCCACCCTCACCAGCACCGCCAACAACCTGGACGCCGCCCTCACTGCCCTACGCATCAACCCCACCCTGATCACCGGCTTCATCTCCCCCCATCTGGACATCGACGCCATCGCCGCCAAGCTCAAGCGCCGTTTCCCCCAGTCCACCATCAGCCTATGCACCACTTCCGGCGAGCTGTGCAATGCGCCCAGTTCGCTGTATTGCGCCACGGGCGAGCGCTGGGACCGGGTTGTGTTGCAGTTGTTCGACGACAGTCTCATCGCCTCGGCCGAGGTGGTGATGGTGCCGTTGGAGTGTGAGGACATTCGCGGTGGCGGTAAGCGGTTGGGGATGCAGGAGCGGATTGCCAAGTTGGTGGCCAATATCAAGCGGGTGCAGGTGCGTACGTCGATCGATCATCGCGATACGTTGGCGTATGTGGTGTTCGACGGGTTGTCGGCGTCGGAGTCGTTTTTTATGGAGGCGCTGTATGAGTCGGGGCGGTTTCCGTGTTTGTTTGTAGGGGGATCGGCCGGGGGTAAGTCGGATTTCCAGAAGACGCTGATTCATGACGGCCAGCGCAGTTATCAGAACCATGCGCAGATCGTGTTCTTGAAGACGGCGGCGCATGTGCGGTTTGGGGTGTTCAAGAGCCAGAATTTCAAGGCGGCGGATTTGACCTTCAGTGTGCTGACCGCGTCGGTGGAGGACCGCACGATTGACCAGGTGATCGACAGCAGCGGCAACATCAAGAGCATGGTGCAGGCGCTGTGTGATGCGTTCAGTTGCGCGCCCCAGGCGTTGGAGTCGAAGCTGGCGGATTATTCGTTCGCGATTCGGGTGGGCAGTGAGTTGTTTGTGCGCTCTATCGCGCGTATCGATTACGAGCAGCAGATCGTGCAGTTGTTTTGCGACGTGGCGCCGGGCGAGGAGTTGGTGATGGTGCGGCGTACGCCGTTGCGGGAGGCGACGCGCCTGGACTATGAGCAGTTCCTGCGCGGCAAGGGTGGCCAGCCGGTCGCAGGTATTTTGAATGACTGCATTTTGCGTCGTCTGAACAACGCTGCCGAGTTGGGCAGCATGGCCGGCACGTTTGGGGATGTACCGCTGGCGGGGTTTTCGACCTTCGGGGAGATTTTGGGCTTGAACCTGAACCAGACGCTGACGGCGATTTTCTTTTTTCGGGTGGCCAAGGGTGCGAGTTTCAGTGACGAGTACGTGGACAATTTCATCGCTCATTACGGCGAGTTCAAGGCGTTTTTCCTACGCCGCCAGGTGAAGAAGCTGGCGGGGTTGAACCATGTGGTCGTCAAGCAAATTGCCGCGTTCAAGAACAATGACTTCACCAACACCCTGAATACCCGTGGGCTGGACCGCAATATCCTGCCGGTGTTCGAGGGGCTGGCGGACTTGGGCATGGTGTTGGCCCATGCTGAGCGTCAGCAGGAGGACATCGCTGCGCAGCTCAAGCATTACTCGGGCGAGTTGCACGCCTCGATGGATGAGCTGGTCGGGACCATCGGCCAGCAGAACGCCGTGTCTGCCCAGGCCGGGACCACCGTGGAGGGGCTGTCGAGCCAGGCAGATGTCGCGGTGGAGGGGGCACGCACGTTGGCGGGGTCGAGTTTGCGCATCCAGTCAATTGTGCAGGTGATCCAGCAGATCGCCGGGCAGACCAACCTGCTGGCGCTCAACGCCGCGATTGAAGCGGCGCGCGCCGGCGATTTGGGCCGGGGCTTTGCGGTGGTGGCGGACGAGGTGCGCAAGCTCGCGGAGATCACGCGCAAGAATGCGGCGGAAATTGGCGTGGATATCGACCTGTTGTCGAGTGAAATCCAGCGGGTGGCCCAGCAGATTGAAGACCAATCCACCGGGGTGGGTGCGCTGCGCGAGATGCTTGATGCATTGGAGGCGTCCAGCCGGGCGACCGAAGGTACGGCGCAACGGACCAAGACCATTGCCGATACGTTGACGGGGCTGACACACGCGTAGGCGTTAACCGCAGGTAAAACTGGCGCGGGGCGCATGGCACTGAATGGGGGATTCAGTGCATGATGCATCGCTCATATCAAGGACGATAACAACAGTGAAAAACGCCCTCGCCTCCCTGCTGTTGCTGTGCCTGCCAGCTCCCGCCTTCGCTGCCGAAAACCCCGTCGGTTTCAAGACCGTCACCCTGCCCGATGCGCAAAACAACCGACCACTCGAACTGGCCGTCTGGTACCCCGCCGCCACCATCGCCAAACCCGAGCTGATCGCTGACAACGCGGCCTTCATCGGTGCTCTCGGGGTGCCCGACGCACCGCCCGCTGCCGGTGAGCATCCGCTGGTGGTGATCTCCCATGGTTATGGCGGCAACTGGGACAAGCAGGTGTGGCTGGCCAGTGCGTTGGCGCATCAGGGTTACATCGTGGCGGCGGTCAACCACCCCGGCACCACCGCCCAGGACCGCGACCCGCAAGCTGCCGCGCAGTTATGGCAACGCCCGGCCGACCTGAGCCGTGCTATCGACGCGGTACTGGCTCAGCCGAAGCCATTTGGCGCGGTCGCGAATCATCAGATTGCCGCCGTGGGCCATTCCCTTGGCGGCTGGACCGTGCTGGAAATCGCCGGCGCGCGCTTCGACCCCGACCTGTTCAGCCGCGACTGCAGCATCCACCCCAAGCTCGGCGGTTGCATCGGCTACCAGGAGATGAATCCTGCCGGCACACCCGCCGGCAAGGCCCGGTTGGCCGCTGACTTGAGCGACAAGCGCGTCACCGCGATTGTCTCATTGGACCTGGGCCTGTCGCGCGGCTTCACCGACGCCAGCCTGGCCGCGCTGCCGGTGCCGGCACTGGTGATTGCGGGGGGCGTGCCGTCGGAAGATATGGACCCGCAGTTGGAATCCGCCAACATGGTCAAGCGCCTGCCGCCAGCAACGACGAAGTATGTAGAGATCGCCGATGCAAACCATTTCAGCTTTATATCGATCTGCAAGCCCGGCGGCATGGCGTTGATTGAAGAAAGTTCGCCGGGCGATGGCAGGGTGTGTCGCGATGGCGAGGGGGCTCGGCCACGGGCGGCGATTCAGCAGCAGGTGGTGGGGCTGATCAGTGAGTTTTTACGCCGATCGTTTCGACAGTGAGGCCGGCATCGACCTTAGATGCACGTGGCGAGCCACGGCTGACTATTTATCGTTTTAACTTTATTGATCTGCGGAGCAAACATGCAAGAACGTAAACAACTGAAGGGACTGGGCGGTTGGTTGATCGTGGTTGGCTTGGGCCTGTTTCTAGCCTTGGCGCGTCTGGGCTATGCCCTTATCGCGGTGTATTACCCGATATTCGCAGATGGCTCCTTCAGCATCCTCACCTCATCCGGCACGACGATGACTAACGCCCTATGGGGCGCGATCCTGATTTCAGAAACCCTCATTAATGCAGTCTTTATCGCGGCCTTTGGTTATTTGGTTTACCTGTTCTTCTCCGAACACTACTTATTCCCCAAGGTTTATATCGTCACGCTCATCGCCTCGGCTATCTACATTCCACTTGATGCATGGTTCAGCTCGCTTGTTCTGGTGGATGAACCCATATTCGACTACAACACGACCAAGGAAACCGTCCGCGGATTGGTGTCCACCTCTATCTGGGTCCCCTACATACTGTTCTCTAAAAGGGTCAAGGCAACGTTTGTACAACACCGGCCGGTTGCGGCAGAAGCGCCTGGCCCCGTCAGCCTTTGACACGGTGAGCATCGCTTCGGCAGGCTGCCCGATGCCCGGCAGGCTGGCGAAGCGATGCCGTTGAAATACGCAGTCCAACCCCGTCACATCGATAGCACTGATGATTACTATCGAACCGCTCGCCTATGGGGTGGCCAAGCCCGATTCCTATAATCGCCTCCCAATTCCTCCCCCTCGCCTGGCCTCAGGCGACATCCCCTCTTGGAACCCAGCATCATGCCAAGCGCCCCTCAGGCCTCCAGCGGCCGTCCCGAACATAATCAACAAAGTGTCAAACAGCAGTGGCTGGCGATTCTCTCGGTCGCGGTGGGCGCCTTTGCCCTGGTGACCAGTGAGTTTCTGCCGGTGGGCGTGCTCAACGACGTCGCTGCCGACCTCGGTATCAGTGCCGGCCACGCCGGCCTGATGGTGACCCTGCCCGGCATCATGGCCGCCCTCGCCGCGCCGTTTCTGTCGGTGAGCATCGGTGCCATGGACCGTCGCTACCTGTTGATCGGCCTGACGTTGATCATGATCATCGCCAACTCGGTCGTGGCCTTTGCCAGCGACTTCAACCTGCTGCTGCTCGGACGCGTATTGCTGGGCATCAGCATCGGCGGGTTCTGGGCCACGGCCATTGCCCTCAGTGGGCGTCTGGCGCCCAAGGGTGTGGACGTCGCGAAGGCCACCTCGATCATCATGATGGGCGTGACCCTGGCCACCGTGCTCGGCGTGCCCGTGGGCACCTGGCTCAGCGGCCTGATGGGCTGGCGCATGACGTTCCTGGTCACCGCGCTGCTGGGCGTGCCGGTGCTGCTGGCGCAGGTGTTCCTGCTGCCTCGGCTCACCCCGGAGAAGGCCATTCGCGTCAGCGACCTGCCGGCGTTGTTTATCAACCCACAGGCGCGGGTCGGGTTGATCGCGGTGCTGTTGATCGGCCTGGCGCACTTTGCGGCCTACACCTATGTGGCGCCGTTCTTCAAATACAGTTCCGGCTTCGACGGGCCGACGATTGGCTCGCTGTTGCTGCTCTTCGGCGTGGCCGGGGTATTCGGCAATATCTTTGCCGGTTTCGCCGCCAACCGCAGCGTGCGTCACACCCTGTTGCTGGTCGCGCTGATGATCGGTACCAGCACCGCGCTGTTCCCTCACTTTGCAACGGGGATGACCGGCGCAGCGATGCTGATCGGGCTGTGGGGCTTCGCCTTCGGCGCCTTCCCGGCCTGTGCCAGTATCTGGATGTTTGTGGTCGCGCCCAAGGATGTCGAACGCGGCATGCCGCTGTTCGTCGCCTTGTTCCAGGTGATCATTGCCTTGGGTTCGTTCTTCGGTGGGCAGATCGTCGACAAGTTGGGCAGCTCGGTGCTGTTGAGCCTGGCCACGGCGCTGGTGGGCTGCGGTTTTGTCACCGTGCTGGTGCTGGGGCGCAACATCAGTAATAGCTTGGCGGCCCAGCCTGGCTAGGCCTGTGCGGCTGCTACGTGGGGAGCTGTCGCCGTTTTTAAGCTGGTATCATCCCGGCCTGTCCAACCCGGGTACAACACATGAATCGCCAGAAAAAACTGCAACAGCTGTTCAAGGCCAAAGCTAAAAAGGCCAGCGCCAAATTGGCGCCGAAATCCAAGGATAAATACATCAGCAAGGCGGAGCGGGAAAAGCTGGCGACTGAGGCCGCTCAGGCGCCAGACAGTTCCCCTGAGGATTAACTCAGCAACCGCTTAAGGCTTCGGGCCGACGCTCGCCGGCAAAGAAAAACGGCCGCAGGCGCACGCCCACGCCGTTGCCGATAAACGCTGCCACCAGCCACACCCAGCCATGCAGGCTGCCCGAGGCGATGCCACTGAAGTACGCGCCGATGTTGCAGCCGTAGGCCAGGCGCGAGCCGTAGCCGAGCAGCAGGCCACCGATCACTGCGGCCAGCAGCGAACGCGCCGGGATCTTCAGGCTGGGGGCAAAGCGGCCGGCCAGGCCGGCGGCCAGCAGCGCACCGAGGACGATGCCGATGTCCATGACGCTGGTGATGTCTTCCCACACCGGCGCGGCCAAGGCCTTGGCGTTGCCCGGCATTTGCCAGAACGCCCAACTGGCCACGTCCACACCCAACCCGCTGGCCACCTTGGCGCCCCACAGAGCGAATGCCGAGGTAATCCCCCACGGCCGCCCGGCCAGCGCCAGGGTGGCGTAGTTGAGCAGCGCCAGGCCAATCGCGCCCCACACCAACGGCCATGGCCCGCGCAGGAAGCGGCGCAAGCCTGGGTGTTCGCTGGTCACGCCTTCTTCAAGCTGGCCGTGGCGGCGCTTTTCCAGGCGCACGGTGACGACTGCGATGAGCGCAAACATCGCCAGGCTGGCGAGCAATGCCGGCACTACGCCGAAACTCTTGACGATGGACACCGCCGGAAACGCCGGCAACGCAAACCACCAGTCCACATGGTGTGTGGCGATCAACGAGCCGCAGATAAAGAACAACAAGGTCACCAGCATGCGCGCATTGCCGCCGCCCACGGTGAACAGCGTGCCCGAGGCACACCCGCCGCCCAACTGCATGCCGATGCCGAAAATAAACGCACCGAACACCACCGAGACCCCGGCCGGCGCCACCAGCCCGACCACCGGTTGCCCGAACAACGTCCCCGCCCCCAGCGCCGGGAAAAACAGCAGCACCGCGAGCGCGAGCATCACCATCTGCGCCCGCAGGCCAGCGCCACGGCGATCATTGATGAACACACGCCAGGCGGAAGTGAAGCCAAAGGCAGCGTGGTAAAGGGTCAAGCCCAGTGCGGCGCCGACCACCAGCAACAGCACCTGGCGCGAACCGACGCTGTTTTGCAGGAACAAGGCGCCCAGCACCAAAATGACAAAGGCCACCAACGGCGCGACAGGCTTGCGCGCAGAGGTGAGAGGGAGAGAGGTGCTCATGAAGTATCTCGGTTTGTTGGAAGGGGGGATTGCGAACGGGCGAGTATAGCCTGTGGGAGTCTTCGGGCTTCAGCGAGGCTGCGATAGCGGTGTGTCAGGCACCATAGAAGTTGGCAATGCCGCCGCCATCGCAGCCTCGCCGGGGCTCGATAACTCTTACCAAAATCAAAATAACTTACTAATTTTAAAGGTCTAAAATTTCCCCATAACGTCTTGAGTCTTGCATAAATAATTTCAGGCGACCGCATTCTTGTGGCGAGCGGGCTTGTCCCGCGTTGGGGTGCGAAGCGCCCCTTAGGAAGACAAATGCGGTGTATCAGGCACGCCTCTGCGCCGGGTTTTGGGGCTGCTGCGCAGCCC
>NZ_JAFLXD010000081.1:0-12150 GCF_019891415.1 Pseudomonas sp. SH10-3B | reverse complement strand
CCCGATTGCGGTGTGTCAGTCTCAATAGCTTTGACTGATACACCGCTATCGGGGGCAAGCCCCCTCCCACATTTGATTTGTGGTGTTGCGACCATCCAGTTATAAATCAGCCCATCGTCCACCGAGAAGCGACAATGAACCCCTTCGAAGACATGCGCCTGTTCTGCCAGGTCATGGAATCCGGCAGCTTCACCGCCGCCGCCGAACAGCTGGGCTTGTCCAAGCAGTTTGTCAGCCGCCGCCTTATCCAGCTGGAAGACCGCCTCGGCGTGCGCCTGCTCAACCGCTCCACGCGCCGCCTGGATATCACGCCCCTGGGCCAGAGTTACTACGAATCCGCCTTGCGCCTGCTCGGTGAAGTCGAGCAAGTGGAGCAGGGCATCGCCGGCCAGAACAGCGAACCGCGCGGCACCCTGCGCCTCAGCGCGCCGTTGTCGTTTGCCATGGCCCATCTGGGTTGCCTGCTGCCGCTGTTTTTGCAGCGCCATCCGCTGGTCTCGGTGGAGGTCGACCTCAGCGACCGTCCCGTGGACCTGATTGGCGAAGGCTACGACCTGGTGCTGCGGATCGGCACCCTGGAAGACTCCACGCTGATCGCCCGCCGTATCGCCAGCATTCCGCGTGTGTATTGCGCCAGTCCCGACTACCTGGCCCTGCGCGGCACCCCGCAAAAACCCGAGGACCTTGCCGAGCACGACTGCCTGCCCTACGGCCATGGCCGCCAGGTGCAATGGCGCTTCAAGGGCAAGGTGCAGGCGCTGCCGGTCAGCGGCCGCATGCGTGTGAACAACGGTGACCTGTTGCGCGACACCGCCATCGCGGGGCTGGGCGTGACCTACTTGCCGACCTTTATCGTCGGCGACGCCTTGAAGGACGGGCGCCTGGTCACCGTTCTCGATGACTTCGCCCCCGAAGCCCTGACCCTGTCGGCGGTGTACCCCCAGCATCGGCAAAGCTCACGGCCGGTGCAGGCGCTGGTGGAGTTTTTGCGCGAGCGCCTGGCTAGCGGCTGTTGAACAGCTGGCGGATCAGGTTCGGGGTGCTGCCGGTCCAGCGCTTGAACGAACGCCGGAAGTTCGCCGCATCGTTGAAGTTCAGGTACGCCGCCACTTCGTCATTGCTGTAGCCCTTGACCTGGTACAGGTGCAACGCCACCTGTTTGCGCACGCGGTCGACCTGCTGTTGAAAACCGGTGTCGTGCTTGTGCAACTTGCGCTTGAGGGTCGCTGGGCTCATGGCGAAGGCCTGGGCCGCCTGTTCCAGGCTGGGCGGTTGGCGCACCTGGTCGCGCAGGTACTCGTAGAGGCAGTCGAGAAAACTGCTGGCAAAGCCTAATTGTTCGATCTGCTCGCGGGCTTGCCGACGCGCAACCTGGCCGGCCGTGGCCGAGGCGCCAGGCCAGGCGCGGGTGAGGTATTCGCGTGGCAGGCACATCATGTCCAGCGGGCGCTCGAAGCGCGTGCCTTCGCCCAGATGTACCCAGTACTGCTCGATATAGCGCGGTTCGGCATGGCTGAAACTGCACGTCCATGGCAAGCGCTCGCCGCTGAGCCATTGGCTCATGGCAACCAGCGAGGTCATGCTGGCTTCCAGCAGGAAGCGCCAGTGTTCGCCGGCGCCGCAACTGTCCAGCCAGTACAGGTAGGCGTGGTGCTCATCCAGCTCCAGTTGCAGGGTGGCCAATGGGCTGAGCAGCACCTGTTGCTGGATCAGGATTTCCAGCGCCTGGTGCAGGTTCTGCGCATGCCCAAGGGCGTGGCTGGCGGCGCCGTAATAGCCGGGTAGCAGGCGCTGGCCAAACAGGAAGCTGCTGTCGTCGGCGTCCAGTAACTTGCGGCTGTTGCCGATCAAACCGAAAAACTGCTGCGGGCTCAACTGCGCGGTGCCGGCCAGGATGTCCTCGTGAAACAGCCCGGTGCCGCGCAGCAGGCGATGGCTGTCGATGTCGCGGGACAAGGCCAGGTCGATCAGCGTGGCGGGTTGGTAATGCCCTGGGATGAAGCGGCTGTCGGCTTCATACCAGCTGGTTTTCACGGCCATCTCAGGCACTTTTCGCAAGCGGTTGCTTGGCCCTGGCCAATGCCAGGTTCAGGCGCTTGAGCAAGTCCTGGGGCGGTTCTTCAAGGGCCATGACCACGGCGGTGGTCGCCGCCAGTTGCAGGCGTTCGCCCTGTTGACGGGTCTTGTGGGCCAGGCCGCGCACCGCTTGCTGCAACTCCAGCGCCAGCTCCTTGGCCTGGCGCTCGCCGGTATTGGGCAGCAGCACCACAAAACGGTCGCCGGCCAAGCGGCACAGCAGGTCCTGGCGGCGCAGGTTGAGCAGCAGCAAATGGCTGAGGGCCTGCAACACCGCGTCGCCCTCGGCATGCCCGTAGGCCTGGTTGATGGCGGCGAAGTTGTCCAGGTCCAGGGCCAGCAGCGACAGCGCTTGTTGCTGCGCACGGCTGTCTTGCAGGCTGTCGGCCAACTGACGCTTGAGGTAGTCGGCGCCGGCCAGCGGTGTGAGTTTGTCGAACAGTCGATGCTCACGGAACAAGCGCTCGCGCTTTTCCATCTGCGTGCTGATCGCCAGTTGTTCACGGTGCCAGTGGTAGATGCCGATGGTCAGCAGGATCATGCCCACCGGCATCGGCCCGGACTCGAGCCAATGGTCCCAGGTGATGCTGTCGGGCAGGCGGATAAATTCGTCGAGGCTGTCGATCCACCAGGAGAAAAAGATGCACGACAGGCCCAGCGCCAGGTAATTGGTGACGCGCCCGGCGGGGCGGCTTTTGAGCACCAGGCCCAGCCATACCAGGGCGAGCAGGGCGGAGCCGCCTTCGCCGAAAATATCCAGCCACACCCACTCGCTGACGCTTTTCAATTCGCCACAGGCCAGGTGCAGGATCAGCCCGAGGTTGGCGGCGAGCAGCAGCAACGTGAGTTTCCAGCGGTGGGGCTTGAGCACGGAAAACATGGCCGCGGGTCCTTGGGCAAATGAGCGATGGGCGCCAGCACAGCAGATGGATGTGACCGTTGGATGACGGTGGAGGAGGGTCGAATCAGCTCAGCTCAAACACACCGGAGATCAAAAAATGTGGGAGGGGGCTCGCTCCCGATAGCGCTGGATCAGTAGAGAAACAGGTGACTGACCCACCCCTATCGGGAGCAAGCCCCCTCCCACATTCGATCTGCTGAGGTCATTTCAGCTCATTTCAAGCCGGAAACCGGCTAAACCCCCCGGTTTATGGGCCTGCCACAGACCTTCTGTCACAGAACCGTCATCCCCCACCCCTAGCTTGCCCTCCCAGTTGCCGGGCCCCTTGCCTGGCGCCAACGGATTCTTGGGGAGGATTGCATGTACAAGCGCACCGGGCTCGTCAGCTTTACGCTTACCGCCTTGGCCCTGGCGATGGCCAGTGAACGGTTGAGCGCCGCCGACGCGAGCGCCACCGAGCACGTCGAAGTGGTCGGCCAGGCTGCCGCCATCGACCAGGCGCTCAAGGAGCAACGTAGTTCCGACAGCATCAAGAGCGTGGTGCATGCCGATGGCGTGGCCCAGTTGCCGGATGAAAACGTCGCCGAAGCGGTGCAGCGCCTGCCGGGTATCAGTGTCGAGCGCGACCAGGGCGAAGGGCGTTTTGTCAGCGTGCGCGGCCTGGGCCCGGACCTCAACAGCGTGACCATCAACGGCACCCTGGTGCCCGCCCCGGAAAGCGCGCGCCGCGCCGTGGCCCTCGATGTGCTGCCCTCGGAGCTGGTGCAGTCGCTGTCGGTGATCAAGACCCTCACTCCGGACATGGACGCCAACTCCCTCGGTGGCACCGTCGATGTGCAAAGCCTCTCGGCCTTCGACCATAAAGGCCTGTTCTATACCGGCAGCAGCGAAGCCAGCTACGACAAGAACACCCGCCAGACCAGCCCGAAATTCTCCGGCGCCGCCAGTAACCGGTTCAGCCTCGGCGACGGCATCGACAACTTCGGCGTGGCCGCAGCGCTGAGCTGGCAAAAGCGCGACTTCGGCTCGGACAACGTCGAAACCGGTGGCGCCTGGGATTTCACCGACGGCGCGCGGCTCAACGAGTTCGAACAACGCGACTACGACATCAGCCGCGAACGCGCCGGCGGTGGCCTGAACTTCGACTACAAGCCTGATGACCTCAGCAGCTACTACCTGCGCACCCTCTACAGCCGCTACACCGACACCGAAACCCGCAACTCCACCAGCATTGAATTTGCCGACCCCCAGGCCCCGGGCCAACTGGGCGATGCCGAGGGCAAGCGCAAGCTGAAAAACCGTGAGGAAACTCAGGAAATCCAATCCTATGTGTTCGGCGGCGAACGCATGCTCGGCCTGTGGACCTTAAGCGGCCAGGCCGGCTACAGCCAATCCAGCGAAGACAGCCCGGCACACATCGCCGGCGCCACCTTCGACGGCGGCGACTTTGCCAACAGCGGTTTCTACGACAAGGACAAACCCCGCCCGATCATCGGCAGCGGCTTCTACGACGCCCGCAATTTCAGCCTCGACAAGGTCGACTGGGAAAAACAGAACACCAGGGACACCGAGAAAAACCTGCGCCTGGACCTGGCCCGCGACTATGACCTGAGCGGCTATGCGTCCCAGGTCAAGTTCGGTGGCAAGGTCAGCCGCCGCAACAAGGACAACGACCTGGAAGCCTGGGTCTACGAAGACTTCGACACCCTAGGCTTCACCGCCGACCAACTCAACCTCACCCGGTTCCAAAAGGGCAGCGTCGACTATCGCCTGGGCAACTACGGCCCCGGCATCAGCCCCAGTGCCATCAAGCAGCTGATCGGCAGCCTCAACCCGGCGGACTTCTATGACGAGACCGAATCACGGGTCAACGACTTCACCATCCGTGAAGACATCAACGCCGGCTACCTGATGAACACCCTCGATATCGATGACTGGCGCTTTATCGCCGGCCTGCGCTACGAAGGCACCGAGTTCGAAGCCAAGGGCACCGGTGCCACCGATGGCGTGTTCACGCCCACCGAGACCCAGCGCCGCTATCACCATTGGCTGCCGGGCCTGCATGCGCGCTACAAGATCGACAAGAACACCCAGGTGCGTGCGGCCTGGACCAAGTCGGTCGTGCGCCCGACGTTCGGCCAGTTGGCGCCGGGTTTCGTGATCGACGATGACGAAGCCACCTTCGGCAACCCGGACCTCAAGCCCCTGGAGTCGAGCAACCTTGACCTGGGCATCGAACACTTTATGGGCCGTGCCGGCACCGTGTCGGCGTTCGTGTTCTACAAGGACATCAAGAACTTCGTCTACAACACCGACCTCGCCGGCACCGGCGCCTGGACCAACTTCGCCGAGGCCCACACCTACGCCAACGGCGACAGCGCCAAGCTCTACGGCCTGGAACTGGCCTACTCACAGAAGTTCGACTGGCTGCCCGCACCGTGGAACGGTTTGCTGATCGGCGCCAACAGCACCTTCAGCCGCTCCAGCGCCGATATCGAAGGCTTCGACGCCGCCAGCGGCACGAATCGCAAACGCAACATCAGCCTGCCCAACCAGTCGGACACCGTCGGCAACCTGATGCTCGGCTGGGAGGACGACAAGCTCAGCCTGCGCCTGTCGGCCAACTACAAGTCGGCCTATCTGTATGAACTGGCCTCGATCAACGACAAGGCCCACGACCTGCACGTTGACGCGCAGACCTTCGTTGACTTCAGCGCGCGCTACTCGCTGACCAAGAACCTGCAAGTCAGCTTCGAGGCCCAGAACCTCACCGATGAGTCGTACTTCGTCTACACCGGCCACCGCAGCTACAACGGCCAATACGAAGAGTACGGACCCACCTACAAAGTGGGCCTGACCTTCACCCATTTTTGAATTCAACACATTTGATCTCCATTGTTTTTGAAGGATTTGCTTGTTCATGAGAATTTCCAAGCTGTACCTGCTGATTGCCCTGGTCACCAGCGGCCATGCGTTCGCCGCCGACCTGGCGCTGACCCCGTGGGCACCCAGCCTGAAGGCCGAAGCCGTGGCCTTCCTGCCCAATGCCACCGAGCGCGTGGCTGCCAGCACCCGCGACGGCCTGCAACTGCTCGACAGCAAGGGCGCCGAGCTGGCGCGTTTCAAGGGTAACTTCAGCAGCCTCGACACCCGCGCCGCAGGTGCCCAGGTGCTGGTCGCCAGCCTCGACAACGAGCGCCAACAGGCGCTGCTGATCAGCCTGGACAGCGCCAGCAAAAACTGGGGCAAACCGCTGTACCTGCCGACCCGCGACTACCCGGTAAATGGCCTGTGCCTGTACCGCGACGCCGCGGCCAACCTGTTTGTGTTCCTGGTGGGCGAAGAGGGCAAGGGCGAGCAATGGCTGGTGGGCAACGGCTCGACGCTGCTCACCGCCCCCCAGCGTGTACGTGGTTTGCCGCTGCCGCCGTCGGCGCAGTTCTGCCAGGTGGACGACGCCACCCAGCAGTTGCTGGTGAATGAAGAGAATGTCGGCTGGTGGGCCTACCCGGCGCACCCGGAAGCCGAGGTGAAACGCACGCCGGTGGCGCTGTTCGACACTCCCAAGCGCGAAGCCGGGGCCATGGCGCTGGTACCCGGTGGCGTGGTTGCGCTGGACCCGAAGACCGCCCGGTTGCATCTGTTCCAGCACACCGGCGAACGTTGGGTGGAGCAATCGAGCCTGGGCTTGCCGGGTCTGAAAGAACCGGAGCAATTGGCGATCAATGGCCGCCAGTTGCTGGTGCGCGATGATGACAGCGGCACGCTCTACCAAGCCAGGCTCGACTGGCAGGCCACGCCCGTCGCGGCGGTTGTGGTGCTGCCGGAAGTCGCGGCCTTGCGCCAGAGCGACCCGGTCGGCCGCCAGGGCGACGCGGCGGATGACCCGGCGATCTGGATTCACCCCGAAACCCCGGCCAACAGCCGTGTGCTCGGCACCAACAAGAAACAGGGCCTGCTCGCCTACGACCTCGACGGCAAGCTGTTGCAGGAACTGGCGGTGGGCCGCCTGAATAACGTCGATGTACGTCCCAACTTCAAGCTCGGCGCGCAAACTGTCGACCTGGCTGTGGCGAGCAATCGCGATCACAACAGCCTGAGCCTGTTCAGCATCGACCGTCAGAGCGGCGAGCTACGTGAGGCCGGTGAAGTGCCCACGCCGCTCAAGGAAATCTATGGCATCTGCCTGTTCCAGCCCGCCAGCGGCGAGATCTACGCGATTGCCAATGGCAAGGACGGCACCTTCCTGCAATACCGCCTCAGTGCGCCGGACGGCCGTGTGCATGGCGAGCTGGTGCGCCAGTTCAAGGTCGACAGCCAGCCCGAAGGCTGTGTGGCCGACGACCAGCGCCAGCGCCTGTTTATCGGTGAGGAAGACGTCGGCGTGTGGGCCGTGGATGCGCGCGCCGATCAACCGGCGACGCTGACCAGTGTGATCAAGGTCGGCCCGCAGTTGCACGCGGATGTCGAGGGCCTGGCGCTGTACCAGAGCGATAAACATGACTACCTGGTGATCTCCAGCCAAGGCAATGACAGCTACCTGGTGGTGGATGCCGAACCGCCGTTTGCCGTGCACGGCGGCTTCCGCGTCGGCTTGAACGCCGCCGCCGGTATCGATGGTGCGTCGGAAACCGATGGTCTGGAAGTCACCGCCATCAACCTCGGTGGGCCATGGAGCCAAGGCATGCTGGTGGTGCAGGACGGGCGCAAGCGCATGCCCGAGCAAACCCAGAACTTCAAGTTCGTGCCCTGGGCCGAGGTCACCCGTGCATTGAAATTGCCGTGAACCGTCATCAACCGGTCATCACTTTTTAATCGAATGGGAGATTCACTATGCACGCGACGATGGAACATATGACGATCTGGGGTTTGATCAGCGACGCCAGCCTGTTGGTCAAGGCTGTCATGGTCACCTTGCTGTTGGCGTCCTTGCTCAGCTGGTACCTGATTATCCAGCGCGGCAGTGTGCTGCGCCGCCTGGAGCGTCAGTTGAACGCTTTTGTGCAGCGCTTTCGCGCCGCGCCGGATTTACAGGCGCTGTCCCGTGAGATCCAGCAGGCGGGCGAGGGCGGCATTGCGCCGATCTTTATCGCCGGGGTCCAGGAATACCAGCACTTGCACAGCCATGACCCGGCGGTGCTCGAAGGCGTGGAGCGGGCCTTGCAAGTGGCGATCACCGAGCAGGAAATCGAGTTGGAAAAGGGCCTGCAATTTCTCGCGACCGTGGGTTCGGTCAGCCCGTACATCGGCCTGTTCGGCACGGTGTGGGGCATCATGAATTCCTTTATTGGCTTGTCCCAGGTGCAACAGGCGACGTTGTCCACCGTAGCGCCGGGCATCGCCGAAGCCTTGATCGCCACGGCCATCGGCCTGTTTGCAGCCATCCCGGCGGTGATCGCCTATAACCGCTTCGCCGCGCGCGGCCAGACCCTGCTCACCCGCTACTACGCCTTCGGCAACGAGCTGCAAGTGCGCCTGCACCGCACCCTGCGCGGTACGTCGATCAACCTGGCCGTCGCCGCCTGAAAGGAGCAACTCCCATGTTAGTCAGGCCGCAACGCAAGCACGGGCCCAAGGCCGAGATGAACGTGGTGCCGTATATCGACGTGATGCTGGTGCTGCTGGTGATCTTCATGGTCACCGCGCCGATGCTGACCCAGGGCGTGAAGATCGACCTGCCCAAGGTCGCCGCCGAGGCGTTGGCCACCGACACCCGCCAGCAGATCCTCACGCTGTCGGTAAAGGCCGACGGTGGCTACTACTGGAACCTCGGCGGCGAACTCGATACCCAGCACCAGACCGACAGCGCCGTGAGCCTGGATGAAATGGGCGCCAAGGTCATGCAGGTGGTGGCGGCGCGCAGCGACACCCAGGTCTATATCCGCGCCGACGACAACGCCGGTTACGGCCGTGTGGTCGCGGCCATGGCGGTGTTGCAGAAGGGTGGAGTCAGCAACCTGGGGCTGGTGACCGAGGCCCCGCAATGACGGCGATGATCATGCACAGTCCCACCCTGACGATGGCGCCCCGGGAGGCTTCCGGGTTTTGGAGAAACAGCCTCGCCGCCAGCCTGGCGGTGGCGCTGCACGTCGGCGTGCTGGCCGCGTTAATGCTGGGCTGGTCGACGGAGAAGCCCGTGGTGGATGCCCCTCGGGTGATGCACACGCAGTTGGTCATGCTGCCGCCTGCGCCTGCGCCTGCGCCCGAGCCTGAACCGGTGGTGGCTGCTCCCGCACCGCCGGAGCCGCTGGTGGTGCCGGTGCCGGTGCCGGCAAAGCCCACGGTCGACCCGCAGGTCCAGGCGCAAAAACTCGAGAAAGCCGCCTTGGCGCGCAAACGCGTCGAAGACAAGAAAATCGAGCAGCAGCAGGAACGCCTGGCCACCGAACAACGCAACCGCGAGCTGGAACAGCAACGCCTCAATCAGCAACGTCTGGCCGCTGAAAAAGCCCGGGCTGCCACACCCGCGCCAGCCCCGGCACCCGCCTTCGACAGCCGCCAATACCAACCCCTGAGCAAGGAGGCACCGGACTATCCCGAGCGCGCCCTGGACAAGAACATCGAGGGCGACTGCACCTTGGAGTACAGCGTCAACACGCAAGGCCGCGTGGAAAACCCCAAGGTGCTGGACGGCTGCCACCCATTGTTTATCCGGCCTTCACTGGCGGCGGCGAACACCTTTCGCTACCAGCCGAGGATCGTTGATGGCAAGGCCGTGGCCGTGCCGGCAGTGCGCAACACCTTCCACTACCGCATCAAGTAACGCACTCAGAGGTCATAGCGCACCGACAGCAACAGCGTGCGCGGATCGTTGACCGAGTAATAACGGGCGCCGCTGGACGGCACATAGCCCACCGATTGCGGGTAAGCGCGGTCCAGCAGGTTTTTCACCGCCAGGGTGGTGGTCCAGTGGCCGTCGCCGCTGATGTAGCGAGTGTTGGCGTTCCAGAAGGTTTGCTGCGGCACTTCCTGGATGTCGTCGTTCAGCGCGTTGGCGTAGGACTTGGTCTGGAACTGCGCATCCGTGCCCGCCAGCCAGGTTCCCGGCAGGCCTGCGGGAATGGTGTAGTTCAGACCGACACTGGCGTTCCAGCGCGGCGAGAACACCAGTTGCTTGCCATTGGCATCGACCCCGGCACCGCTGGCGTTCTGGAAGTCGTCGTACTGGCTCTCCAGGTAGCCGAGGTTGGCGCTCAGTTGCAGGTCGCGGCTCAGGGCGGTGAGGGTTTCCAGCTCGACGCCGTAGGTGTGGGCCTGGCCGACGTTGGTGCGCAGGCTCACCCCTAGCGCCGGGTCGTAGGCGTTGGTCTGCAGGTCTTTGTAGTCGTTGTAGAACAGCGCGACGTTGGCCCGCAGGCGCTGGTCGAAGAAGTCGCCCTTGAAGCCGGTTTCCCAGGTGGTCACGTCTTCCGGCGAGAACGCCTGCTCGGCGGCGGCGCGGGTCGGCGCACGGTTGTCGTAACCGCCGGCCTTGAACCCCTTGGCGACGTAGGCGTACTGGTTGAGGTGCGGCGTCCAGGCATATTCGAAGCCGATTTTCGGGCTGGTGGACTGCCAGGATTTGCTCGACTCGGCCGCGAAGTTGGTGCCGGTAATCTGCCGGTCGGTATTGATCGCGTAATTGGTGAACTCGAAGTTCTTGTGTTCGCGGGTAAAGCGCAGGCCGGCGATCAGCGACAGCTGCGGGGTGATCTTGTAGGTGCCCTGGCCATACAGCGCGTAGCTTTCGGTGTTGGTGGTGCTGTACTGGCCCTGGCCGATCACCCGGTTGCGTGCGATGGAGTAGGTGAGGTTGTCGCGGTCGGCATCGAAGCGTTCGCGGTACAGGTACAGGCCGGTGCTGAAGCTGAAGTCGTCATAGTCACCGTTGAGCTGGAATTCCTGGGTGGCGTAGTTCTGCTTGTAGAGGATCAGGTTGTTCTGGATCAGCGCGGCCTGCCCTGAGTTGTCGTAGTTCACCGGCTGGTTGAAGGACGACCAGGCAGTGACCGATTTGACATTCAAGTGATCGTCGATCGCATAGATCGCGCGCAATACCGAACTGCCCTGGTCAAGGCGGTTTTTCGGGTCGAGGCTGCTGTAGCTCTTGAACTTGTCGAAACGGCCATTGGCGTCGAACGGCGAGTAGCTGGTGGTGTCGCCACGGTCAAAGGTGCCGGCCAGGGTCAACTGCACATCCCAGGGTGAATCCTCCGGCTTGTAGCGCAGCTTGCCACGGTAGGACTGGATATCGACATTGTTCACATCCTTGCCCCGGGTCGGGTTGGACACCGTGCCGTCGCGGCTCAGGCGGATCGCCGAAAAGCTGCCGAACAACGCGTTGTCCACCAGCGGGCCGCTGATCAGGAAACGGCCGTTCTGCGCGTTGTAATTACCCGCGCCGAGCTCGACGAAACCACGGGTTTCCTGGTTGGGGTCACGGGTGATCACACGGATCGCCCCGGCGCTGCTGTTGCGCCCGTACAGGGTGCCCTGGGGGCCGCGCAGCACTTCGACGCGCTCGACGTCATTGAAGTCGAGCATCGAAGAAATCGCCCGAGGGATGTACAAGTCATCGGCATACACCGCCACGGCGGCTTCCTGGATCGGATCGGTTTCACCGATGCCGCGAATGCCATAGGTCTGGGCGCTGTAGGAGATCGACTGGCGGCTGAGAGTCAGGTTCGGCACCTGGCCCGACAGGTCGCGCACGCTGCGGATCTGCTTGTCGTCGAGGCTCTTCTCGTCGAAGGCGGAAATCGCCAGCGGGGTTTTCTGCAAGTCTTCACTGCGGTGCTCGGCCGTGACATTGACCACCGGCAGCGCGGTGTCATCGGCGTGGGCGTACGCGCCGAACAGGGCGAGGGAGACAGCAAGGGTGAGGCGATTGGGCGCGGCGATGTGGCTCATGGTAGGTCCCTGAGAAAGTGGTGGTTCAGGCAAGGCCTCCACCTGGTCAGGGGTCGGTGCTGGACATAACAATATGGATAGGAAAGGCGTTCGTAAAAGTCCGTTTTGTTATATGTTAATTATTAAAAATATGCAGTTAATATATGTTTATGATGCGTATATCTGATGATGTTTTTCGCCTGGTCGTATAACCAAATGTGGGAGGGGCGGTGCGACGATTCGACTTGCTCCCGATGGCGGCCTTCGGGCCGACCATGTCGTTGGATTTGACCGAGTACATATCC
>NZ_JAFLXD010000080.1:0-13140 GCF_019891415.1 Pseudomonas sp. SH10-3B | reverse complement strand
GGTGATGATATGCCCGCCCGCCACGCCCCGCGCCTGGGCAACGCCCTTGATGGCGAGGTTGTTGGATTCAGTGGCGCCGGAGGTCCAGACGATCTGTCCAGGCTGTGCGCCAACCAACTCGGCCACCTGGCCACGCGCCTGTTCAACCGTTTGCCGGGCCGCCTGGCCGAACGCGTGGGAACTGGACGCGGGATTACCGAAATTGGCGTTGAAGCCCAGACACTCGACCATCACCTGGATGACGCGCTCGTCCACCGGAGTGGTGGCAGCGTAGTCGAAATACAGCGGACGTTTATTCATGACAGTTAAGACTCGCAGAGCAGGTTCCCGAGAGCAGCGTCTCAGGGGCATCGGCCGGAACAGAGGTCGTCAGGTTTACCGGATCGAATGCCATTAAAGAAGAACAACTTTAAGTAAATGTGCGTAGGAACGCTCCTGAAATTCAGCTTAACAGGCTGAAGTCATGCCATGGAAAACAAAAAGCCCGAGGTTCCTTTGAGGGAAGCCTCGGGCTTTTTGCTGCGCAGTGCCGACTCAACTGGGACGACCATGCAAAACCACGTTGCGCTCGGCGTTCATTTCGCCCTGGCGATCAAACCCGAAGGGCTTGTGTGGCTGACCCGTCAGTGCCGCGCGCTGCTGTTGATATTCATCAAACGACAAGCCGCGACGGCTCAGCGCTTCCAGGGCCAGTTGCTTGCTCTCTTCGGCCGTGTAGGGACGCAGTTCTGGCGAAGGATGGCCCGCACAGCCGGCGAGTACGGAGCTGACAATCAATAAGCAAACAGCGAGAAATCGGTTCATGGCGGTGGCCCTGGGAAGATGGTTTCGAGTCAATGAACACAGGCTACTCCCGGCCTTGCGCAGTGAAAAATCATCGTCCGTGATAGTCGCTATCAACCGCCAAGCCACCCTCGATAGCGAGGCACGCATATTTCTTTATGATCTATAAATATGGAAATACGTTCATTTACGGAATAACCCTAACCCTCTATAACTGGCTTACACCGAACCCGCACTGTTCGCCACGCAACTGTTTGCCAGGCAACAGCCATTCAACAAATCACCAGTCAGACAACAGCAGCATTTTTCAGCAGTGAACCTGCAACCCACGCCAATCAAGGCCTGCACCCGTTGGTACAGCTCTTGCTCAACACGTTGCACTCCACTTGCTATGAACCACTGTTGATAAAGGAACTGTTCATGACCCGTCCCCTGAATGTCGTTGCCCTCTCCGGCGGAACCTGGCGCCCGTCCCGTACCCTCGTGCTGACCCAAGCCGTACTGGCTGAATTGGCGACCTTGCTGCCGATCCAGACCACCTTGATCGAGCTGGGCGACATTGCGCGGCCCCTGGGCGGCGCCCTATCCCGCGATGAATTGCCCGCCGAGGTCGAAGCCCAATTGGTGGCCATCGAACAGGCCGACCTGCTGATCGTCGCCGCACCGGTCTATCGCGGTTCCTACCCAGGCCTGCTCAAGCACCTGTTCGACCTGGTCGGCCTCAACGCCCTGATCGATACACCGGTGCTGCTCGCAGCCACCGGTGGCAGCGAACGCCACGCACTGGTCCTCGATCACCAGCTACGACCGCTGTTCAGCTTCTTCCAAGCCCTGACCCTACCGATCGGCGTGTACGCCACCGAGGCCGACTTCACCGACTACCAAATAACCAGTGAGCCCCTGAAGGGCCGGATACGCCTTGCGGCAGAACGCGCAGCGCCATTGTTTGCAGCGCACTCCCCCTCTCTGCTGAAAATCGCTTAAGGATTGGTCATGGATGTTTTCTGGTTTCTGCCAACACATGGTGACGGTCATTACCTGGGTACCACCCAAGGTGCGCGGCCGGTCACCCTCAATTATCTGAAGCAAGTCGCGCAGGCGGCTGACAGCCTGGGTTACCACGGCGTGCTGATTCCCACCGGCCGCTCGTGCGAAGACTCCTGGGTCATCGCCTCGGCACTGGTGCCGCTGACAGAACGCCTGCGCTACTTGGTGGCGATTCGTCCAGGCATCATCTCGCCCACCGTGTCCGCCCGCATGGCAGCCACCCTGGATCGCCTGTCCAACGGCCGCTTGCTGATCAACGTGGTCACCGGCGGTGACCCCGACGAAAACCGCGGCGACGGCAGCTTCCTCGACCACAGCGAACGCTACGAAGTCACCGACGAATTCCTACAAATCTGGCGCCGCGTGTTGCAGGGCGAATCAGTCGATTTCGAAGGCAAACACCTGCGCGTACAGAACGCCAAGGCCCTTTACCCACCGGTACAAAAGCCTTATCCACCGCTGTATTTCGGCGGATCCTCGGATGCCGCCCACGACCTCGCCGCCGAACAGGTGGATGTGTACCTGACCTGGGGCGAACCACCCGCCGCTGTCGCCGAAAAACTCGCAGATGTACGTGAACGCGCAGCTCGCCACGGGCGCACGGTGAAGTTCGGCATTCGTCTGCACGTGATCGTGCGCGAGACCGAAGAAGACGCGTGGAAAGCCGCCGACAAGCTGATCGAGCACATCAGCGACGAAACCATCACCGCCGCGCAAAAATCCTTCTCGCGCTTTGATTCCGAAGGCCAGCGCCGCATGGCGGCCTTGCACGACGGGCGCCGCGACAACCTGGAAATCGCCCCCAACCTGTGGGCCGGTGTCGGCCTGGTACGCGGCGGTGCCGGTACCGCGCTGGTGGGCAACCCGCAGCAAGTGGCCGAACGCATCAAGGAGTACGCCGACCTCGGCATCGAGAGCTTCATCTTTTCCGGCTACCCACACCTGGAAGAAGCCTATCGCTTTGCCGAGTTGGTGTTCCCGCTGCTGCCGGAGCCCTATGCCAGCCTGGCCGGACGCGGCATCACCAACCTCACTGGCCCGTTCGGCGAAATGATTGCCAACGATGTTCTGCCAGCCAAGGCCTGATCGGCGCAGCGGCGGGAGCGGCGTTGGTCGCTCCCGCTTATAAAGAGGAAAACCCGTGACAGCCAAACCCCACAGCGTCCTGCCATCACCGTTGCAGACCGCCAGACTGCTGGCCGCCGAATTCGCCCTCACTGCCGTAGAGCGCGACGAGCGCGGTGGCACCCCCAAGACCGAACGTGACGCCCTGCGCCAAAGCGGCCTGCTGGCCCTGAGCATTCCCACTCAATACGGCGGCCTCGGCGCGCCCTGGAGTGACACCCTGGCCATCGTGCGCGAGTTCGCCAAGGTCGACAGCTCCATTGCCCACGTCTTCGGCTTCCATCACTTGATGCTCGCCACCGTGCGCCTGTTTTCTCGACCAGACCAATGGCAACCGTGGTTCGAACAGACCGCGCGCAAAAACTGGTTCTGGGGCAACGCCCTCAACCCATTGGACACACGCACGGTAGTCAAGGACTTCGGCGGCTGGCGCGAGTTCTCCGGCAAAAAGAGCTTCTGCTCCGGCGCCAGCGACTCGGAAATGCTGATTGCCTCTGCGGTGGATGAAAGCGCCGGTGGCAAGCTGCTGATCGCCGCCATCCCCAGCGGGCGCAGTGGCATCACCCTGCACAACGACTGGAACAATATCGGCCAACGCCAGACCGACAGCGGCAGCGCCAGCTTCGAACGGGTGCGCGTCGAGGAGTCGGAATTGCTGCTCGACCCGGGCCCGCTGAGCACGCCTTTTGCCTGCCTGCGCCCGCTGATCGCCCAGTTGACCTTCACCCATATGTTCCTCGGCATCGCCGAAGGTGCCTTCGAAGAAGCGCGCAACTACACGCTCACGGAGACCCGCTCCTGGCACAAATCCTCGGCCGTAGACGTGCGCCAGGACCCTTACGTGCTGCATCACTACGGCGAATTCTGGGTAGCCCTGGAGGGTGTGCGCCTGTTGGTGGAACGCGCTGCCGAGCTGCTCGACCAGGCCTGGGCAAAAGGCCCCAACCTCAGCGAACACGAACGCGGCCAACTGGCGATTGCCATCGCCACCGCCAAGGTCGCCGCCACCCGCCAAGGCCTGGACCTGTGCAGCCGCCTGTTTGAAGTCACCGGCGCGCGCTCCACCCACGCCTCCCTGCGCCTGGATCGACACTGGCGCAACCTGCGCACACAAACCCTGCACGACCCGGTGGATTACAAGCTCCACGAACTGGGGGACTGGGCGTTGAACCAATCCCTGCCGATTCCGACGTTCTACTCATAAAAAGAGGTGCCCATGCAGCTTCTAACCTTACCGCCCTCGCCCGCCCTTGCGACGTCGATCCGCGCCACGGCCCAGGTCTTCGAAGACCCGAAATCCAAGGCGCTGCTCGACCACATCCAGCAAGTGGCGCCCAGCGAAGCCAGCGTGCTGATCATCGGCGAGACCGGAACCGGTAAAGAGCTGGTGGCGCGCCACATCCACAACCTCAGTGCGCGGCGCAACCGGCCGTTCGTGGCGGTGAACTGCGGGGCGTTCTCCGAATCCCTGGTGGAAGCCGAGCTGTTCGGGCATGAAAAAGGCGCGTTTACCGGCGCCCTCAGCGCCAAGGCTGGCTGGTTCGAAGAGGCCGATGGAGGCACCTTGTTCCTCGATGAAATCGGCGATTTGCCGATGCCCATCCAGGTCAAACTGCTGCGCGTCCTACAGGAGCGCGAAGTGGTGCGCCTGGGTTCGCGTAAGAGCATTCCGATCGATGTGCGCGTACTGGCCGCCACCAATGTGCAACTGGAAAAGGCCATCAACGCTGGGCATTTCCGCGAAGACCTCTACTACCGCCTCGACGTGGTCAGCCTGGAACTCAGCCCGCTGCGCGAGCGCCCCGGCGATATCCTGCCGCTGACCCGACACTTTATCGAAGCCTACAGCCAGCGCCTCGGCTACGGCCCGATCACCATCAGCCGCGAGGCCGAGCAGAAACTCAAAAGCTACAGTTGGCCGGGCAATATCCGCGAGCTGGAAAACGTGATTCACCACACCCTGCTGATCTGCCGTAACGGCGTGATCGAACGCGACGACCTGCGCCTCTCGAACATGCGCATCGAGCGCCAGGACGACAGCCAGCACGGCACCGACAACAGCGCCGAGGCCTTGCTGGAGCGCGCGTTTCAAAAGCTGTTCGAAGAACAGGCCGGCGCCCTGCACGAAAAGGTCGAAGACGCGCTATTGCGCGCCGCTTACCGCTTCAGCCATTACAACCAGGTGCACACCGCCAACCTGCTGGGCCTGAGCCGCAATGTCACACGCACACGCCTGATCAAGATCGGCGAGTTGGCGGTGAACAAGCGCCGCCCTGGGGAAAATGTGCAGGGGGAACGGATGCTGCACCTATCCATTTAGCCGGCAGTGCAACGCATTGTCATGGCTGCGCTCGAAACTGCGCAGCACCTGGAACGAACCAAAGGTCACGGCCGTGGCCTGGTGCGCGCGGATCAGCGTCCAGAAATCTTCCTCGCCGTGCTCAAAGCACTGGAACGCCGCCTCGCCGTCCTCGCGGGAGCGCCATTGCAGGTAATTGAGTACCCGCCGCCCATCCTCGCTGACTTGCACACTCGCATTGATAAAGCCGCCATGGCCCTGGGCCAGGCGCTCGCTTTGGGTGGACAAGGCCGCCACCAGCGCCACTTGCTGCTGGGGTTCGATGTGAAATTCGATCAGTTGCGTGAAACTGAGATTCTTCTCTGATACCTGCATGAACACTCCCTCTTATCTGTAGGCAGAATCTTGCGACTAGATGCCACGCAGGGTAAAACCTCTAGTTAAGTCAAGGTCAAGCACTTAATCGGAGTTTTCATGGTTACCAAGGAACTCACCGTCGGCCAACTGGCAGCCCGCAGCGGCGTGGCCGTCACGGCCCTGCACTTCTACGAAACCAAGGGGTTGATCAAGAGTCATCGCAATGCCGGCAATCAGCGGCGCTATCCACGGGATGTGCTGCGGCGGGTGGTGGTGATCAAGATCGCCCAGCGCCTGGGGATTCCGTTGGCGACGATTGGCGAGGCATTGCAGACACTGCCGAATGGACGCACGCCCAACGCTAAAGACTGGGAGCGCTTGTCCGCGCTGTGGCGCGAAGACCTGGATGAGCGCATCAATAAACTGATGCTGCTGCGCGACAAGCTCAATGGCTGCATTGGTTGCGGGTGCCTGTCGCTGGACGCGTGCCCGCTGCGCAACCAGGATGACCAACTCGGTGAACGCGGGCCGGGAGCTCAGTTGCTGGAGCCCAGTTGAACATCCCCTCGTCGGTCCCGACAGGCCCCTTGATAGGCGTGACCTATAGTGAAAAGGCCGCGCCTTCCCCCCAATCAAGGAGAACGATATGAGCGTCAAACCCATTCCCGAGGGATATCACAGCGTCACGCCTTATCTGGGCATCGACAAAGCCTCTGAGGCTATCGAGTTTTACCAAAAAGCCTTCGGCGCCACCCAAATCATGCGCCTGGACATGCCTGATGGCAGGGTCGGCCATGCCGAACTGCGTATTGGTGACTCAGCGATCATGCTGGCCACGCCCTGCGATGAAATGTCCCTGAGCAATCCGGCTGAAAGCACGAGTGTCGCCTTGCATCTGTATGTGAACGACGTAGACGCGCAGTTCAAACAAGCCGTTGCAGCCGGCGCCAGCGTGGTATCCGAACCCGAGGACCGATTCTATGGCGACCGCTCAGGGAGTGTGAAAGATCCCTACGGTCATCTCTGGTACCTCGCCACCCGCAAGGAAGACCTCAGCGAAGAACAGATCCGCCAACGCGCCATGGCAATGTTCCAGCAAGGCTGAGCATCGGGGCCGGTTCGCCGGCTCCTACCCCAGTCAATGAATCCCCCCACGCCGTAAAAACACGCTGAATTTGAACCTGAAACATTTTCTTTCATATCCGCCTTGGGGATTTCTCATTCTCATCCGTCTTAATTCAGATACAGCCCGTCGCGTAAGCAAAAGCTACGACTGGCCTTTTTCCGGGCCTCCCTCGCCCCACTCTGATCAAGACCCTCATTCACATGTCGAAGAAGTCACGCTCCAAACTCTGGTTTCTCGTACATAGCTGGCTGGCCTTGCCCATCTGGTTCTTTGTACTGATCGTCTGCGTCACCGGCACCCTGGCGGTGGTCAGCCAGGAAATCGTCTGGCTGGCCAACCCGGATATCCGCGCAAGCAAACCGTCGGACGATGCCGAGCTGCTGAGCTACGACCAGGTGATCAGCGCGATCAAGCGCGCCGAGCCCCAGGTGATCGTGCAATCGCTGAACCGCCCGGATGAATCGCACTTCGCCCTGAGTGTCGACCTCAGCTACCCCGACGGCCGCTCGGTCGAGGTCTACGTCAACCCCTACACCGGCGCGATCCAGGGCATCAGCCCGTCGTTCGACTTCCGCCAGTTCACCCGCGCCCTCCACGGCTGGTGGCTGGTGCCGTTCACCAATGGCTTCAGCTGGGGCTGGTACCTGGTGTCACTGCTCGGCCTGCCGTTGCTGGCTTCGCTGGTCACCGGGCTGGTGGTGTACAAGAAATTCTGGAAGGGCTTTCTCAGGCCGACCCTGCGTGTCCGCCACGGCGCGCGAATCTTCTGGGGCGACTTCCACCGCCTGAGCGGCATCTGGTCGATCTGGTTTATCGCGGTGATCTCCATTACCGGCACCTGGTTCCTGATCCAGGCGATCCTGTTTGACAACCAGATTTCAATTTCCAGCGAGCCCATCGTGCCAGTGATCGCCCGCGAAAAAGTCCCGACGTCGGCGCCCGGCGTACCGGCGCCGATGATTCCCGTGGATGAAGCGATCGCAATCGCTACCCAGCGTATTCCGGGGCTCGAGGCAAGTTTCGTGAGCCTGCCCCTCAACGCCTACAGCCACCTGCAGATCGGCGGCCGAGGCTGGTATCCGTTGATGTACCAGACCGCACAAATCAACCCGTATGACGGTGAAGTCGCCTCGGCTCACCTGCTGTCCGATCGCACCAAGCTGGAATTTGTCACCGAATCCATGCGCCCTCTGCACACCGGCGACTTCGGTGGCATATGGATCAAGCTGATCTGGGCATTCTTTGGCCTGGTGCTGAGCATGATGGTCCTGAGCGGCCTGCTGATCTGGACCAAGCGCACCGCCCTCGCCACCCTTAACGCCCTCAAGCGCGAAGCCAAGGTGCAACGTGCGCCGGCATCCATCCCAGCCATGCAGGCTGAAACCTCGGAGGCCAACCGATGAGCAAGGTCACTGCCGCTGCACCGCCTTCGCCGCTGCGGGCCTTCTGGCTGAAATGGCGCTTCCATATCAACGTACTGCTGTTGCTGGTGCCCCTGGGCTTCATGCCCAAGTACTTTTCCGAGGCCGCCCTGTTTCGCGGCGACACCGGTATCGGTGAGCGCGTGGCGGGTGACGTGCAGGTAGGGCCCTGGAGCCTCAAGCTGGCCGAGTTCCGCAACGAAGGCCCACGCCCGAACCCGGCCGGCCCGATGAAGTTCTTCAATGCCGCGCTGTGCGAAACCTGTACCGAGCAGGTCAAGGCCACTTACCTGCGCATCGGCAAACCACGCAGCCTGCGCGCCGCCGGGGTGATTTTCTTCGGCACCCCGTACCGCATGGGCGCCGGTCTGCCGATACCGGAACGCACGCCTGCCGACGCCGAACTGTGGGTCACCATGGAAGGCTGGGACGGCACCGTGCACCAGGGTTCCATCCCGCTGAGCCAGGCCTCGCCTGCCACCATTGCCTGGTTGAACAAGCAAGGAGTTAAACCATGACCTTCAAGCGCCTGTCCCGCGCCGCACTGTTGCTGTGCGCCGGTTTCTGTACCACCGCCTTTGCCCACAACCCGATGTGTGAATGCAAGGAAATCCCCGGCGAGCAGATCCAGTGCAAAGGCGGTTTCTCCGATGGCAGCGGCGCCCCCGGCGTGACCCTGGATGTGATCGGCTACGACGAAACCATCCTGGTGCCCGGCAAGCTCGGCCAGGACTCGACCCTGACCTTCAAGAAGCCCGCGTCCGAGTTCTACGTGCTGTTTGATGCCGGCCCCGGTCACGTCGTGGAAATCGACCAAGCGGATATCCAGCCTCAATGAGTACCACACAGGTTGTACGCCCCGCCGGTGCCGGCCACGAAACCCTCTACGTCCTGCTGCTGTGCCTGATCATCCTGGCGGTGGCGGGAACCGTGGTGGCGCTGCACGGTGAAACCCAGGAAGTCGCGGCGGTGCCCAGTCATCAACTGGACGCCCGCCGTGACCTGAGCGCCGCCGAACAAGGTATCTACGCCGACCTGCGGGTCACGCTGGATGAAATCCACCTGCTGCAACAAGAGCAAAGCGCCCTGCCTGGCCCCGAGCAACTGGCCGTAGAAGGCTTTGCGCCGTTTGCCCAGGACGCCAGTTCGGTCAGCCGTGGCAACCATCGCTGGCAGTTGCTGGCGAATTCGGCCTACCTGGGACTGAGCCAGACGCCGGCCACCAGCGGTTCACTGCTGATGCGCGTACAGGGCAGCGAGCCGGATATCTGGCTCAACCGCAGCAAAGACCTGGCCGCCCCCTCCGACCTCACTGACCAGGCGCTGATCGCAGCCGGCTGGCAGCAGGTGGTCGCGCAATTCGATGCCGGCGTTACCCGCCAGCACCGTCACTGAACGAGAAGACCGATTGCCCATGTCTATTTCATCCCCCCTGTTGCGCATGTTTCTGGTTGGCCTGTTCAGCCTGATACTCGCTCCCCTCGCCCATGCCGAAGCGGCCAAGCGCCTGCGTATCGGCATCACCCTGCACCCGTATTACAGCTACGTGGCCAATATCGTCGGCGACAAGGCCGAAGTGGTGCCACTGATCCCGGCCGGCTTCAACCCCCACGCCTACGAGCCACGCGCCGAAGACATCAAGCGCATCGGCACCCTGGATGTGATCGTGCTCAATGGCGTCGGCCATGACGACTTCGCCGACCGCATGATCGCCACCAGCGAGCGCCCGGACATCCCGGTGATCGAAGCCAACGCCAACGTGCCGCTGCTGGCGGCCACCGGCAATGCCGCGCGCGGTGCCGGCAAGGTGGTCAACCCGCATACGTTCCTGTCGATCAGTGCGTCGATTGCCCAGGTCAACAACATCGCCCGCGAACTGGGCAAGCTCGACCCGGACAACGCCAAGACCTACACCCAGAACGCACGCGCCTATGGCAAACGCCTGCGGCAAATGCGCGCCGATGCCCTGGCCAAGTTGACCGGCGCGCCCAACCCGGACCTGCGCGTCGCCACCGTGCACGCGGCCTACGATTACCTGCTGCGCGAGTTCGGCCTGGAAGTCACCGCCGTGGTCGAGCCGGCCCACGGGATCGAGCCGAGCCCGAGCCAGTTGAAGAAGACCATCGACGAACTGCGCGCCCTGGACGTGAAGGTGATCTTCTCGGAGATGGATTTCCCGTCGACTTATGTCGACACCATCCAGCGCGAATCCGGGGTCAAGCTGTACCCGCTGTCGCATATTTCCTACGGCGAATACAGCGCTGAAAAATACGAAGTGGAAATGACCGGCAACCTCAACACCGTGGTGCGGGCGATTCAGGAGTCAGGGGCATGACGGCGGCGGAACACTTGAAGGTCGCCAGCGTCGGCCCGACCCTCGACTTCGACAAGGTGTCCCTGACCCTGGGCCGCACCGTGATCCTCGACGGCGTAAGTTTCCAGGTGCAGCCGGGCAGCATCCATGCGCTGGTGGGCCCGAATGGCGGCGGCAAAAGTTCGCTGATCAAGACCCTGCTGGGGCAAACGCCGCACCAGGGCCGGTTAAGCCTGGAGTGGCCGAGCACACCTGGCACCATCGGTTATGTGCCCCAGGCGCTGGAGTTCGACCGTGGCTTGCCGATGACCGTGGATGATTTCATGGCTGCCATGTGCCAGCGGCGCCCGGCGTTTCTGGGCTTGTCCAAACATTACGCCGCCGCGATTGGCGAGGCGCTGGAACGGGTCGGCATGCAGGACAAACGCACGCGGCGCATGGGCGCGCTGTCCGGCGGTGAGCGCCAGCGGGTGTTGTTGGCCCAGGGACTGATCCCGGCGCCGCAGTTGCTGGTGCTGGATGAACCGATGTCGGCCCTCGATGAGGCCGGTATCCAGGTGTTCGAACGCTTGCTCAATGACTGGCGCCTCGCCGGGATCACCGTGCTGTGGATCGAACACGACCTGGAAGCCGTGGGCCGCCTGGCCGACCGCGTCACCGGCCTGAACCGCCGCCTGCTGTTCGACGCCACGCCAAAAGAGGCGCTGACCCCGGACCGCCTGCTGACCCTGTTCTCTACCCACCCTCGGAGCCCGGCGCCATGAGTTATGAAGCGTTTCGCCTGATGGTCCAAGGTTGGGCTTCTTCCGGTTATCTGCCGGAAGCGCTGGCCTATGGTTTTGTGGTCAACGCCCTGCTTGCCGGCCTGCTGATCGGCCCGGTACTGGGCGGGCTGGGCACGCTGGTGGTGGTCAAGCGCTTTGCGTTTTTCTCCGAAGCGGTCGGCCATGCCGCACTGACCGGCGTGGCCGTGGGCATTCTGCTGGGTGAGCCCTACACCGGGCCCTATGGCAGCCTGTTTGGCTACTGCCTGTTGTTCGGCATCCTGCTCAACTACCTGCGCAACCGCACCGGCCTGGCGCCAGACACCTTGATCGGCGTGTTCCTGTCGGTATCCCTGGCATTGGGTGCGAGCCTGCTGCTGATCCTGGCGGGCAAGATCAACGTGCATATCCTCGAAAACGTGTTGTTCGGCTCGGTGCTGACGGTCAACGGCAACGACCTGCTGGTACTGGCGATTGTCGGCGCCCTGGTGATGGCCCTGGCGCTACCGCTGTACAACCGCATCATGCTCGCCAGCTTCAACCCGCAATTGGCGGCGGTGCGTGGTGTAGCGGTGAAGACCCTGGACTACCTGTTCGTGATCCTGGTGACGCTGATCACCGTGGCCGCAGTCAAGGTCATCGGCGCCATCCTGGTGGGTGCGCTGCTGGTGATTCCGGCGGCGGCGGCACGCTTGCTGAGCCAATCGCTCAAAGGCTTCTTCTGGATCTCGGTGGTGATCGCCACCGTCAGCACCCTGTGCGGGATCCTGTTGCCGATCATCTTCGACCTGCCCATCCCCTCCGGTGCCGCGATCATCCTGATGGCCGGTATCGCCTTCGCACTTGCCGCCATCGCGCGCGGCACCGTGCCCAGCCTTAAAGGGAACCTTGGATAATGCGCTCCGTTCTTCAGCCTCTGGCCCTGGCCATCGCTTGCTTGATCACCACGCCGCTGATGGCGGCCGACGTGGGCAAACCGGCTGCTCACGCGGCCAAACCGGTGAAAGTCCTGGCCTCCCTGCCGATCACGTACGGCTTGGCCGAGGTGTTGCTCAAGGGCTCCGATGTGCAGCTTGAGCGCGCGGCCCCCGCCAACCTGCCGGGCTCGCGGCAGGTGTCGTACTTCACCGGCCGTGGCGCGCCGGCACTGAACACACTGGCCCAGGACGCCGACGCCGCCATCGGCCTGCGCTCGCTGTGGGCCGATGACCCGCTCTACCCCGTGGCCCGACGCAGCAATATCCGCATTGTCGAAATCGACGCGGCACGCCCGGTGGATGGCAGCTTGCCGGGGATTGCCGTGCAACCTGGCGTGGCTGACGGTTTGAACAGTCAGCCATGGCAATCGAGCAACAACCTGGGGCGCATGGCCGATGTCCTGGCCGCCGACCTGAGCCGGCTGGCACCGGGCGCCAAGGCGAAGATCGACGCCAACCTGGCGGCCCTCAAGCAACGCCTGCTCAAGCTCAGCGCCGACAGCGAGGCGCGACTGGCCAAGGCGGACAACCTGAGCGTGGTCAGTTTGAGCGATCACTTTGCCTATCTGATCAGCAGTTTGAATCTGGAACTGCTCAGCACCGATGCCCGGCCCGACGCCGATTGGACGCCTGAGGCATTACAGAAACTCAGTGCCGAGTTGAAGGACAACGACGTGGCCGTGGTGCTGCATCATCGCCAGCCGAGTGACGCGGTGAAGGCCGCTATCACGGCGGGCGGTTCAACGTTGCTGGTGCTGAACGTAGACGGCGCGGACCCGGTATCGGAGTTGGAAACCAATGTGGACCAGGTGATCAAGGCACTCACGGTGCACTCACTGTAGGAGCGAGCTTGCTCGCGAAAGATGTCAACGATGACGCTGGAGGCCGGGCTCCCCGCAACGCCCTCAAGTTTTTCGCGAGCAAGCT
>NZ_JAFLXD010000079.1:0-13558 GCF_019891415.1 Pseudomonas sp. SH10-3B | reverse complement strand
ATCAAAAGATTGCTGACTTCGTCAGCGGTTAAGGAAGTAGAAGCCACACCGCGTACGCTTCAAAGATCAGGTCGGCTTTAAGGCCGCCTCGCTTTGTTTTTGATCTGGAATCGCCCCGTCAAACACGCTGGCCGAACGCAGGCTTTGGAGCGTGGGTAACCCGGCAGGACGCCGGGTTAGCCGCGCTGGGCCAAGGATGGCCCATCGCGGCGGCCCACGCTCCAAAGCCTGCGTTCGGGCACACCGAGCCTAGGCGAGGTGCCGAGTGTTGGGGCGAAGCGTTTTTGGTTACTTTTGGCGCTCTTCCAAAAGTGACCCGCCGTAAGGGCGGAACCAATAGCCGCCGTGACCGCAGCAACGGATATGTACTCGGTCAAATCCAACGACATGGTCGGCCCGAAGGCCGCCACGGAAACAAGCCCCCTCCCACATTTGGTTCTGCATACAACAGGCAGGTAAGATGGCAGCCCTTCGCACAGCGCTTTGCTGCGCACTGCCAACCATAAGCCCTGCCCAATGCCTTTCGAACTCAGCGTAGACCTCACCACCCTCGCCATCCTCGCCGTCGTGGCCTTTATCGCCGGCTTTATCGACGCCATCGCCGGTGGCGGTGGCCTGCTCACCACCCCGGCGCTGCTCACCGCCGGGATGCCGCCCCATTTGGTACTGGGCACCAACAAGCTCAGTTCCACCTTCGGCTCGGCCACGGCCAGCTTCACCTTCTATCGCCGCAAGCTGTTTCACCCGCGCCAGTGGGTGCATGCGATCGTAGGCACCTTGATCGGTGCGTTGGCCGGTGCGGTGGTTGCCCACTACCTGCCCGCCGAAACCCTGAACAAAATGCTCCCGGTGATCGTATTCGGTTGCGGCGTGTATTTGCTGTTCGGTGGCACGCCCAAGGCGCCGCTGGACGCCGACGCGCCGATCAAGAAGAAATGGCAAGGCGCCCAGGGTTTCGGCCTGGGCTTCTACGACGGCGTGGCCGGCCCCGGTACCGGTGCGTTCTGGACCGTGAGCACCATGCTGTTGCACCCCATCGACCTGGTGAAGGCCAGCGGCGTGGCGCGCAGCATGAACTTCGTCAGCAACGCGGCGGCGTTGTCGGTGTTTATCTTCAACGGCTCGGTGGATTGGATCGTCGGCCTGGCGATGGGCGTGTCGGTGATGTGTGGCGCGTTCTTTGGCGCCCGCAGCGCGATCAGCGGCGGCGCCAAGTTCATTCGTCCGGTGTTTATCACCGTGGTCCTCGGCCTGACGGTGCGCCTAGCCTGGCAGCACTGGTTCAGCGTGGCCTAAGCGACGGGCTACATAGAGGTCGATCAGGTAACGCGCAATCGAGCGTGACGCCGGCAACGGCGGCAGGTCGTGGATGCTGAACCACTGCGCATCTTCGATCTCGTCGGCCTGGGGCACGATGTCGCCACCGGCGTACTCGGCATGGAAGCCCAGCATCATCGAATGGGGGAACGGCCAGCACTGGCTGCCCATGTACTGGATGTTCCTGACCTCCACCTGCACTTCTTCGCGCACCTCGCGGATCAGGCAGTCTTCGGCTGACTCACCCGGCTCGGCAAAGCCCGCCAAGGTGCTGTAGACCCCGGTGACAAAACGCGGCGAGCGCGCCAGCAGGATCTCGTCGCCACGGGTCACCAGCACGATCATGCTCGGCGAAATCCGTGGGTAGCTGCGCAGGTCGCAGGCCTGGCAATACATTGCCCGCTCCCGTGGCACCTGGACCATGGCCTGGCCGCAACTGCCGCAGAACCGATGCTCGCGTGCCCAGGTGCCGATCTGCGCGGCGTAGCCCAGCACTTTGTACAGGATGTGATCACCTTGCAGCATGAAGCCGCGCAGGCCCTGCCAACTGCATCCTTGCACTTCGCCCGCCGAGTCGAGTTCCAGCAGGTACACCGGCTCACCGTCGAGGTGGCCGATGCCGTGTTCGGCAAACACCGAAAGGTCCTGGCGCTTGAGCCATTCCCGAGGGAACAGCGGGCCATTGGCGTCATGCAAAAAGCCGTCGCGGCTGCGGGCGACAGCCCAGCCGCCGGGGGCGTCGTTGTCCAGCAGCGTTGTGGTAATCCAGCCTGGGGTCATGTCAGTCAATCCACGAATTCGGGTTTCTGCTTACTCATATGGGCCGCAATGGCCACGCGCAGGTCGTTGGATTGCAACATAGCCGAGTTCCAGGTGGCAACGTATTCCAGACCGTCATTGACCGTATGGTCACGCATGTAGCTGATCATAGCTTTGGTGCCGGTGACCGCAATCGGCGACTTGGCGGCGATTTCATGGGCGATCTCGAACACGCCGGCCAACAGGCTTTCCTGATCGGCATACACACGATTGACCAGGCCGATGCTGCGCGCTTCCTCGGCACCGAACTGGCGGCCGGTGTAGGCCAGCTCACGCAGCATGCCGTCGCCGATGATGCGTGGCAGGCGTTGCAGGGTGCCGACGTCAGCAGCCATGCCGATATCGATTTCCTTGATCGAGAATTGCGCGTCTTCAGCGGCGTAGCGCATGTCGCAGGCGCTGATCAGGTCGATGGCGCCACCGATGCAGTAACCCTGGATCGCCGCCAGTACCGGCTTGCGGCAGGTGTCGACGGCATTGAACGAGGCTTGTAGCTCGAGGATCTTGCGGCGCAGCAGGCGTGCATTGCGGCCCACATCCTTGCCGAGATCGTTGGCCACCGAGGCCAGCATCATCAGGTCGATGCCAGAGGAAAAATGCTTGCCGGCGCCGCTGAGGACCACGGCACGCACGGCATCGGTGTCTTCGATCCACTGGAAGATATCGATGATCTCGGTCCAGAACGCGGCGTTCATCGCGTTGATCTTTTCCGGGCGGTTGATCTGCACATGGGCAACGTTGCCGCTGAGTTCGACGACGAAAGCTTGGTATTCGGACATGGCAGTGATCCCTGACTGGCGAGTGATAAGGCCCGAACTATAACAAGGGTGCGCCACGGCGCATCGGCCAAAAGCGGGACTGGCAACGGGGATTGAAAAGACGCTGGATAAAAGCCCCGGCACACGCCATCCTTCGCGCTTTAAGCCGCCCCATCAGCGGCGTTCGACGTTTAAAGGATATGCCCATGCACGCCCAACCCCTCGCCCCCGCCGATTTCGAACTCATCGAAGAAACCCTGTTGAAGTACGGCGACGACCATTCGGTGCTGAACCTGGCCGAACTCGACGGCTACTTCACCGCATTGGTGTCCAGCCCCGCTCAGGTGGATATTGCAGAGTGGTTCCCTGCGATCTGGGGTGGGCAGAACCCGGAGTGGGAAAGCGCCGAGGAGGCCAAGCAGTTCCTGGACCTGTGCGTGCGTCATATCAACCTGCTGGCCGGACAACTGGCGACTGACGCCGAGGGCTTCAAGGCGCGCTTCGATGAAACCGAACACCAGGGCCAGGACGTGACCCTCGCCGAAGAGTGGTGCTTTGGCTATATCCGTGGCGCGGCGATCGGCAACTGGCCGGAATTGCCGGCCGAACAAGCCGCACAGCTGGAGAAAATCTCCTGGTGCGCCGAACAGGACAACTTCGAGTTGCCGGCCGACCTCGATGTGCCGGCCCATCAACAACGCGTCAGCGCAATCGAACCGGCGGCGCGGGCCCTGCATGATTACTGGCTGGCCTTGCGCTAAGCCTCGACAAGCACCGCACCTTTGGCCGATTATTCGGGTCCGCCCGTCGGCCACTCCGTACCACCTTGCCTTGATCAGGAGCCTTGCACCTTGAGTTCGCAGAAAACCGTGACCGTTACACCGCCCAACTTCCCCCTGAACGGCAAGGTCGCGCCCCCCGGCTCCAAATCCATTACCAACCGTGCCTTGCTGCTGGCGGCCCTGGCCAAAGGCACCAGCCGCCTGAGCGGAGCCTTGAAGAGCGATGACACCCGGCATATGTCGGTGGCTCTGCGCCAGATGGGCGTGACCATCGATGAGCCGGACGACACCACCTTCGTCGTCACCGGCCAAGGCAAGCTGCAATTGCCTGCGCAGCCGTTGTTCCTCGGCAATGCCGGCACCGCGATGCGCTTTCTCACCGCCGCCGTCGCCACGGTTGAAGGCACCGTGGTGCTGGACGGCGACGACTATATGCAAAAACGCCCGATCGGCCCGCTGCTGGCCACCCTCGGCCAGAACGGTATCCGGGTCGACAGCCCGACCGGTTGCCCACCGGTGACGGTGCACGGCGTGGGCAAGGTCCAGGCCAAGCGCTTCGAGATCGACGGTGGCTTGTCCAGCCAGTATGTCTCGGCCCTGTTGATGCTCGCCGCCTGCGGCGCAGCGCCGATTGAAGTGGCGCTGACCGGCAAGGATATCGGTGCCCGTGGCTATGTGGACCTGACCCTGGACTGCATGCGGGCCTTCGGCGCCCAGGTCGATGTGGTCGACGACACCACCTGGCGCGTGGCCCCTACCGGCTACACCGCCCATGACTACCTGATCGAACCCGACGCTTCCGCCGCCACCTACTTGTGGGCGGCTGAAGTGCTGACCGGTGGCCGCATCGACATCGGCGTGGCCGCGCAGGATTTCACCCAGCCGGACGCCAAGGCCCAGGCTGTGATTGCACAGTTCCCGAATATGCCGGCCACGGTGGTCGGCTCGCAGATGCAGGACGCGATCCCGACCCTGGCGGTGCTGGCCGCCTTCAACAACACCCCGGTGCGCTTTACTGAACTGGCCAACCTGCGGGTCAAGGAATGTGATCGCGTACAGGCACTGCATGACGGCCTCAATGAGATCCGTCCGGGCCTCGCCACCATTGAAGGCGACGACTTGCTGGTCGCGGCCGACCCTGCGCTGGCCGGCACCTCGTGCAAGGCACTGATCGATACCCACGCCGACCACCGCATCGCCATGTGCTTTGCGCTGGCGGGGTTGAAAGTCGCAGGGATCCGCATTCAGGACCCGGACTGCGTGGCCAAGACCTATCCTGGGTACTGGAAGGCCCTGGGCAGCCTTGGGGTCGCGCTGAGCTACTGACTCACCGGCGTCGGAATGGGGAGGTAAGGATCATGACAATTCGCCAACCCTGCCCACCCGGCGCCTGTGTCTGCGAGCGTGAACAACTGCTGGAAGCCCCCGGCGCCGACCTGCGTATCCTCAGCCTGACCCGCCAGGAAGAAAAACGCCTGATCGAGCGCCTTGAAAACCTGCAAAGCCTGCAAGACCTGGAGCGCATGCAACAGCGGATGTTTGAGCTATTGGGCATCCGCCTGCATGTCGCACCGGGGCACACCGAGGTCAAGAGCATGCGCGGTATCCAGATTGTCATCGACGAACTGCCAGGCATGTGCCGCAAGACCCGGCAATCAATCCCGGCGGCGATTCGCCGGGGCCTGGAGAAAAACCCGGAAATTGCCTACCGCCTGCTGGATGCCCACGACCTGTTTCGCGACGGTTGAATCAGCCGGCAACCGTCTCGGCCTCGAACAGTCTCTGCCCCACCGCCTTCGCCGTTTTCAAATGCGCTGCGACCGCGCCGCCTTCAGAGTCCAGCAACAGCTCGGACGTCACCACCTTCGCCCCGCAGTAATCGAAGATGCCGTAGTCGATCTGGGTGCGCATCGCCTTGGCATAGCCATGGCGCTCAAATGCGCTGTCATCCGCACCGCCGAGGGCCAGCAAGTGCACCTGCATGTGCCGCAGTTTTTTCACCACCGGCGTGTCCGGGCCGTAATCGATCGCCCAGCCGTTGACGAACACGCGGTCGACCCAGCCCTTGAGCAGACCTGGCAGCGACCACCAGTAGATCGGGAACGCCAGCACCAGAGCATCGGCGCGGTCCAGTCGCGCCTGCTCGGCCAGTACGTCGGCCGGTGGTGTAGCGTGGCTGCGGTGTACGCGATGGTCGGCGGCGGTGTAGCGCGGGTCGAAACCTTCGGCGGCGAGGTCGGCGATTTCGTAGGTATGGCCCGCAGCAGTCAGCCCGGCAGCCACCTGCGCGGCCACGGCGTGGGTGAGGGATTGTGGGTCGTGATGGGCGACGACGATGAGTGCGTGCATGACTTTGACTCCCTTTCGGTTTAAGCTACTTTTAGTAAGTTAACGCCGATAAGTTACTTTTGGTATATAAGCATGTCAAGCCCTGAATCCCCTGCCCCACGCCGTCGCCTGTCCCGAGAAGATCGCCTGCGCCAATTATTGGATATCGCCTGGCAACTGGTGCGCGAGGAAGGCACCGAAGCCCTGACCCTCGGCCGCCTGGCGGAACTGGCAGGCGTCACCAAACCGGTGGTCTACGACCATTTCGTCACCCGCGCCGGGTTGCTCGCCGCGCTGTACGAAGACTTCGACGGGCGGCAAAACCAGGTGTTTGCCGAGGCCCTCGACGCCAGCGGCGCGACCTTGGCAGAGCGCGCAGGGGTGATTGCCTCGTGCTATGTCGATTGCGTGTTATTGCAGGGGCGGGAAATTCCGGGGGTGATTGCGGCACTGAGCAGCTCCCCGGAGCTGGAAGCGCTCAAGCGCAAATACGAGGCGATTTTTCTCGACAAATGCCGCGCCGCGCTGGCGCCCTTTGGCCAGGTTTCACAGCCAGGATTACGCGCGATGTTGGGGGCGGCGGAAGCGTTGTCCGATGCTGCGGCGAGTGGCGAGATCAGCCGGGAAGAGGCGCAAGATGAGTTGCTCGCGACCATCCTGGCGATGGTTAACCGCGCACGGCGCTGAAGACTGAAGACTGAAGAAGCTTCTGTGGCAGACGGGCTTCTGTGGCGAGCGGGCTTGCCCCGCGTTGGGCTGCGTAGCGGCCCCAAAAAAACGGGAGCGCTGCGCACTCCAACGCGGGGCAAGCCCGCTCGCCACAGAAGCCCGTCTGCCACAGAAGCTTCTTCAGTCTTCAGTCTTCAGCGCCGTGCGCGGTTAACCATCGCCAGGATGGTCGCGAGCAACTCATCTTGCGCCTCTTCCCGGCTGATCTCGCCACTCGCCGCAGCATCGGACAACGCTTCCGCCGCCCCCAACATCGCGCGTAATCCTGGCTGTGAAACCTGGCCAAAGGGCGCCAGCGCGGCGCGGCATTTGTCGAGAAAAATCGCCTCGTATTTGCGCTTGAGCGCTTCCAGCTCCGGGGAGCTGCTCAGTGCCGCAATCACCCCCGGAATTTCCCGCCCCTGCAATAACACGCAATCGACATAGCACGAGGCAATCACCCCTGCGCGCTCTGCCAAGGTCGCGCCGCTGGCGTCGAGGGCCTCGGCAAACACCTGGTTTTGCCGCCCGTCGAAGTCTTCGTACAGCGCGGCGAGCAACCCGGCGCGGGTGACGAAATGGTCGTAGACCACCGGTTTGGTGACGCCTGCCAGTTCCGCCAGGCGGCCGAGGGTCAGGGCTTCGGTGCCTTCCTCGCGCACCAGTTGCCAGGCGATATCCAATAATTGGCGCAGGCGATCTTCTCGGGACAGGCGACGGCGTGGGGCAGGGGATTCAGGGCTTGACATGCTTATATACCAAAAGTAACTTATCGGCGTTAACTTACTAAAAGTAGCTTAAACCGAAAGGGAGTCAAAGTCATGCACGCACTCATCGTCGTCGCCCATCACGACCCACAATCCCTCACCCACGCCGTGGCCGCGCAGGTGGCTGCCGGGCTGACTGCTGCGGGCCATACCTACGAAATCGCCGACCTCGCCGCCGAAGGTTTCGACCCGCGCTACACCGCCGCCGACCATCGCGTACACCGCAGCCACGCTACACCACCGGCCGACGTACTGGCCGAGCAGGCGCGACTGGACCGCGCCGATGCTCTGGTGCTGGCGTTCCCGATCTACTGGTGGTCGCTGCCAGGTCTGCTCAAGGGCTGGGTCGACCGCGTGTTCGTCAACGGCTGGGCGATCGATTACGGCCCGGACACGCCGGTGGTGAAAAAACTGCGGCACATGCAGGTGCACTTGCTGGCCCTCGGCGGTGCGGATGACAGCGCATTTGAGCGCCATGGCTATGCCAAGGCGATGCGCACCCAGATCGACTACGGCATCTTCGATTACTGCGGGGCGAAGGTGGTGACGTCCGAGCTGTTGCTGGACTCTGAAGGCGGCGCGGTCGCAGCGCATTTGAAAACGGCGAAGGCGGTGGGGCAGAGACTGTTCGAGGCCGAGACGGTTGCCGGCTGATTCAACCGTCGCGAAACAGGTCGTGGGCATCCAGCAGGCGGTAGGCAATTTCCGGGTTTTTCTCCAGGCCCCGGCGAATCGCCGCCGGGATTGATTGCCGGGTCTTGCGGCACATGCCTGGCAGTTCGTCGATGACAATCTGGATACCGCGCATGCTCTTGACCTCGGTGTGCCCCGGTGCGACATGCAGGCGGATGCCCAATAGCTCAAACATCCGCTGTTGCATGCGCTCCAGGTCTTGCAGGCTTTGCAGGTTTTCAAGGCGCTCGATCAGGCGTTTTTCTTCCTGGCGGGTCAGGCTGAGGATACGCAGGTCGGCGCCGGGGGCTTCCAGCAGTTGTTCACGCTCGCAGACACAGGCGCCGGGTGGGCAGGGTTGGCGAATTGTCATGATCCTTACCTCCCCATTCCGACGCCGGTGAGTCAGTAGCTCAGCGCGACCCCAAGGCTGCCCAGGGCCTTCCAGTACCCAGGATAGGTCTTGGCCACGCAGTCCGGGTCCTGAATGCGGATCCCTGCGACTTTCAACCCCGCCAGCGCAAAGCACATGGCGATGCGGTGGTCGGCGTGGGTATCGATCAGTGCCTTGCACGAGGTGCCGGCCAGCGCAGGGTCGGCCGCGACCAGCAAGTCGTCGCCTTCAATGGTGGCGAGGCCCGGACGGATCTCATTGAGGCCGTCATGCAGTGCCTGTACGCGATCACATTCCTTGACCCGCAGGTTGGCCAGTTCAGTAAAGCGCACCGGGGTGTTGTTGAAGGCGGCCAGCACCGCCAGGGTCGGGATCGCGTCCTGCATCTGCGAGCCGACCACCGTGGCCGGCATATTCGGGAACTGTGCAATCACAGCCTGGGCCTTGGCGTCCGGCTGGGTGAAATCCTGCGCGGCCACGCCGATGTCGATGCGGCCACCGGTCAGCACTTCAGCCGCCCACAAGTAGGTGGCGGCGGAAGCGTCGGGTTCGATCAGGTAGTCATGGGCGGTGTAGCCGGTAGGGGCCACGCGCCAGGTGGTGTCGTCGACCACATCGACCTGGGCGCCGAAGGCCCGCATGCAGTCCAGGGTCAGGTCCACATAGCCACGGGCACCGATATCCTTGCCGGTCAGCGCCACTTCAATCGGCGCTGCGCCGCAGGCGGCGAGCATCAACAGGGCCGAGACATACTGGCTGGACAAGCCACCGTCGATCTCGAAGCGCTTGGCCTGGACCTTGCCCACGCCGTGCACCGTCACCGGTGGGCAACCGGTCGGGCTGTCGACCCGGATACCGTTCTGGCCGAGGGTGGCCAGCAGCGGGCCGATCGGGCGTTTTTGCATATAGTCGTCGCCGTCCAGCACCACGGTGCCTTCAACCGTGGCGACGGCGGCGGTGAGAAAGCGCATCGCGGTGCCGGCATTGCCGAGGAACAACGGCTGCGCAGGCAATTGCAGCTTGCCTTGGCCGGTGACGACGAAGGTGGTGTCGTCCGGCTCATCGATGGTCACGCCCATCTGGCGCAGAGCCACCGACATATGCCGGGTGTCATCGCTCTTCAAGGCTCCGCTCAGGCGGCTGGTGCCTTTGGCCAGGGCCGCCAGCAGCAAGGCACGGTTGGTAATGGATTTGGAGCCGGGGGGCGCGACCTTGCCGTTCAGGGGGAAGTTGGGCGGTGTAACGGTCACGGTTTTCTGCGAACTCAAGGTGCAAGGCTCCTGATCAAGGCAAGGTGGTACGGAGTGGCCGACGGGCGGACCCGAATAATCGGCCAAAGGTGCGGTGCTTGTCGAGGCTTAGCGCAAGGCCAGCCAGTAATCATGCAGGGCCCGCGCCGCCGGTTCGATTGCGCTGACGCGTTGTTGATGGGCCGGCACATCGAGGTCGGCCGGCAACTCGAAGTTGTCCTGTTCGGCGCACCAGGAGATTTTCTCCAGCTGTGCGGCTTGTTCGGCCGGCAATTCCGGCCAGTTGCCGATCGCCGCGCCACGGATATAGCCAAAGCACCACTCTTCGGCGAGGGTCACGTCCTGGCCCTGGTGTTCGGTTTCATCGAAGCGCGCCTTGAAGCCCTCGGCGTCAGTCGCCAGTTGTCCGGCCAGCAGGTTGATATGACGCACGCACAGGTCCAGGAACTGCTTGGCCTCCTCGGCGCTTTCCCACTCCGGGTTCTGCCCACCCCAGATCGCAGGGAACCACTCTGCAATATCCACCTGAGCGGGGCTGGACACCAATGCGGTGAAGTAGCCGTCGAGTTCGGCCAGGTTCAGCACCGAATGGTCGTCGCCGTACTTCAACAGGGTTTCTTCGATGAGTTCGAAATCGGCGGGGGCGAGGGGTTGGGCGTGCATGGGCATATCCTTTAAACGTCGAACGCCGCTGATGGGGCGGCTTAAAGCGCGAAGGATGGCGTGTGCCGGGGCTTTTATCCAGCGTCTTTTCAATCCCCGTTGCCAGTCCCGCTTTTGGCCGATGCGCCGTGGCGCACCCTTGTTATAGTTCGGGCCTTATCACTCGCCAGTCAGGGATCACTGCCATGTCCGAATACCAAGCTTTCGTCGTCGAACTCAGCGGCAACGTTGCCCATGTGCAGATCAACCGCCCGGAAAAGATCAACGCGATGAACGCCGCGTTCTGGACCGAGATCATCGATATCTTCCAGTGGATCGAAGACACCGATGCCGTGCGTGCCGTGGTCCTCAGCGGCGCCGGCAAGCATTTTTCCTCTGGCATCGACCTGATGATGCTGGCCTCGGTGGCCAACGATCTCGGCAAGGATGTGGGCCGCAATGCACGCCTGCTGCGCCGCAAGATCCTCGAGCTACAAGCCTCGTTCAATGCCGTCGACACCTGCCGCAAGCCGGTACTGGCGGCGATCCAGGGTTACTGCATCGGTGGCGCCATCGACCTGATCAGCGCCTGCGACATGCGCTACGCCGCTGAAGACGCGCAATTCTCGATCAAGGAAATCGATATCGGCATGGCTGCTGACGTCGGCACCCTGCAACGCCTGCCACGCATCATCGGCGACGGCATGCTGCGTGAGCTGGCCTACACCGGCCGCCAGTTCGGTGCCGAGGAAGCGCGCAGCATCGGCCTGGTCAATCGTGTGTATGCCGATCAGGAAAGCCTGTTGGCCGGCGTGTTCGAGATCGCCCATGAAATCGCCGCCAAGTCGCCGATTGCGGTCACCGGCACCAAAGCTATGATCAGCTACATGCGTGACCATACGGTCAATGACGGTCTGGAATACGTTGCCACCTGGAACTCGGCTATGTTGCAATCCAACGACCTGCGCGTGGCCATTGCGGCCCATATGAGTAAGCAGAAACCCGAATTCGTGGATTGACTGACATGACCCCAGGCTGGATTACCACAACGCTGCTGGACAACGACGCCCCCGGCGGCTGGGCTGTCGCCCGCAGCCGCGACGGCTTTTTGCATGACGCCAATGGCCCGCTGTTCCCTCGGGAATGGCTCAAGCGCCAGGACCTTTCGGTGTTTGCCGAACACGGCATCGGCCACCTCGACGGTGAGCCGGTGTACCTGCTGGAACTCGACTCGGCGGGCGAAGTGCAAGGATGCAGTTGGCAGGGCCTGCGCGGCTTCATGCTGCAAGGTGATCACATCCTGTACAAAGTGCTGGGCTACGCCGCGCAGATCGGCACCTGGGCACGCGAGCATCGGTTCTGCGGCAGTTGCGGCCAGGCCATGGTCCAGGTGCCACGGGAGCGGGCAATGTATTGCCAGGCCTGCGACCTGCGCAGCTACCCACGGATTTCGCCGAGCATGATCGTGCTGGTGACCCGTGGCGACGAGATCCTGCTGGCGCGCTCGCCGCGTTTTGTCACCGGGGTCTACAGCACCTTGGCGGGCTTTGCCGAGCCGGGTGAGTCAGCCGAAGACTGCCTGATCCGCGAGGTGCGCGAAGAAGTGCAGGTGGAGGTCAGGAACATCCAGTACATGGGCAGCCAGTGCTGGCCGTTCCCCCATTCGATGATGCTGGGCTTCCATGCCGAGTACGCCGGTGGCGACATCGTGCCCCAGGCCGACGAGATCGAAGATGCGCAGTGGTTCAGCATCCACGACCTGCCGCCGTTGCCGGCGTCACGCTCGATTGCGCGTTACCTGATCGACCTCTATGTAGCCCGTCGCTTAGGCCACGCTGAACCAGTGCTGCCAGGCTAGGCGCACCGTCAGGCCGAGGACCACGGTGATAAACACCGGACGAATGAACTTGGCGCCGCCGCTGATCGCGCTGCGGGCGCCAAAGAACGCGCCACACATCACCGACACGCCCATCGCCAGGCCGACGATCCAATCCACCGAGCCGTTGAAGATAAACACCGACAACGCCGCCGCGTTGCTGACGAAGTTCATGCTGCGCGCCACGCCGCTGGCCTTCACCAGGTCGATGGGGTGCAACAGCATGGTGCTCACGGTCCAGAACGCACCGGTACCGGGGCCGGCCACGCCGTCGTAGAAGCCCAGGCCGAAACCCTGGGCGCCTTGCCATTTCTTCTTGATCGGCGCGTCGGCGTCCAGCGGCGCCTTGGGCGTGCCACCGAACAGCAAATACACGCCGCAACCGAATACGATCACCGGGAGCATTTTGTTCAGGGTTTCGGCGGGCAGGTAGTGGGCAACCACCGCACCGGCCAACGCACCGATCAAGGTGCCTACGATCGCATGCACCCACTGGCGCGGGTGAAACAGCTTGCGGCGATAGAAGGTGAAGCTGGCCGTGGCCGAGCCGAAGGTGGAACTGAGCTTGTTGGTGCCCAGTACCAAATGGGGCGGCATCCCGGCGGTGAGCAGCGCCGGGGTGGTGAGCAGGCCACCGCCACCGGCGATGGCGTCGATAAAGCCGGCGATAAAGGCCACGACGGCGAGGATGGCGAGGGTGGTGAGGTCTACGCTGAGTTCGAAAGGCATTGGGCAGGGCTTATGGTTGGCAGTGCGCAGCAAAGCGCTGTGCGAAGGGCTGCCATCTTACCTGCCTGTTGTATGCAGAACCAAATGTGGGAGGGGGCTTGTTTCCGTGGCGGCCTTCGGGCCGACCATGTCGTTGGATTTGACCGAGTACATATCCGTTGCTGCGGTCACGGCGGCTATTGGTTCCGCCCTTACGGCGGGTCACTTTTGGAAGAGCGCCAAAAGTAACCAAAAACGCTTCGCCCCAACACTCGGCACCTCGCCTAGGCTCGGTGTGCCCGAACGCAGGCTTTGGAGCGTGGGCCGCCGCGATGGGCCATCCTTGGCCCAGCGCGGCTAACCCGGCGTCCTGCCGGGTTACCCACGCTCCAAAGCCTGCGTTCGGCCAGCGTGTTTGACGGGGCGATTCCAGATCAAAAACAAAGCGAGGCGGCCTTAAAGCCGACCTGATCTTTGAAGCGTACGCGGTGTGGCTTCTACTTCCTTAACCGCTGACGAAGTCAGCAATCTTTTGAT
>NZ_JAFLXD010000078.1:0-13935 GCF_019891415.1 Pseudomonas sp. SH10-3B | reverse complement strand
AGTAAGGAAGAACGCAGTGCATCAGACACTCTGTGGAGGCTGGTTTTGGGGCTGCTTCGCAGCCCAACGCGGGACAAGCCCGCTCGCCACAGGGGAACTCGCCAGTCTCTGAAATTGTGTAGATATCTATGGCCATCGGGGGCAAGCCCCTCCCACATTTGCATCAGTGTGCATCAGCCAGCCCACCCCCAGAACTGCAACCACCAGCCACACCCCACCAGCCCATTACTCAGCAGTACGCACAACCATCCCAGGCAGCGCGGTCGGGTTCCAAGCCCCTTGAGCTGCCGCCAACCCAACCACAAGCACCAGCCAATCGCGGCGCTCAGCATCAGTGCGCGCGCCGGTTGGACCCATGCCAATGCCAACCCTTCATAGCGCAACAACTTCACCGTCGTCGCCGACAGCCCCAGGAACAGCCCTGCACCACCCAGGGGCGTGAGTGTCAGCGCCAGGGGCCGAAACAGTGCGCGATCGCCCGCCGCGCGTGCGGCCAGGCGCAGCAGCAGCCAGCAGCCACCGCCGATCAGCAGTGCGCTGCCACCCAGGTACAGCACGATGCACAGGCCATCGAGCCAGCTGAAGCTGTCGTTGAGTTGCGGGTAGTGCGTGAGCAGCCACCACGGCGCGTTGTCTTGCAGCAGCCATAGCCAGTCGCGGCTCACCAGCCATTCGGCGAGTGTCTGTTTCAGCGCGATAAACCACGGGCTGACGGTCCATTGGAATGCGCCCATGGCCAATCCGATCACGCCAAACAGCAGCAGGCGCGCATCCCACGGCGAGCCGGGTTGTCGCGGCGCCTGGAGAATCTCTTGATTGCACGAGCGGGCGATCAGTTGCACTGCGCCGCGTTGCCCGCTGCAACGGCCGCAGGCGTGGCAGTCGCTGGCGCCTTGCAGGCGGCGGATGTCCAGGAGGGGCGCGCAGTTGGGCAGCGGCAGGCGCGGGGCATTGTTGGCTTTCCAGCGTTGTTCATCCACGGCGAAATGCAGCGGCGCCAGGCGGGCGAGCAGGGCGAACACGCCGCTGACCGGGCACAGGTAACGGCACCACACGCGCTTGCCGCGCACGAACAGCAGGCCGACCAGCACCGCCGCCAACGTCGAGCCGCCGAGGATCAGCAATGCTGCCTGGGCGTAGTCGTACACGCTGATCAACTGGCCGTAGAGCGTGGTGAGGCAAAAGCCCAGGGTCGGCCAGCCGCCCCAACGCAGCCAGCGCGGTATGCCCAGGCCGCGCCCGTGCTGGCTGGCCCATTCGCTCAGCGAACCCTCCGGGCACAGCACGCCGCACCACAGGCGCCCGAACAGCACCATCGACAGCAACACGAACGGCCACCAGATCCCCCAGAAGATAAATTGCGCGAGCAGCGTCAGGTTGTTCACCACGCGCGCCTGGCTATCGGGCAACGGCAGCACGGCGGGCAGCACCAGCAACACGGCGTAGACCAGCACCACCGCCCATTGCGCGGCACGGATCAACCGCCCATGGCGGCGCATCCCATCGCCCAGTTGCTGCAACCAGCTCATGCCGCGTGCCGGGCGCGACGCAGGCCGTTGCCCACCCAGAGCCAGTAGCCGAGCAGTACCAACACGGTGATAAGGCTAGGCGCCGCTCGGTAGCCGGCAAAGTCGGCCAGCAGCGCGCCCAGGCCGTGGCTGTCACTGAGCAGTGCGCTGCTGTCCCAGCGGCTGTCACCGACTGCGGCGTAGGCCCACTCGGGCATGTCCAGGCCCAGCAGTTGCCCACTGATACGGTCCACGGCCGCGACCAGCAAGGCCCCACCGAGCAGCAACAACAGTGCCTCGCTGAGGGCGAAAAACCGTGACCAGGAGATAAAGCGCCGACTGCCGCGCAACACCAGGACGGTGAGCCCCGCCAGTGCCAGGCCGAGCAGGCCGCCGACGGCGAACGGGCCTTGCGCCTCATCGTGCAGGCGCGCCCCGGCGCCATACAAAAACACCACGGTTTCACTGCCTTCGCGGCTCACCGCCAGCAGCGCCAGTAACAGCACGCCCCAGCCGCCCTGGCGCGCCAGTCGCTCGTCGGCCTCGCGTACCAGGGTGTGTTTGAGCGTGGCCGCGTTGCGGTGCATCCAGAACACCATCTGCACCATCAAGCCGCTGGCCAACAGGGTCAGCGCCGCTTGCAGCCACTCGCCCTGTGGACCGGTCATGGTGTCACCGGCCCAGAGCATCAAACCGGCCAGCCCGGCCGAACACAGCAACCCCAGCAGCACCCCGGCCCAGAGGAAGCGGGCCAGTTGCGCATGGCCGGCCTGGCGGCTGATCCAGGCCTGCAGAATGCCGATCACCAGCAGGGCCTCGACGCTTTCACGCCAGACAATAAACATCGATTGATTCATCAACGGCTCCTATTCGGCGAGGATGCTGCCTTCTGGCAACTGTGGGTTGAACTCGTCGAAGAACGGGTACAACCCCGGCTTGAGCGGGTGGATCACCACAAAGGTGGTCACTCCCGCAGACAACACCTTTTCGACCCGCAACGGTGTGCTTTCGAATTCGGCCGGGCCTTGGCCGATGTTCTTGAGCACGATCTTGAAACGCTCATCGGCCTTGACCACCAGTTGTGGCGGGTCGAAATGGCCGTCCTGCAGGCTCAGCTCATAGGTGGGCAACGGTGCCGCCACTGCCGCGCCGCTTAGCAGCAGGCCGCCCAGCAACAGGGCGCGGCGCATCAATAACCGCCTTTTTTGCCGATGCCGGCGTAGACGAATTCGTAGTGCACCTCGCAGCGTTCGAACCACGGGGCGACCCCGGTTTCCTTGTCGGTATGACGGCCCAGGGAGTGGTGGCCGGTGGGCGGTAATACGCTGAAGGTGAGGGTGTATTTGCCTGGGCCTTGCAGCTTGACGTTATCGCCATAGTGCGGCCCGTCGTTGGCGACCATGGCGTGGAAGTCGCCGCTGATGGGGGTGTCGCTGCCTTGTTTCTTCAGGGTGAAAGACAGGTTGAGGTAGGGCACGAAACTGCCTTCCTGAAACCCTTGGGCATTGTCCGCCGTGGCGCGTACGTCGGCCTCCAGGTGCACATCGGAATCGGCCGTGGCGCGCATCATGCCGGCGGGTGCCATCTCGATCGGTTGCAGGTACACCGCGCCGATTTCCAGGCCGGGGCAGTGTTGCGGTTCACCGATCGGGTACTCCTTGGCAACTGCCACGGAGGTACTCAGCAGCAGGGCAAGGGACAACAAAGAAGGGCTACGCATGGAGGCTTCCTGACGGGTGAGGGGAGAGAACCCGAGTCTAGGAAGGTCAGCAGTAAATAATAATGATTCCTGTCAAGTTTCGAGGATATTTCATCTTGTCCAGGCTTGATGCCGGTCAAGGTTGCACAGGCTTTATGGGGGTAGGTTGCAGGGAGTGTTCGTCGCCAGGGAGCCCATCATGGCCAAGCCTTTTCCGCTGCACCCCAAGCACCCCGAGCGCATCTGCTGGGGCTGTGATCGCTACTGCGCTGCCACCGACCTGGCCTGCGGCAATGGCGCCGACCGCACCATGCACCCGGCCGAAATGATCGGGGATGACTGGTACGAACATGGCGACTGGGGGCTTGCGCCCGAGCCGCCGGTTGCGGATGAGCCGTCAGCTGCCTGAGCGGGGTTTTTCCTTGCCGTCTTTATGGGTGTCAGCCGGCCTGGCGGGTTTGCTCGGCGGTTTGGCGGTGTCCTTGGTTTTTTTGTCGCTGTCCGAGGGGCTGCTGGGGTAGGTCCCCGGTGGCAGGGCGGAACCGGCGGCGCTGTCGCCACTCAAGGCGTTGGAGGCAGGTTCCGGGTTATCGCCAAAGGCGGCGAGGGCGGGGCCCGAGAGCAGGGCTGACAGGCCGACGATAAGCACAATCCGTTGGGACGATCTGGTCTTCATGACGCTATCCCCTATCGTGTGGATGTATCAAGAGCCTGGATGGATTCCAGGCTCTGGTCATGCCTCGATCAAGCCGCCATGGGCTTGCTCGACTGCAACTTTTTATGCGCCGCTTTCATGGCTTCCATTTCAGCGCCCAACTCTTCAAGCAGCGCCTTGCCCAGCAGCTTTTTAGCCTGCGGGAACATCTCGGTTTCCTCTTCTTCGATATGGTGCTCGAGCAATTCCTTGACTACTTTGACGCGGCCGGAAAACTCGGTGGTCGAAGGTTCGGTTTGCTTCAGGTCGGGCAGTACCAGGGAGTCGACGGTGCGATGCTCTTCCTTGGCCTCGTGGTACATGATGTCCTGTTCCTTGCCGCCGGCTTTTCTGAACGCCGGGTAGAGGATTTCTTCTTCCAGCTTGGTGTGCAGGCTGATTTCCGCTTCCAGCTTGGCCAGCAACTCGGTGCGCTTCTTAACCCCGCGTTCGGTGGACTCACTCAGTTGAGTGAGCAGGGCCTTCACGCGTTCGTGGTCGGCTTTGAGCAGGTCAATGGCATTCATGGGTGACACCTCACGGGAATTTCAGGGCGTGTCGATATGCACGCCTCGTCCACTGCTGTGGTGCATCAGTTGTACCAACTTGAGCTTTTTTAAATTCGTGTTTTATTTCAATGGGCTACAGAAGGCGGGAGGCAGTGCCCGTCGTGCAGGTTGCATGGTTGGCCGTGCGGCGCGTTGCATTCCACAACGCAAGAAAATTTAAATGAACCCTCGTGCCCGATGCTTGACCTAACCCATACGACCTAGGAGGTGAAGCATGGAAATTCAATATATCTGGATCGGCTTGGCGGTGATTTTGCTGTTGCTGGAGTTGTGGGCGATCAATATCGTCCTGCGCAGCACCGGTGGTTGGGAGAGCAAGGGGTTGTGGTTGGTGATCCTGATTTTTGTGCCGTTGTTTGGCTTGATTGCCTGGGCGATGTTCGGGCCCAAACGTGAGATGCCGCAGCAGCGTAAAAGCTGAGTGGTTTGGGGAAAGGAAAACAGGCGCCGAGAGGCGCCTGTTTACATTCAACCGTGGCCGTTCAACCGGCGACAGCCTTGGCAATCGCCTCATTGAACGCTGGCAAATCATCCGGTGTGCGCGAGGTGATCAACGTCCAGCCATTGGCCTGGCACTGCTTGACCTCGGCATCCACCCATCCAGCGGCGCCGGCGTTTTCCAGGTCGATGCGCACGCTCTTATAGGAGGTCAGGGTCTTGCCCTTGATCACGCCGGCGTCGATCAAGGTCCATGGGCCGTGACAGATCGCCGCGATGGTTTTACCCGCGTCGGCGAAGTCCTTGATCAGGCGCAGCGCGGCAGCATCCTGGCGCAGTGTATCGGCATTGACGGTACCGCCGGGGATGACCAGGGCGTCAAAGTCGCTGCTCACGACGTCCGACAGTTGCACGTCGGATTCCACGGTTTTGTCCTTCTCGGTGTCGCCGACAAAGGTCTGGGTAGTGCCGCCTTTGCTCGAAGCGTGGGTCACCGTAGCGCCGTAGCCGCGCAAGGCATCCAGGGGCTTGAGCAGTTCGTCGCGCTCGATGCCGGTGTTGGAGGTGATGATCAAAATCTTCTTGCCGTTAAGGTGTGAACTCATGATCGAGTGTCTCCTGAGGGGTGGATTAAAGAAGCGATATGGGAGAGTGGATCGAGTCCGGGCGGCAAAGGTTTAAATTAATTTGCGCTTATTTCGCCGGCGGTTGGCGCGGGCAATTTCCTTGAACTATCCAAATTCACCGGCCTCTGCGAGCAGGCTGCCGAGACCGAGCGCAAGCTGGGTCACTGAGTGCCAAAGTGCGGCAAGCGGGCTTTTGTGGCGAGCGGGCTTGCCCCGCGTTGGGGCGCGTAGCGCCCCCCAATAAGCCCACCGCCACTATCCTGCCTAAACGCGGTGGCTGGTTTTAGGGCCGCTTCGCAGCCCAACGCGGGGCAAGCCCGCTCGCCACAACAAGCCTGCCAGCCACACCGCTGCTGCTACTCGGTATCCACCCGCAACACCTCCAACCCTAACTGCTCATACGCCTCCACACTCGGCACATGCCACTCCGTGATCAACGTGTGAATACGGTTGCATGGCGCCACCACAAACGGCTCCACCGCTCCCAGCTTGTCCGCCAGGGTCACCGCTACCACATGGGAGGCGCTGTCGAGCAGGGCCTGTTTGACCGCGACCTCGTCAAAATGCAGCGAGCTGATGCCCACTTGCGGGTGCAGTGCGCAGACCCCGGTAAACAGCAGGTCGGCCTTGATACTCTGGATCAGGCGCACGCTTTCCTGGCCGCTGGTAGACAAGGTGGCCGGGTTGAGTTGGCCGCCGGCGAGAATCACTTTTACGTCGGGATGGTCCGCCAGGGCGATGGCGATCATCGGTGACGGCGTGACAACGGTCAGGCGGATCGAACGTGGCAATGACTGGGCGATCTGCAACGTGGTGGAGCCGGAATCGAACAGCACGATCTGGCCGTCCTGCACCTGGTCGGCGGCGAGTTGGGCAAGTTGACGCTTGGCTTCATTGGTCTCGCCGACACGGGTGAAGAAGTCCTTGCCGGTGTCCTTGGGCCGGGGCAGGGCGCCACCGTGCACGCGCTGCAACAGGCCGGCGGCGGCGAGTTCACCGAGGTCGCGGCGGATGGTGTCCTGGGACACCGCGAAGTGGTCCACCAGTTCCGAGGCAGTGACTTTGCCGTCGCGTTCCAGCAGCAACAGGATCTTCTGTTTGCGCAGCGAAGGCAGGTCGATGGCGTGATGAGTGTTGTGCATGGTTGTGCGCTTTTTTGCGGGTTTGTGCGAGATTAGTCCGCAGTCGATATAAACGCAATGGCTGGTTGCCCACCCGTGGGACGGTTACTCTCTGTGCTCAGTTCAGGGAGAGGTGACCTAGATGTCGTTGATTACAACCATCGAAGATTTACGCAAGCTGGCGCAAAAACGTGTCCCACGGATGTTCTACGACTACGCCGATTCCGGGTCCTGGACTGAGAGCACCTACCGGGCCAATGAAAGCGATTTTGCCCGGATCAAATTCCGCCAGCGTGTGGCGCGCAATATCGATGAACGTTCGATCCGTACCAGCATGATCGGCCAGGACATGGCCATGCCGGTGGCCCTCGCACCGACGGGCCTGGCCGGCATGCAGCATGCCGATGGCGAGATCCTCACCGCCCGTGCCGCCGCCGCGTTCGGCCTGCGCTATACCTTGTCGACCATGAGTATCTGTTCCCTCGAAGACATTGCCGAACACGTCGGCAAGCCATTCTGGTTCCAGCTGTATGTGATGCGCGATCGTGGGTTTGTCGAGCGATTGATCGAGCGCGCCAAGGCTGCCGGCGTGGATGCGCTGGTGCTGACCCTGGACCTGCAGATCCTCGGGCAGCGCCACAAGGATCTGATCAACGGCCTGTCGGCACCGCCCAAGCTGACCCTGGCGAATATCCTCAACATGGCCACCAAGCCGCGCTGGGTGATGGGCATGCTCGGCACCCAACGGCGCGGTTTCGGCAATATCGTCGGGCATGTGAAGGGTGTGGCGGACATGAGTTCTCTGTCGTCGTGGACCGCCCAGCAATTCGACCCGCGCCTGAGTTGGGACGATGTGGAATGGATCAAGAAGTGCTGGGGCGGCAAGCTGATCATCAAGGGCATTCTCGATGTAGAAGACGCGCGCCTGGCCGCCAATTCCGGTGCCGATGCACTGGTGGTGAGCAACCACGGTGGCCGCCAGTTGGACGGCGCACCGTCGAGCATCAGCCAATTACCGGCGATTGTCGAAGCGGTGGGCGAGCGTATCGAGGTATGGCTGGATGGCGGGATTCGTTCCGGCCAGGACGTGCTCAAGGCCATGGCACTCGGCGCCAAGGGCACCATGATCGGCCGCCCGCATTTGTACGGTTTGGGCGCGATGGGCGAGGCCGGTGTGACCAAGGCACTCGACATCATCGCCCGTGAGCTGGACGTCACGATGGCACTGTGTGGCTATAACGATATACGCGATGTGAATCGCGAGATTTTGCTGCCGGGTACCTTCCCCGAAAGCGTTTATGCAGCAAAAAAATCGTAAAAAAATAAAAAGAGTTGTCCACGAAAACCGTGGGTATCTCTGTGGATAACTTTGCGAACGCCCGGCAGGGTTGGCGATTTAACCAAAGGTTAATATTTGATCAACTGCCGGCGAGGGCCAGTATGGGCAGGGTTTGCGCTTGACAGCCAAGCGCGAACCCAGTGCCGAAAAGCACATTTATGACTCGTTGTTGCGACCTGTGGCGTGGGTCACAACCTGGGCCGGCATCTTCGCTTGCATCAGGTTATCCAGTGCCTGGCGATAGCTGCGACCGGCCCGGCTCATGCTGTTGTTGTGGCTGGCACCCGGCACCAGCAACAGTCGCTTGGGTTCCTGGGCGGCTTCAAACAGTTGCTCGCTGAAACGCGGCGGTACGTAGCGGTCGTCCAGGCCATGCACTACCAGCAGCGGCATATGGATGTCGGCGATCTTGTCGATGGAGTCGAACTTCTGCGACAGCAGCCAGCGTACCGGTAATGACGTGTTGGCCACCGCCGTGGCGACGTCCGCCAGGGATGTAAATGTCGACTCGATCACCAGGCCGCGTACCGGCAGCGGCGTTTGCTTGCCCAGTTCGGCGGCCAGGTCGATGGCCACCGCGCCGCCGAGTGAGTGTCCATAGATCAGGCGTTTGCCAGGGTCCGGTTGCAGTACCTGGAAGCGTTCCCAGGCGACGCGCGCATCTTCGTACACGGTGGTCTCCGACGGCAGTTCACCGTGGCTCTGGCCGAAACCGCGATAGTCGATGGCCAGCACCGAGAACCCGAGTGCATGCAATTGCTCGATGCGAAACAGCTGGCCGGTGAGGTTCCAGCGTACGCCGTGCAGGTAGAGGATCGCCGGCGCGTCCTTGTTGGCTGCCGGGTACCACCAGCCATGAATGTTCTGCCCCGACTTGAAACTGGCGGGCTTGAGTTCGAATTCCTGCACCGCCTTGGGCAAGCCGCTGTACCAACCGGCAGTGCCCGGCTCGATACGAAATACCAGCTCGCGCTCCTTGTGCTGCAGCACGCTGCAACCCACCGGCAGGCCAATGATCAACAGCGCCATGCACAGCAAGGGAAACCAGCGCAGGCTCAGGCGCGAGAGAAAACGAGAGGGCATGAAGATTCCAGGGCAAAGGTGAAGCTGTGGTTTTACCAGATGGCCTACACAGGCAGGTATAAATTCGACGGCTGTCCAGGGTGATTGCTTGCAAAGTGTTACAGCATTGAACAACCCGTGCACAGGTTGTTAGGGTAGGCGGCCGAACAGGAGAACAAGCACATGGATTTCACAGGTAAAACCGCCATCGTCACCGGCGGTGCGCGCGGGTTGGGACTCAGTTATGCACGAGCACTGGCCCTGGGCGGTGCCCGGGTGGTGATCAGCGATATCGGCGCCGATAAGGCCGGTGCCGGCAACGATGCCTCGGTAGTACAGGCGGCGGCGGAGGCCTTGCAGGCCGAAGGGCTCGCAGTGGTCGGACATGGCGGCGACTTGTCCACCAACGAGGGTTGCCAGCAACTGGTTGCGTACGCCATCGAGGCATTCGGTCAACTCGATATCCTGATTCACAACGCCGGTTGGGTGGGTTACCAGAACATCCAGGACCTGGATGCCGCGTTCCTGCAGCGGGCCATGGACATCAACCTCTACGCGCCACTTTGGTTGTGCAAACACGCGTGGCCGCACCTGCTGCGCTCAACCGCGCCACGCATTATCCTCACCACGTCCGACCGCGCCATGTACGCACAATACGAGCAGACCGGCCTGGTGGCCTACAGCGCTGGCAAGATGGCGCAATTGGGGATCATGAACGCGCTGAGCCATGAGGGTGCCGAAGCTGGCATCCGGGTCAATGCGATCTCGCCGGTGGCCAAGACGCGCATGTGGGGCGTGACCGAGGAACCCGACGAGCTCAAGCCGGATTGGGTGACACCGGGAGTATTGTTTCTCGCCTCCACGCTGTGCGAGGACACCGGCTACATCCTGCGGGCCAGCAACGGTCAATTCACCGCAACGCGTTTCACTGAGAATCCTGGTGTGGATTACCCGCGCAACCTGGCGCGGATCCACGCCGGCAGTGCTGAAGAAGTCGCCGCCGCGTGGCCTCGCATCAAACAAGCGTGAACCCCGATTACTCCTTGGAACAAAGAGCCTGACCATGGACAACAGCCCCGTTCGCATCACCGCCGAAGAAACCCTCTCGGACAACTGGTACCTGCTGAAAAAATACAGCTTCGACCTGCGTCGCCGCGACGGCAGTTGGCAAGCCCAGACCCGCGAGGTGTATGACCGCGGCAACGGCGCGACCATCCTGCTGTACAACCGCGAGCAACGCACGGTGTTGCTGATTCGTCAGTTCCGCATGCCCACCTTCGTCAATGACTACCCCGGTTACCTGATTGAAGCGGCGGCGGGGTTGCTGGACAACGCCAGCCCCGAAGAGCGCATTCGCCTGGAGGCGGAGGAAGAGACGGGTTATCGCGTCGGGCATGTGGAGAAGATCTATGCGGCGTTTATGAGCCCTGGGTCGGTCACCGAGCGGATTCACTTTTTCCTCGGCGAGTACCAGCCGGGAGACCGGATCGGCAGTGGCGGTGGCCTGGAAGAGGAGGGCGAGGACATCGAGGTGCTGGAGCTGGGCTTCGAGCAGGCGTTGGCCATGGTGCAGAGCGGCGAGATCGCAGACGGCAAGACCATCATGTTGTTGCAGCACCTGGAGTTGCGCATGCTCAAACAAGGTTGGTGACCCCCTGGCAGCGATCCCCCTTAAACAGCACGTACATGCAATTTTCCCACCCCCATCCCCGGCACACTCCCCTCATCGCTGAAATTTCAAGGCAGAGGGGCACACCATGGACCCAGCACCGCAGACCGGGCGCGACGAAGTCGTCACCCTGGTGGTCAAACACCTGATCAAACCCGGTCAGGAAGCCAACTACGAAGCCTGGTTGCGTCGCATCGTGCGCATTGCCGGCGAGCGTCCCGGCCACCTCGGTGTCGACGTGGTGCGCAGCAAACAGAACAACCTGGCGCTGTTCACCTGTGTCCTGCGCTACCGCTCCACCGATGATCTGGAAACCTGGCTCGAATCCCCCGAGCGCAAAACCCTCATCACCGAAGCCGCGCCCATGCTGGCCGACGGCGACAAGACCGAGATCGGTGCGGTCAATGAATTCTGGTTCAGCCCCGACAGCGAAAACGCCGTCAAGCCGCCGCGCTGGAAGCAGGCGGTGGTGACCTTGTGCGTGATCCTGCCGCTGACCCTGCTGGTGCCGATCGTGTGGGGCCCGATCCTGCGTCTGCACCCGTTCCTGTCCAACTACGTGGTCGCCACCTTCCTGGTCACCGTGACCATCGTCCTGCTGGTGGTCTACCTGTTGATGCCGGCGGCCACCCGCCTGTTCGCTCCCTGGCTTGAAGCCTCTGTAAAGGAAACCCTATGAACGCCGATCTGATTCTGTTCAATGGCCAGTTCCACACCGTGGACCGTGAAAACCCACGGGCAACCGCCGTCGCCATCCGCGAAGGGCGCTTTGTCGCCGTTGGCACCGATGGCGAGGCCATGGCCCTGCGTGGCAGCGGCACCCAGGTCATCGACCTCAAGGGCCGCACGGTGATCCCCGGCCTCAACGACTCGCACCTGCACCTGATCCGTGGCGGGCTGAACTACAACCTCGAACTGCGCTGGGAAGGCGTGCCGTCCCTGGCCGATGCCCTGCGCATGCTCAAGGAGCAGGCCGACCGTACCCCGACGCCGCAATGGGTGCGGGTGGTCGGTGGCTGGAACGAATTCCAGTTCGCCGAAAAACGCATGCCGACCCTGGAAGAGCTCAACCAGGCCGCGCCGGACACCCCGGTGTTTGTGCTGCACCTGTATGACCGTGCCTTGCTCAACCGCGCCGCCCTGCGCGTGGCCGGCTACACCAAGGACACGCCGAACCCGCCGGGTGGCGAGATCGTGCGCGACAGCAACGGCAACCCCACCGGCATGCTGGTGGCGCGACCCAACGCGATGATCCTCTACTCGACCTTGGCCAAAGGCCCGAAACTGCCGCTGGAATATCAGGTCAACTCGACGCGCCAGTTCATGCGCGAACTCAATCGCCTCGGCCTGACCAGCGCCATCGATGCCGGCGGTGGTTTCCAGAACTACCCCGATGACTACGCGGTGATCGAACAACTGGCCAAGGATGAACAGTTGACGGTGCGCATCGCCTACAACCTGTTCACCCAGAAGCCCAAGGAAGAACTCAGCGACTTCAAGAACTGGACCGGCAGCGTCACCCTGCACCAGGGCGATGACTACCTGCGTCACAACGGCGCCGGCGAGATGCTGGTGTTCTCGGCCGCCGACTTCGAAGACTTCCTCGAACCCCGTCCCGACCTGCCGCTGACCATGGAGCAGGAGTTGGAACCGGTGGTGCGCCACCTGGTGGAACAGCGCTGGCCGTTCCGCCTGCATGCCACCTATGACGAATCGATCTCGCGCATGCTCGACGTGTTCGAGAAGGTCAACCGCGACATTCCGTTCAATGGCTTGCCGTGGTTCTTCGACCATGCCGAAACCATCACGCCGAAGAATATCGAGCGGGTGCGCGCCCTCGGGGGTGGTATTGCGATCCAGGACCGCATGGCGTTCCAGGGCGAATACTTCGTCGAGCGCTACGGCGCCAAGGCCGCCGAAGCCACACCACCGATCAAGCGCATGCTCGCCGAAGGGGTGCCGGTAGGGGCGGGCACCGATGCCACGCGGGTGTCGAGTTACAACCCGTGGACCTCGCTGTACTGGATGGTCAGCGGCCGCACCGTCGGTGGCCTGGAGCTGCACGCCGAAGGCCTGCCGCGCCTGACCGCGCTGGAACTGTTCACCCATGGCAGCGCCTGGTTCTCGTCCGAGCAGGGCAAGAAAGGCCAGATCAAGGTCGGCCAATTGGCAGACGTGGCGGCGCTGTCGGCGGACTTTTTCAGCGTCGATGAAGAAGCCATCAAGTGGATCGAATCGGTGCTCACTGTCGTGGGCGGCAAGGTGGTCTACGGCGCCGGCGACTTTGAAGACTACGCACCGCCTCGCGTGCCGGTGCTGCCGGACTGGTCGCCGGTGGTCAAGGTGCCGGGGCACTGGCGCCCCGGTTCGCCGTTGCAAGCTCAAGTACACCAATGCAGCGGCCCGTGCGGCGTGCATTCCCACAGCCACGAAAAGGCGCGCCTTTCCAAAGTGCCGGTCAGCGACTTCCAGGGCTTCTGGGGAGCGTTTGGCTGCTCGTGCTTTGCGTTCTGATACCTAAACCCACAAAGGAGTTATCCCATGACTTACAAGCGCTTGAACAAAGATGACGCGGTGGTGCTGTTGGTGGATCACCAGACCGGCCTGATCTCCCTGGTGCAGGATTTCTCCCCCAACGAATTCAAGAACAACGTGCTGGCCCTGGCCGATGTGGCGAAGTTCTTCAACCTGCCGACCATCCTGACCACCAGTTTTGAAGGCGGTCCTAACGGCCCACTGGTGCCAGAGCTCAAGGCACTGTTCCCGGACGCGCCGTACATCGCCCGCCCTGGCCAGATCAACGCCTGGGACAACGAAGATTTCGTCAAGGCGGTCAAGGCTACCGGTCGTAAGCAGATCATCATTGCCGGCGTGGTGACGGACGTGTGCGTAGCGTTCCCGACCCTCTGCGCCCTCGACGAAGGCTTCGAGGTGTTCGTGGTCACCGACGCCTCCGGCACCTTCAACGAAACCGTGCAACAAGCCGCCTGGGCCCGTATGACCGCCGCCGGTGCGCAACTGGTGAACTGGTTCGCCGTGGCCTGTGAGCTGCAAGTGGACTGGCGCAACGACATGGAAGGCCTGGCCAACCTGCTGTCGCCGCGCATCCCCAACTACCGCAACCTGATGAACAGCTACTCGGCGTTCACTGCCAAGTAAGCGGTTTTCAAGCCTTTAGGTAATCAATGTGGGAGGGGGCTTGCCCCCGAT
>NZ_JAFLXD010000077.1:0-14498 GCF_019891415.1 Pseudomonas sp. SH10-3B | reverse complement strand
AGCCTAGGCGAGGTACCGAGTGGTGGGGCAAGAGCCTTTTGGTTACTTTGGGGCTTTTCCAAAGTGACCCGCCGTAAGGGCGGAACCAATATCAGCCGTTACCGCAGCAACGGATATGTACACAAACAAACTCACCCCGCCTGCCGCAAATGCTCCATCGCCCAAACCGCCGCCTCCACCCGCGACCGTAACCCCAACTTATGCAGCAAATTCTTCACATGCACCTTCACCGTCCCCTCGGTAATCCCCAACTTATGCCCGATCACCTTATTACTGTGCCCACTGGCAATCGTCCTCAGCACCTGCCGTTCCCGCTCGGTCAACTCCACCGCCGCATGCGGTTGCGGCGAGCGCAGGGCCTGGGCCAGGACGCGGGTCAGGCCGGGGCTGATCACCAACGCGCCATGCAACGCATCACGGATGTACTGGATCAACAACTCCGGCTCCATGTCCTTGAGCAGATAGCCATTGGCATCCAGCCGCAACGCATCACGAATATCGTCTTCAGCGTCGGACACGGTAAACAGCAACACCTTGCCGCCATAGTTCATGGCGCGCAGGCGGCGCAGGGTTTCGAGGCCGTTCATGTGCGGCATGTTGTTGTCCAGCAGCACCAGGTCGGGTTGCAGCGCGTCGATCTGGTCCAGGGCTTCCTGGCCGTTGCCGGCTTCGCCGACCACTTGCAGGTCGTCTTCCAGTTCAAGCATCTGGCGCATGCCGTGGCGCATCATCGGGTGGTCGTCGACCAGCAGGATACGGTGGCGATTGGCTGTGTTCATGGGTGGGTGCCTTGTAGGGGTTGCCCGAGAAACTCCGGGTGAAAGCGCAGTTGCACCCGCGTGCCCTGGGGCTCGCGGGGGCTGATGTCGAGGTGGCCGTGCAGGCTGCGGGCGCGCTCGTCCATGATGGTCAGGCCGTGGTGTTCACGTCTGTCGACCTCTTCGCAAAAACCACGGCCATCGTCTTCGATGCTCAGGCTCACGGTCTCGCCCTCTTGGCGCAGTTGCAGCCAGGCGTTTTGCGCATGGGCATGGCGCAGGCAGTTGGAGAGGGCTTCGCGGGTGATCTGCAGCAAGTGGATCTGTTCGCTGGCCGACAGTTGGAAGGCCAGGGCGTCCACGTGCAGGTGCACCTGGAATTCGCCGCGCTGGGAGAACTCTTCGGCGGTGTCCTGTAGCTCCTGCACCAGCCCGGCATCGTGGATTTGCAGGCGGAAGGTCGTGAGTAATTCGCGCAGTTGACGGTAGGCGTTGTTCAGGCCGTCGCGCAGTTCGGCGGTGACGGTGGCCAGGGTCTCCACCGGTTCGCCACGGCGGATCAGGGTTTGCATGCGGCTGACTTGCAGCTTCATGTAAGACAGCGCCTGGGCCAGGGAGTCGTGCAGTTCGCGGGCGATGATGGTGCGTTCGTCGAGCAGCAGCAGGCGGTGGTCCTGCTCCCGCTGGCGCTTGAGCGACAGCGAGGTGCCGATCAGGTTGGCCAGGGCCTGGATCAACTGTTTCTCCCAGTCCTGGGGCGCATGGCCGTCGAGGAAGTGCGCCTTGAGTTCACCCAGTTCCGCGCCCTGGTTGCTGATGCTGAACACCTGGGGCAGTGCGACGTGGATCTTCTGGCAGGAGGCGCAGTCGCCGATGGCGCAGACGTTACGGCCGTTCTCGTGCAGCGACAGCATCTGCTGGGCCGGTGCGAGGAAGTGCCCTTGCAGGCACAGCGACAGGCGCAGCCCTGGCAGACGTTTCTGGAAGCGCCGGATCAGTTCATCCAGGCCCTCGGCATTCGCCAGGCGCGTGGCCAGGCTGCGGCTGCTCTGGTAGAGCAGTTCGAGGGCGGCGTTGGCTTGTTGCAGGTTGAGGGTTTTCTGCCGCACCTGGCTCTCCAGGGTGCGGTGGGATTCTTCAATGGTCTCGGCCATGGCGTTGAAGCTCAGGGCCAGTTGCCCCAGCTCGTCTTCGGAGCGGTGGTTGACCCGAGTCTTGAAGTCGCCGTCACGAAAGCGTCGGGTCGCGTGCACCAGTTCTTCCAGGGGGTTGACCACACCGTACTGCAATTCATACAGGCCGATCAGCAGGATGATCAGCGTGCTGAACAGTGCCAGCCCCTGGATACCCTGCTGCCAGCCTTGTTTCTGTTCGCTCTGTTGCTGCAACAGGCTGACGAACTGGTTGAGTTGATCGACAAAACCCGGCGCGCTGGCCTGGAACAGCCCTGCGTCGCCGCGAGCCAGGGCCGGGTGCAGGTCATCGTTCCAGCGCTGCTGGATCTGTTGGTAGCTCTGGAGCAGGGCGCTGCGCGGACCGTCTTCGAGCACCGCCTTGAGCGATTGGCTGTCGAGGCGTCCTTGCAGGCTGTGGATGATGGCGTCGATCTCGGCGGCAGGGGCACCGGCGGCGAGTTTCCAGCTGAGGTGGTAGGTCTCCATGCGCACCGAGCCGGCGGTGTTGATGGCGGCCGCGTCGCCCTGGCTGAACCAGGCGATCAAGCCGGCGCTCAGCGAACTGGCGAGGGCGAGGATGGCGATCAGGATCACCGCCAGACCGGCGCGAGCGGGCAGGGAGCTGCGCAGCCAGTTAAACATGGCGGCTTAAACGAAGGGGGATGGAAGCCTGCATGGCGGCACCTGCAAAGGGAAAAGGGCTGAAAACCGCAATCCCTGGCGCACTACCTCTAAAGAATTGCCGGCCAACCCTCCCACGGGAAAATACCGGCACAAGAGACCAATCCATTGATAAATAAAGACTTTCTCTTGTTATTAGGACTACCTCCTTAGAGGTATGCGGGGCCAGCATAGCTCCATACCCCCCAGGCGGACGTTGATCTGGGTCAAGTTCCACGGGGGTGTCGCCCCTAACCTGCGCTCATGGAATCACTTTCTGGAGCGCATACCGTGACTCAACCCCGTATGAGACAGGGCCTGGTGCTGGGCATGAGCACCCTGGCTTTCACCGTCTGCTTTATGGTGTGGATGATGTTCGCCGTGTTGGGCGTACCCATCAAAGAGCTGTTGCAACTCAACGAAACCCAGTTCGGCCTGCTGGCCGCCACGCCGGTGTTGACCGGTTCCCTGGTGCGCTTGCCCCTGGGCCTGCTGACTGACCGCTTCGGCGGGCGCATCGTGTTCTTCCTGTTGATGCTCGCCTGTGTGCTGCCGCTGTACCTGATCACCTACGCCACCGCCTATTGGCAGTTCCTGGTGCTGGGCCTGTTCGTCGGCCTGGCCGGCGGTTCGTTTTCGGTGGGCATCGCCTACGTCGCCAAGTGGTTCGACAAAGAAAACCAGGGCTTTGCCATGGGCGTGTTCGGCGCCGGCAACGCGGGCGCCGCCGTCACCAAGTTTCTGGCCCCGGCGCTGATCGCCCTCGGCACCTGGCACCTGGTGCCCAAGGTGTTCGGCGCGATCCTGTTTATCACTGCGCTGCTGTTCTGGTTTCTCACCAGCGAGAACAAGGCCCACCGCAATGCCGACGGCGCCACTTTGCGCGAGCAGTTGCTGTGCCTGAAGGACCCGGCCGTGTGGCGCTACTGCCAGTACTACTCGATTGTGTTCGGCGGCTATGTGGCCCTGGCGCTGTGGATGACCAAGTACTACGTGCAGGAATACGGCTTCAGCCTGCAAAGCGCCGCGTTGCTGGCCGCGTGTTTCTCCCTGCCGGGCGGCGTGCTGCGTGCGGTGGGCGGCTGGATGTCCGACCGCTGGGGCGCCCAGAGCGTGACCTGGTGGGTGCTGTGGGTGAGCTGGATCTGCCTGTTCCTGCTCAGCTACCCGCAGACCCAATTGCAGGTGCAGACCGTCAACGGTCCCCTGGATTTCCACATCGGCCTCAACGCCACCCTGTTCACCGTGCTGTTGTTTGTGATGGGCATCGCCTTCGCGTTCGGCAAGGCCTCGGTGTTCAAGTACATCGCCAATGACTACCCACAGAACATGGGCGCGGTGTCCGGCATCGTCGGCCTGGCCGGTGGCCTGGGCGGCTTTGTGCTGCCGATCCTGTTTGGCGCCCTGGTGGACCTCACCGGCGTGCGCTCGTCCTGCTTCATGTTGATGTACGGCGTGGTCTGGGTGTCCCTGACCTGGATGTACTTCAGCGAAATACGCAAGCAACCGCTGTTGGGCAAAACCGCCCAACCTCTCCAAGGAGAATGAACATGTCCATCGCGCAAAAGCCCGGCTCGGGGCCGGTGATCCACGACTGGCGCCCTGAAGACCCTGCGTTCTGGGGCGCCAGCGGCAAGAAGACCGCGACCCGCAACCTGTGGATCTCGATCCCTGCGCTGTTGCTGGCCTTCGCCGTGTGGATGGTGTGGAGCACGGTGATCGTGCGCCTGAACGCCATCGGCTTTATGTTCACCACCGACCAGCTGTTCTGGCTGGCGGCGTTGCCGGGCTTGTCCGGTGCCACCTTGCGGGTGTTCTACTCATTCATGGTGCCGATCTTCGGCGGCCGCCGCTGGACTGCCCTGAGCACCGCGTCGCTGCTGCTGCCGTCGCTGTGGATGGGCTTTGCGGTGCAAGACCCCAACACCCCCTACAGCGTGTTTGTACTGATCGCGCTGCTGTGCGGTTTCGGCGGCGGCAACTTCGCCTCGAGCATGTCCAACATCAGCTTCTTCTACCCCAAGTCGCAGCAAGGCACGGCCCTGGGTCTGAACGCAGGCCTCGGCAACCTGGGGGTGTCGGTGATGCAGTTCTGCGTCCCGCTGGTGATCACGTTCGGCGTGTTCGGCCTGGTGGGCGGTCAACCGCAAACCTTGCCGGATGGCAGTCAACTCTGGCTGCAGAACGCCGGATTTATCTGGGTGCCGTTTATCCTCACCGTCACCGTGGCGGCCTGGTTCGGCATGAATGACCTGTCCAGCGCCCGTGCTTCGTTCAGCGAGCAGGCGGTGATCTTCAAGCGCAAGCACAACTGGCTGATGTGCTGGTTGTACCTGGCGACCTTCGGCTCATTCATCGGCTTTTCGGCGGCGTTCCCGCTGCTGATCAAGACCTCGTTCCCCGACGTGGTGGCGCTGAAATTCGCCTTCCTCGGCCCACTGGTCGGTGCCCTGGTGCGCCCACTCGGCGGCTGGCTGGCGGACAAAATGGGCGGCGCACGGGTGACCTTGTGGAACTTCGTGCTGATGATCGTGATGGTGTTCGGCGTGCTGCACTTTTTGCCGGTGAACGGGCAGGGCGGCAGCTTCTACGGTTTCCTCGGCATGTTCATGCTGCTGTTCATCACCACCGGCGTCGGCAATGGCTCCACCTTCCGCATGATCCCGGTGATCTTCCGCACCCAGCATGAGAAAGCCAGTGCCGGTAAATCCGCCGCCGAGCGCGAGCAGGCGATCAAGGATGCCGGCAAGGAATCCGCCGCCGTGCTGGGCTTCAGTTCGGCCATGGGCGCCTTCGGTGCGTTCTTCATTCCCAAGTCCTTCGGCACGTCCATGGCCGCCACCGGCAGCCCGGCGATGGCCTTCTACATGTTTGTCGGTTTTTACCTGAGCTGCATCGTCGTGACCTGGTGGTGGTACGCCCGCAAAGGCTGCGCCACACCCTGCTGATCGACCCGAATTCGCCGGGGCAACGCACCCCACGGCACGCCTGATGAGGAAAGCATCATGAGTCACTTATTGGATCAACTGCGGTTCTTCAACCGTAAGCAAAACGAATTCTCCGACGGTCACGGCGAGACCCGCAAGGAGTCCCGCGACTGGGAAAACGTCTACCGTTCGCGCTGGCAGTACGACAAGATCGTGCGCTCTACCCACGGCGTGAACTGCACCGGCTCGTGCTCGTGGAAGATCTACGTGAAGAACGGCCTGATCACCTGGGAAACCCAGCAGACCGACTACCCGCGCACCCGCAACGACCTGCCCAACCATGAGCCGCGCGGCTGCCCACGGGGTGCCAGCTACAGCTGGTACATCTACAGCGCCAACCGCCTCAAGTACCCGAAGATCCGCAAGCCGCTGCTCAAGCTGTGGCGTGACGCGCGCCAGACCCTGTCGCCGGTCGAGGCGTGGGCGAGCATCGTCGAGGACAAGGTCAAGGCCGACTCCTACAAGAGCAAACGCGGCATGGGCGGTTTCATTCGCTCGAACTGGGAGGAGGTCAACGAGATCATCGCCGCCTCCAACGTCTACACCATCAAGCAATACGGCCCTGACCGCATCGTCGGCTTCTCGCCGATCCCGGCCATGTCGATGGTCAGCTACGCGGCGGGTTCGCGTTACCTGTCGCTGATCGGCGGCGTGTGCCTGAGCTTCTACGATTGGTACTGCGACCTGCCACCGGCCTCGCCGATGGTGTGGGGCGAGCAGACCGACGTGCCGGAATCGGCCGACTGGTACAACTCCAACTACATCATCGCCTGGGGTTCCAACGTTCCGCAGACCCGCACCCCGGACGCGCACTTCTTCACCGAGGTGCGCTACAAGGGCACCAAGACCGTGGCTATCACCCCGGACTATTCGGAAGTAGCCAAGCTTACCGACCTGTGGCTCAACCCCAAGCAGGGCACCGACGCCGCGTTGGCCCAGGCCTTCAACCATGTGATCTTCAAGGAATTTCACCTGGATAAACCAAGCGCCTACTTCACCGACTACGCCAAACGCTTTACCGACTTGCCGGTGCTGGTGATGCTCAAGCCGATGACCGGGTTCGCCCCTGGCGCCGGCTTCCAGCCCGACCGCTTCCTGCGCGCCTCGGACCTCACCGGCAACCTTGGTCAGGACAACAACCCGGAATGGAAAACCATCGCCCTCGACGAAAGCGGCGAGTTGGTCTCGCCACAAGGGTCCATCGGCTACCGCTGGGGCGAGAAGGGCAAGTGGAACATCCTCGCGAAGGAGGGCGGTGAAGGCCGTGCCATCGACCTCAAGCTCAGCCTGATCGGTGACGACGTCGCCGAAGTGGCCTTCCCGTATTTTGCCGGCGAAGCCCACGAGCACTTCCAGCACGTGGCTGGCGATGCCGTGCAGTTCCGCCGCGTGCCGGTGCACAGCGTGACCCTGGCCGACGGCAGCGTGGCCAAAGTGGCGACGGTGTTCGACTTGTCCGCCGCCAACCTGGCCATCGACCGTGGCCTGGGCGGCCACAACGTGGCCAAGGATTACGACGACGCCAGCGTGCCGGGCACCCCGGCGTGGCAGGAAGCGATCACCGGCGTCAGCCGCGAGAAAGCCATCCAGATCGCCCGTGAGTTCGCCGACAACGCCGACAAGACCAAGGGCCGTTCGATGATCATCGTCGGCGCGGCGATGAACCACTGGTACCACATGGACATGAACTACCGCGGGCTGATCAATATGCTCATGCTCTGCGGTTGCGTCGGCCAGACCGGCGGCGGCTGGGCCCACTACGTCGGCCAGGAAAAGCTGCGCCCGCAATGCGGCTGGCTGCCCCTGGCCTTCGGCCTCGACTGGAACCGCCCGCCACGCCAGATGAACGGCACCAGCTTCTTCTACGGCCACAGCTCGCAATGGCGCCACGAGAAGATGAGCATGCACGACGTGCTCTCGCCGCTGGCCGACAAGTCGCAATTCCCGGAACACGCCCTGGACTACAACATCCGCGCCGAACGCGCCGGCTGGTTGCCGAGTGCGCCACAGCTCAACACCAACCCGCTGCACATTTGCCGTGATGCGGCTGCCGCCGGCATGACGCCGAAAGACTACGTGGTCAAATCCTGGCAGGACGGCAGCCTGCGCTTCGCCTGCGAACAGCCGGACAGCCCGGTGAACTTTCCGCGCAACATGTTTATCTGGCGCTCCAACCTGCTCGGTTCCTCGGGCAAGGGCCATGAGTACATGCTCAAGTACCTGTTGGGCACCAAGAACGGCGTGATGAACGAAGACATCGGCCACAGCACCGAATGCAAGCCCACTGAGGCCGAATGGGTCGAAGACGGCGCCATCGGCAAGCTTGACCTGGTGACCACCCTGGACTTTCGCATGTCCTCCACTTGCGTGTATTCCGACATCGTCTTGCCGACTGCCACCTGGTACGAAAAAGACGACATGAACACCTCGGACATGCACCCGTTCATTCACCCGTTGTCGGCGGCCATCGACCCGGCGTGGGAGTCGCGTTCCGACTGGGAAATCTACAAGGGCATCGCCAAGGCGTTCTCGGCCATGTCGGTCGGCCACCTGGGCGTGGAGCAAGACCTGGTCACCGTACCGTTGATGCACGACAGCGTCGGCGAACTGGCCCAGCCGTTTGGCGGCACCGACTGGAAAAGCGCCGGTGTGGCGCCGGTTCCAGGCAAGAACGCGCCGAACATGGCAGTGGTGGAACGCGACTACCCGAACATCTACAAGCAGTTCTCGTCGCTGGGCCCGATGCTGGAAAAACTCGGCAACGGCGGCAAGGGCATCAACTGGAACACCGATGAAGAAGTCGAGTTCCTCGGCGAGCTGAACCATCACGAAAGCGCTGCGGGCATCAGCCACGGCCGGCCGAAAATCGACACGGCCATCGACGCCGCCGAAGTGATCCTGTCCCTGGCCCCGGAAACCAACGGCAAGGTCGCCTTGAAAGCCTGGGCCGCGCTGTCGGAATTCACTGGCATCGACCACAGCCACCTGGCGATCTCCAAGGCCCACGAAGCGATTCGCTTCCGCGACATCCAGGCGCAGCCGCGCAAGATCATCTCCAGCCCGACCTGGTCAGGCCTGGAAGACGAGCATGTGAGCTACAACGCCGGCTACACCAATGTCCATGAAAACATCCCATGGCGCACCATCACCGGCCGCCAGCAGTTCTACCAGGATCACCCGTGGATGCAGGCGTTCGGCGAGCAGCTGATGAGCTACCGGCCACCGGTCAACACCCGCACCATCGAAGGCGTGAAGGGCAAGCGCAGCAATGGCGAGACCGAGATCGTGCTGAACTGGATCACCCCGCACCAGAAGTGGGGCATCCACAGCACCTACAGCGACAACCTGCTGATGCTCACCCTGAGCCGTGGCGGACCGATCGTGTGGCTCTCGGAGATCGACGCCAAGCGCGCCGGCATCGAAGACAACGACTGGATCGAATGCTTCAACGTCAATGGCGCATTGACCGCCCGTGCGGTGGTCAGCCAGCGCGTCAAGGAAGGCATGGTGATGATGTACCACGCCCAGGAACGCATCGTGAACGTGCCGGGTTCGGAAACCACCAAGACCCGTGGCGGCCACCACAACTCGGTGACCCGCGTGGTGCTCAAGCCGACCCACATGATCGGCGGCTATGCCCAGCAGGCCTACGGTTTCAACTACTACGGCACGGTCGGTTGCAACCGCGATGAGTTTGTCGTGGTGCGCAAGATGGCCAAGGTCGACTGGCTCGATGGCTCCAGCGGTGATGATTTGCCGCGCCCATTGCCGACTGACATCGAGGAGAACTGAGATGAAAATTCGCTCACAGATCGGCATGGTCCTCAACCTGGACAAATGCATCGGCTGCCACACCTGTTCCATCACCTGCAAAAACGTGTGGACCAGCCGTGAAGGCATGGAATACGCCTGGTTCAACAACGTCGAGTCCAAGCCCGGCATCGGCTACCCCAAGGAGTGGGAGAACCAGGACAAGTGGAAGGGCGGCTGGGTGCGCAACGCCAACGGCTCGATCAACCCACGCATCGGCGGCAAGTTCCGCGTGTTGGCGAACATCTTCGCCAACCCCGACCTGCCAAGCCTGGACGACTACTACGAGCCGTTCGACTTCGACTATCAGCACTTGCACACCGCGCCATTGGGCGAGCACCAGCCGACCGCACGCCCGCGTTCGCTGGTGTCCGGCAAGCGCATGGAAAAGATCGAGTGGGGCCCGAACTGGGAGGAAATCCTCGGCACCGAATTCGCCAAGCGCCGCAAGGACAAGAACTTCGACCAGATCCAGGCCGACATTTATGGCGAGTACGAAAACACCTTCATGATGTACCTGCCGCGCTTGTGCGAGCACTGCCTCAACCCGGCGTGTGCGGCATCGTGCCCGAGCGGTGCGATCTACAAGCGTGAAGAAGACGGCATCGTGCTGATCGACCAGGAGAAATGCCGGGGCTGGCGCATGTGCATCAGCGGCTGCCCGTACAAGAAGATCTACTTCAACTGGAAGAGCGGCAAATCCGAGAAGTGCATCTTCTGCTACCCGCGTATCGAAGCCGGTATGCCGACCGTGTGCGCCGAAACCTGCGTGGGGCGGATTCGCTACCTCGGTGTGCTGCTGTATGACGCCGACCGCATCAGCGAAGTGGCCAGCACCGCCAACGAGCAGGACCTGTACGAGAAGCAACTGGAGATCTTCCTCGACCCGAATGACCCGGCGGTGATTCGCCAGGCCCTGGCCGATGGCGTGCCGCAGTCGGTGATCGACTCGGCCCAGCGTTCGCCGGTGTACAAAATGGCCGTCGACTGGAAGTTGGCACTGCCGCTGCACCCGGAATACCGCACCTTGCCGATGGTCTGGTACGTGCCGCCGCTGTCACCGATCCAGAACGCCGCCGCGGCCGGCACCGTGGGCATGAACGGGGTGATCCCGGATGTGGACAGCCTGCGTATTCCGCTGCGCTACCTGGCGAATATGCTCACCGCCGGCGATGAAAAACCGGTCAAGCGTGCACTCAAGCGCCTGTTGGCGATGCGCGCCTACAAACGCTCCCAGCAAGTCGATGGCGTACAGGACCTGCAAGTGCTCGAAGACGTCGGCCTGAGCGTTGAACAGGTGGAAGAGATGTACCGCTACCTGGCCATTGCCAACTACGAAGACCGCTTCGTGGTACCGAGCGCCCACCGTGAAGACGCCATGAGCGACGCGTTCGCCGAACGCTCCGGCTGTGGTTTCAGCTTCGGCAGCGGTTGCAGCGGCAGCTCCGACACCAACATGTTCGGCGCCAAGAAGGCCAACCGCCGTGACGTGCTGAAAACCGTTCAGATCTGGGAGGACTGAGCCATGCGCATTCTTAAAGTGATTTCGTTGCTGCTCGACTACCCCACTGAAACCCTGGTGAACGGTCGCGATGAACTGGAGCAGGCGATTCTTGAAGCACGGGAAATCAGCCCCAAGCAGCGCGGTGCGTTGTTTGAGCTGCTGGAACTGATCTGCGCCAATGACCTGATGGACGGCCAGGAACACTACGGCGCGTTGTTTGGCCGGGGGCGTTCGCTGTCGCTGTTGTTGTTCGAACACGTGCACGGCGAGTCCCGCGACCGCGGCCAGGCCATGGTCGACATGATGGCCCAGTACGAAGAAGCCGGGTTTGCCATCGGCGTCAAGGAGCTGCCGGACTATATCCCGCTGTACCTGGAGTTCCTGTCCACCCGCGAAGACCTCGAGGCCCGCGAGGGCCTGGCGGATGTGGCGCACCTGTTGGCCTTGCTCGCTGCGCGTCTGGACGAGCGTGAGAGCGGCTATGCGAGTTGCTTCCGTGCGCTGTTGCAGATTGCCGGCGCCGAGCCGCACCAGGCCGTGGCCGAACTGCGTGCCCAGGTCGCCGCCGAACCGCGCGACGACTCCCTCGAAGCCCTGGACAAAATCTGGGAAGAGGAAGCGGTGGACTTTATGCAGGCTGAGCAGCAGGACCGCTGCAGCTCGATGCCAAGCGCCCCCGGCAAGGCCCGCGAAGAAAGCGCGGTGCCGTTGCATTGGGTGGATTTTCAGCAAGAAGGCCGGGCCACAGCGCCCGCCGGGGAGGTGGGTAATGTCTAAGTGGAATTTGCTGGTATTCGGGGTGTACCCCTATGTGGCCCTGGCGATCTGCCTGTTGGGCAGTTGGGCGCGGTTCGACCTGTCGCAGTACACCTGGAAGGCCGGTTCCAGCCAGATGCTCAACAACCGGGGCATGCGCGTGGCGAGCAACTTCTTCCATATCGGCGTGCTGTTCGTGCTGGCCGGGCATTTTGTCGGCCTGCTGACCCCGGCGTCGGTTTACCACCATGTGATCAGCACTGAGAACAAGCAGTTGCTGGCGATGGTCTCGGGCGGCTTCTTCGGCCTGCTGTGCCTGGTGGGCCTGCTGATGCTGGTCAAGCGTCGCCTGGGCGATCCGCGTGTGCGAGCTACGTCGAGTCCGTCGGACATCCTGATCCTGTTGGTGCTGCTCGCGCAGTTGCTGCTGGGCTTGCTGACCATCGTCGCCTCCACCGGGCATATGGACGGCTCGGTGATGGTGATGCTCGCCGACTGGGCGCAGAACGTGGTGCTGTTGCGGCCGGTGGAAGCGGCCGAGTCGATTGCGCCGGTGTCGCTGATCTACAAGGCCCACGTGGCGCTGGGCTTGACCCTGTTCGTGCTGTTCCCGTTTACCCGCTTGGTGCACATGGTCAGCGCGCCGATCTGGTACCTGGGGCGTCGTTATCAAATCGTGCGGCAGAAGTACTGAGGAGAACGTCATGACTACAGGATGCGGATGTGGTGGCGGTAACGGCGGCAGCGGTGGTTGCGGCTCGTCGGCCAAAGAACCGGTGGTGGCCCAGGCTTCTTTCGAGGAGATCAAGGCGCCGGAGTTGATCGCCAGCAGTGAACAGGAATGGCCGATCATCAGCGTCAACGGCGTGGCGGTCACCCCCGAGGCCATGGCCCTGGAGTTGCAATACCACCCGGCCGACAGCCGTGAGGAAGCGGTGTACCTGGCCGCCCGCGCGCTGGTGATCCGCGAGCTGTTGCAACAACGGATCGCCGAGCTGGGCCTGGCGGTGGAGATCGCCGCTGGAGAGAACGAAGAGGAAGCCGCTACGCGCTTGTTGCTGGAGCGCGAGGTCACAGTGCCCGACTGTGACGAGGCTACTTGCGTGCGCTACTTCGAGAACAACCGTGGGCGCTTTCACAGCGCGCCGTTGCTGGCGGCGCGGCACATTCTGCTTGAATGCGCGCCGGACGACGCCGAGGCGCGCCACCTGGCGCGCACCCAGGCCGAAGTCCTGCTGCTGAGCCTGGAAGACCAACCGGGCCAATTTGCCGAACTGGCGCTCAAGTACTCGGCCTGCCCGTCCAAGGCCCAGGGCGGTTCGCTGGGCCAGGTGAGCAAAGGCCAGACCGTGCCCGAGCTGGAGCGCCAGTTGTTCACCCTGGCCCCGGGCCTGGCCGCCAAGCCGCTGGAGAGCCGTTACGGCTGGCACGTGATCAGCGTCGACCAGCGTATCGAAGGCCAGCCGTTGCCGTATGAAGCGGTGGCCGTGGCGATTCGCACCCAGTTGCAGCAAGGGGTGTGGCAGAAGGCATTGGTGCAGTACCTGCAAACCCTGATCGGCGCAGCGGACATCCGCGGCATCGCGCTGCAGGGCGCCGACTCACCGTTGGTGCAGTGACATGAGCCTGGTGGATGGGGTGGGCCGTTCGATCGATTACCTGCGCTTGTCGGTGACCGACCGTTGCGATTTTCGCTGTGTGTACTGCATGGCGAAAAACATGACATTCCTGCCGCGCCAGCAGGTGTTGACCCTGGAAGAACTGCAACGCCTGGCCGCGCTGTTTGTGGGGCAGGGCGTGCGCAAGATCCGCCTGACTGGCGGCGAGCCGCTGATTCGCCCGGGCATTGTCGGGCTGTGCCGCAACATCGCGGCGCTGCCGGGCTTGCGTGAACTGGTGATGACCAGCAATGGCTCGCAGTTGGCGCGACTGGCGCGGCCGTTGGTGGAGGCGGGGGTCAAGCGCATGAACATCAGCCTCGATAGCCTGGATGCGTCGCGCTTTCGTGGGATTACCCGCAACGGTGATCTGCGCCAGGTGCTGGACGGTATCGAGGCCGCGCGGGAGGCGGGGTTCGAGCGGGTCAAGCTCAACTGCGTGGTGATGAAGGGGCGCAATTTTGACGAGGTCCCGGCGTTGGTGCGGTATGCCATTGACCAGGGTGTCGACATCAGTTTTATCGAGGAAATGCCCCTGGGCGACGTGGGGCGGTCGCGGGGGGAGACCTTCTGCGCCAGCGATGAAGTACGGGCGGTGATTGCCCGTGAGCATGGGTTGATCGACAGCACCGAGAACAGCGGAGGGCCAGCGCGGTATGTGCGGTTGGCGGCGCATCCTGGGACGCGGGTGGGGTTTATTTCGCCTAATTCGCATAATTTTTGTGGCAGTTGTAATCGGGTACGGATGACGGTGGAAGGGCAGTTGCTGTTGTGCCTGGGGCAGGAGGAGGCGCTGGATTTTCGCGCTTTGTTACGGCGCTATCCGTTGGAGGATGGGCCGTTGGTCGAGGCGTTGCACAGGGGGTTGAAGGACAAGCCGTTGCGGCATGATTTCAGTGGGGAGGGGGAGGTGCAGGTGGTGCGGTTTATGAATATGAGTGGGGGGTGAGGGGAGGTGTGGGGTGGTACTGAGTACATATCCGTTTCTTCGGTAACGGCTACTTAGGGTTCCGCTCTTACAGCGGGTCACTTTTGGAGGGACCCAAAAGTAACCAAAAGGTCCTCGCCCCAACACTCGGCACCTCGCCTAGGCTCGGTGTGCCCGAACGAAGGCTTTGGAGCGTGGGCCGCCGCGATGGGCCATCCTTGGCCCAGCGCGGCTAACCCGGCGTCCTGCCGGGTTACCCACG
>NZ_JAFLXD010000076.1:0-14537 GCF_019891415.1 Pseudomonas sp. SH10-3B | reverse complement strand
CAGCTACAACGACTATCGGTCGCCAATTGCGGAGGAAAGGTTGGCGGCGTGAACCTTAATCGGTGTCCAAGATTACTTGACCAGATCAGTCCCCCTCCCACAGGGATCAATTCCCGCTAGCACTGCCTTGAACGGTGTCATCGCTCATGTCATAGCCATCACCGTCGCTGGTGCCGCTGTCGCCTTCATTTTGATGCAGCACACCGCCGGTCTTCACCGTCGATTCACGCAGCGTCGAGTTGAGCGCCGAGCGCGGCAGCGGGTTGCTGGTGGTGGTCGACAGTTCCTGGCGGAACGGGTTGACCAGCTTGGCGTTCAGGCGAATATCCTGGGACGACGCGCCCACCGACAGGTTGAAGCTGTCGGCATCCACCACCCATTGCTTGCTCGCTACGTCGTAGTAGGCCAGCGAGCGATCGTTGAGCTCGATGGTCACGCGCTTGCTCTCGCCCGGCTTGAGGAACACCTTCTTGTAGCCCTTGAGTTCCTTGATCGCGCGTTCGACTTTCGGGTTGTTCTGGCCCACGTACAACTCGGCCACTTCGGCACCCGCGACCTTGCCGGTGTTGGCCAGGTCGAACGACACCTTGATCGGCGCACCGGCCACCGCCACCCCAGGGGTCACGCTGATGTTGCTGTAGCCGAAGGTGGTGTACGACAAGCCATAGCCGAACGGGTAGAGCGGCTTGATGCCCTTTTTCTCGTAGCCGCGATAGCCCAGGAACAGGTCGTCCTTGTAGCTCATCTCGGCCAGGGTTTCCTGGTTGTCGAACTTGGGGAAGGTCGCGTAGATCGGGTTGTCTTCGATGTTGCGCTCGATGCTGATCGGCAGCTTGGCCGACGGGTTGACCTTGCCCAGCAGGATCTCCGCCAAGGCCTGGCCGCCGTTCTGTCCAGGGTAGAACGCATGCAGCGCAGCCGGTACCTGGTCGATCCAGTCGCTCATCTTCAGGCCGGTGCCGCCGTGCAGGGTGACCACGGTATTCGGGTTGACCTTGGCGATGCTCTGGATCAGCAGGTTCTGGTACTCGGGCAGGTCGAAGCTGTGGTCGAAGCCTTCACCTTCGTATTCATTGCTGTTACCGGCCGCGACCAATACCGCGTCGTACTGGGCCAGGTCCTGCGGCGCTACCAGCGAGGCCCAGCTCATCTGCACGCCGACCAGGCCGCCCATGGTCGAGAGGTAGCCGTTGCGGCGCGAGTATTCCAGCTTGATGTCGACCGGTTTACCGGCTTCCAGGTTGACCTTGGCAAACACCGGGATGGTCGGCGGAATGCTGTTGTTCGGCAGCGGTTTGCCGTCGCCGTTGTCGAGGACTTTCTTGCCGTTGACGTAGAGGCGCACGGCGCCGTCGGCACGCACTTTGAACACCTGCTCGCCGCTGACCGTCGGGGTGATCTGGCCGCTGTAGCGGATCGAAGTGGCGGCGGTATCGCCGTTCACCGGCAGGCTGTCGGTGGACCAGTCCAGATCGACATGGGTGTCGGTGCGGCTGGCGGCCGGGTCGCCGGACCAGTTGGTGTTGCTGAAGAACTCGGTCTTCAAGCCTTTGACGCTGTTGCCATTGCTGTCGGCATGGGTCCAGGTCGAGGTGGCCGGGTCCAGGGACAGCCCGTCGATGAACTCGACCTTGGCGCCTGGCGCCAGTTGCTGCAGGCCGCTCAGCTCACTGATGTAGTTGGCGGCCATGACGTTGGCGCTGCCAAAACCGGTAGGCGGCGCGTACTTGGCCAGGGTGCCGACCACGGCGATGCGCTTGACCTTCTTGGCGTCCAGCGGCAGCAGGCTGTTCTGGTTTTTCAGCAGCACGATGCCTTCGCGGGCGGCGTTCAGGGCCACGCGGTTGCTGGTGGCGCTGTTCATGTTGTGGCTGGTCAGCGGCGCCTTGCTGTCGAACTTGTACAGGTAGATCTGCTTGAGGATGCGGCGCACCTTGTCATCGATGGTCGCGCTGCTCAGCTCGCCGCTGTCCAGGTACGGCTTGAGGATGGTGCTGTTCATCTGGTAGCCCATCATGTCCAGGTCGGTACCCGCCTGGGCCGCCGGCAAACCGTCGACCACCGCGTTGTAGTCGCTCTGCACGAAGCCCGGGTAGCCCCATTCGGTCTTGAGGATGTCACGCATCAGGTGCTTGTTCTGGCACGCGAACTCGCCGTTCACCTTCTGGAAGGCGCACATCATCATCGCGACTTTGCTGTTCTTCGAGGCGGACTCGAACGGCGGCAGGGTCATCTCGCGCAGCACGCGCTCACTGATGATTTCATTGAGGTGGAAGCGGTTGCTTTCCTGGTCGTTGGCGGCGAAATGCTTGGCGTTGGCCCACACGCCACGGGACTGAATGCCGTTGATCACGGCCGGCGCCAGGCTGGCGCCGAGGAACGGGTCTTCACCGGACAAGTACTCGAACGCCCGGCCGCTGTACGGCATGCGGTACAGGTTCACGCCAGGGCCGGTGACGAACTGATAGCCGCCACTGGCGGTGTCATAGCCCAGGGCACGGCCCAGGTCGATGGCGCGACGCGGGTTCCAGCTGGCGGCCAGGTTCGGCCCCGACGGGTAGACCACGCCCTGCGCGTTGCCTTCGCTGGTGTAGCGCACGCCCACGCCGCCATCAGCGCCGTGAATCTGCGGGATGCCGTACTGGGTCAGTGGCTTGACGTCCCAACCACCGGTGCCGCCGATGTAGGCGAGTTTTTCTTCCATGGTCATCTTCGCCAGGGTCTTGTCCGCGGCTTTTTCCGCGCGGCTTACCCGACCTTCATCCAGGGCCGGGCTGGTGGCCGCATGCACCTGGGACACGGCCAGTGCCAGCAGGGCGAAGGCCGACTGTGCACCGATCATTTTGCGTTTATTCATGGGTCTCTCCGACAACAGTTCAGTAAACATGGGGCGCCGAGAAGTGCGTGTTGCACTGCACCTCGTCACTTTTTTCTGGGCAATAGTTGCCCGTGATCGCAATTTTTAACCGATGGCTAATTGCAACTATTTGGCGAATTTCGCAGTTTTATTAGTGTAATAATTGTATTAGTTATTGTTGTGGATAGTGTCTAAGCGATATCACGAGATGGCATTTTGAACCGCAAAAACCGCATAATTAAGGCAATTCTTGCGCTTGGAAGTCAAACAAAAGCTAATTTTTGCGTGAAATAAGAAATAATTTCTTACGTTCAGGAACTAAGGCTAAACCTACCAGTCGATTGGTTTAAGAAAATTTGTCGAGTCGTGGCTAACTAGTGGCATTGCTCGGTAGTTCTAAAGTGCCATGTTTACACAAGCTGTCATACACAACGCTTTGGTGTAGGGTCTTGATCGAGTTCAAGGCGCCACTTGGGCTATCTGCTGTTTTTGATCTGGAGAAAGTTGATGAAGATTTCCCTGTTGGGTGCCGGTGTTGTCCTGGGCGTTGCGCTAAGTGGCGCGGCGATGGCGGCGGAGTCCACCGACGCCGATGCGAAATCCGGGGCTGCCGATTCCACGGTGCTGACCCAGGCCCACGATGCCAAGGCGGTTAAAAAGCAGAAGGCGCAAACCACCAAGGGTGGGCGGCCGCTGAGCAGCAGCCAGGCCGCGCCGAAGACCTCGAACTAACGGGGAAATGCGGTCCCCTGTGGGAGGGGGCTTGCCCCCGATAGCGGTGTATCAGCCGGCGCATGCGGCAGCTGGTCCACCGCTATCGGGAGCAAGCCCCCTCCCACAAGTGTTTCCCATAGCCCTTTAGAACATCGCCCCTCAGATTTTTACCCATGCCCAGCCCCTCAACGCCCATCGATGCCTGCCAACTGCACATCCCGCACACCGAACAGGTCTGCGCGTGGCTGATGCAGCACGCCGGGTTGAAAACCGTTGACCTGGAGCGCGCCCGCCGCCTGTCCCAGGAGGGCGGCGACACCGAGTTGCTCGGCCTGCTCACGCGCTTGGGGCTGGTCTCGGAAGTGGAGCTGGCCCGTGCCTGGGCTGACCTGCTCGGCGCACCGCTGCTGCTGGCCGATGCTGCGCCGCCGCTGTTGGACCCATTGCCGGTATTGACCGAACGCTTCATGCGCCACTACCAGGTGGTGCCCGTGGGCTGGAGCCAGGGCGGCCTGCGGGTGCTGGCGGCCAACCCGTCGCTGGTCTACCCGTTCCAGGCCATGGCCTATGCCTGCGGTGTGCCGGTGTGGCTGGCCGTGGGCCCGCGCAACGAAGTCGAAACCCTGATCGAGCGCTACTACGGCCAGGGCCGTTCGGCGATGGGCACGCTGATCGAAAACCTCGACGAGCAGGGTGGCGCCCTGGAAGACATCGAACACCTCAAGGACATGGCCTCCGAAGCGCCGGTGATTCGCCTGGTCAACCTGATCCTGCAGCGCGCGGTAGAACACCGCGCCTCGGACATTCATATCGAACCCTTCGAAAACCAGCTCAAGGTGCGCTACCGCATCGACGGCGTACTGCACGACGCCGAGGCGCCGCCGTCCAGCTCTTCGGCAGCGGTGATTTCGCGGGTGAAGATCATGGCGCGCCTGGACATCGCCGAGCGGCGCCTGCCCCAGGACGGGCGCATCATGCTGCGCATCCAGGGCAAGGAGCTGGACTTGCGGGTGTCCACGGTGCCCACCAGTTTTGGCGAATCGGTGGTCATGCGTTTGCTCGACCGCCAGACCGTGCAGTTCGATTTCCAGAGCCTGGGCTTCGATGGCCAGCGCCTGGAAACCTTCCTCGAAGTGCTCGAGCGGCCCCACGGCATCCTGCTCGTCACCGGGCCCACCGGCTCGGGCAAGACCACCACGCTGTACACCGCGCTGTCGCGGCTCAATACCGCCGAGCGCAAGATCATCACCGTCGAAGACCCGGTGGAATACCAGCTTGAGGGCATCAACCAGATCCAGGTCAAGCCGGCCATCGGCCTGGACTTCGCCGGCGCGCTGCGCTCCATCGTGCGCCAGGACCCTGACGTGATCATGATCGGTGAAATCCGCGACCTGGAAACCTGTCGCATCGCCATCCAGTCGTCCCTCACCGGCCACCTGGTGCTCTCGACCCTGCACACCAACAGCGCGGCGGCGAGTATCACGCGCTTGCTGGACATGGGCGTCGAAAGCTACCTGATTGCCTCGACCGTCAACGGCATCCTCGCCCAGCGCCTGGTGCGCCGCCTCGACCCGGCCACCCGCGAAGCCTTCGAAGCACCGGCGGAATTGATCGCCGAACACGGCCTCGACCGGTTTACCGAGCAGCGCCCGATCATGCTTTATCGCCCCCGCGCCGATGCGCCGGGCGGTGGTTACCACGGCCGCAGTGCGATCACCGAACTGCTGGTGATGAACGAAGAACTGCGCAGCCTGTTGATGCGCCAGGCCGACGCCGCCACCCTCGAACAGGCCGCCCGCCGTGGCGGCCTGCGCACCTTGCATGAAGAGGGCCTGCGCCAGGCCGTGGCTGGTGTCACGTCACTTGAAGAAGTGTTGCGCGTCACCCGGGGGGAGGGCGCATGAGCCTGTTCAAATACCGCGCCCTCGACAGCCAGGGCCAGGCGCAGAACGGCACCCTCGAAGCCAAGGACCAGGACGCCGCCGTCGCCGCGCTGCACAAGCGCGGCTTGCTGTTGTTGCAGATCGAGGTGGCGGGTGCCCAGGGCCTGCGCAAGGCCTTCGGCCGGGGTCAGTTGAACGGCGCGGCACTGGTCAGTTTCACTCAACAGTTGGCCACGCTATTGGGGGCTGGCCAGCCGCTGGAACGCTCCCTCGGCATCCTGCTCAAGCAGCCCGGCCAGCCGCAGACCCGTGCGTTGATCGAGCGTATCCGCGAACAGGTCAAGGCCGGCCAGCCGTTATCCAAGGCGCTGGAGGCGGAGGGCAGTCAGTTCTCGCCGCTGTACTTGAGCATGGTCCGCGCCGGCGAGGCCGGCGGCGCCCTCGAAGACACCCTGCGCCAGCTCAGCGACTACCTGGAGCGCAGCCAGTTACTCCGGGGCGAAGTGATCAACGCGCTGATCTACCCGGCGTTTCTGGTGGTCGGCGTGCTCGGTTCGCTGGCCCTGCTGCTGGCCTACGTGGTGCCGCAGTTCGTGCCGATCTTCAAGGACCTGGGCGTGCCGATTCCGCTGATCACCGAGGTGATCCTGGGCCTCGGCCAATTCCTCGGGGCCTACGGCCTGGTAGTGCTGGCCGGGTTGATTGTCGGCGCATGGGCCCTGGCCGCGCGCCTGCGCGATCCCCAGCGCCGCGAACGCTATGACCGCCGCGTGCTGGGCATCCGCATCATCGGCCCGTTGCTGCAACGGGTCGAAGCCGCCCGCCTGGCCCGTACCCTCGGCACGCTGCTGAGCAACGGTGTGGCGCTGCTGCAAGCACTGGTGATTGCCCGCCAGGTCTGCACCAACCGCGCCCTGCAAGCCCAGGTCGCCCAGGCCGCCGAGTCGGTCAAGGGCGGCGGCACCCTGGCCAGCGCCTTCGGCAGCGAGCCGCTGCTGCCGGATCTGGCGTTGCAAATGATTGAAGTCGGCGAACAGGCCGGCGAACTCGACAGCATGCTGCTCAAGGTCGCCGAGGTGTTCGACGTCGAAGCCAAACGCGGCATCGACCGCCTGCTCGCCGCGCTGGTGCCGTCCCTGACCGTGGTCATGGCGGTGCTGGTGGCGGTGATCATGCTGGCGATCATGCTGCCGCTGATGAGCCTGACCAGCAATATATGAACCCTTAAGGAAACACGCTGATGCGCCATACCCGATTCAAGCCCGCCCGCCGCCAGGGCGGTTTTACCTTGCTGGAAATGCTCGCCGTGATCGTGCTGCTGGGCATTGTCGCGACCATCGTGGTGCGCCAGGTCGGCGGCAATGTGGACAAGGGCAAGTACGGCGCGGGCAAGGCCCAACTGGCCAGCCTGAGCATGAAAATCGAAAGCTACGGCCTGGACGTCGGCTCGCCGCCCAAGAGCCTGCAGCAACTGGTCGACAAGCCGGGCAACAGCGCCGGTTGGGCCGGGCCGTATGCCAAACCGTCGGACCTCAAGGACCCGTTCGGCCATGCCTTCGGTTACCGCTTCCCCGGTGAGCACGGTGCGTTCGACCTGATTTTCTACGGTCAGGACGGCCAGCCCGGCGGCGAAGGCTACAGCGCCGACCTGGGCAACTGGGAATAACCCACGACCATGGCCAACGCCCAACGCGGCTTTACCTTGCTGGAAATGCTGGTGGTGATCGTCTTGATCAGCATCGCGGCCGGGTTGGTAGGGTTTGGCCTGCAACAAGGCCTGCGCGCCGCCAAAGAGCGCCAGGCCGTCGGGCAGGTGGTCGAGGCATTGCGTAGCACGCGGGCGCGGGCGATTGTCGGTGGCACCACCGAAAGCACCGTGTTTGATTTGCGCAACCTCAGCGTGCAGGCGCCGGGCCGTCCGAAAAAGTATTGGCCGGCCGGGCTGCAAGTGACCTTGCACACTGCCGAGCAAGCCGGCGCTGCGGTGGATTTCTACCCGGATGGCAGCTCTACCGGCGGCCACGTGTTGCTGGCCAACGGCAGTCGGCGTTGGCGTATCGACATTGGCTGGTTGACCGGCAGCGTCGAATCCAAGGCCTTGCCATGAAGCGCCAGGCGGGTTTCACCCTGCTGGAAATGCTCGCCGCGCTGACGCTGATGGCGATCTGTAGCACGGTGCTGCTGGTCGCCTTTGGCCAGAGCGCGCGCTCGTTGTTGCAGGTGTCCCACAGCGACCGCCTGACCCATGCCGCCTTGAGTGTGATGGATCAGGAAGGCATGGGCCCTTTGGCCAGCGGCACACGCCAGGGCGAGTTGGACGGTATTGCCTGGCAACTGCGCATCGCCCAGCAGCCCAGTCGCGTCGGCCAGGCCCATCTGTTTCGCCTGGATCTCACCGTCAGCGAAGGCCCGCGCCAGGCCAGTTTCAGCACCTTGAAACTGCGCGCTGCCGTCGTCGGGGCTGGCTTGTGAAGGCGCGTCAGCAGGGCTTTACCTTGCTTGAGATCATGATCGTACTTAGCCTGCTCGGAGTGTTGCTGACCCTGGTCGGCGGTGCGTTGCTGGGGGCCAATCGCGCCGTGCTCAAGGCCCAGCGCTACACGGTCAGCCTGGATGAAATGCGCGCCGCGCAGCAGTTTTTGCGCACCGCCATCAGCGAGGCGTTACCGCTGTATGTGACCGAGGACGACAGCCAGACCGATGGCTTTTTCGCCGGTGGGCCCCAGCGTATGCAGTTTGTCGCGACCTTGCCGGGTGTGCTCGGCGGCGGTATCCAGCGCTTCACCTTGCAGTTGGTGGGGCCCGAATCGCAGCGCGACTTGCAGGTGGCGTTCGCGCGGTTTGAGTCTGAGGCACAGGTGAGTGTTCCGGCGGCGCGCAGTGAGCCGCAGGTGTTGTTGAAGGATGTCGAGGACCTGCAATTCAGCTATCGCGGCGTGTCGCCCAAGGGCCAGGCCACCGGCTGGATCAGTACGTGGCCGTGGACCAAGCGCCTGCCTTACACGGTGCGGATTGACGCACGGGTGAATGGCCCGGTGCCGTGGGTGACCCAGGTGGTTGCCTTGCGCCTGAACCTGTCCGGCGGGCCGCCCGAATGATCCGGCATCAACGCGGTGTGGCCCTGCTGCTGGTGCTGTGGGTGCTGGCCTTGCTCAGCCTGTTGCTCGGCGGTTTGGCCGGCTGGGTGCAACTGGAAACCCGCCAGGCCGCCTGGCACCGCCAGCACACCCAGGCGGTGCTGGCGGCCGAGGCCGGGGTGGCGCTGGCGATGCAGGCCGTCGCCGACCCGTTGCAGCGCAAGCAGTGGATTGCCGACGGACGTGAAATCCCCCTGCTGTTCGACGATGCGCAGCTGCGCGTCAGCCTGCACAGCGAGCGCGGCAAGTTGTATTTGAACAGCGCCGAGGTGGGCGATTTTGCCCGCCTGGCCCTGGCCTGCGGTGCGACCCAGGCCCAGGCCAACCAACTCGCCAGAGCCCTGGAAGTGCGGCGTAACCAGGGCCTGGCACCGTTTCGCGTGGTGGAAGAAGTGCGCCAACTGCCGGGCATGACCCAGGCGTTGTACAGCGAACTGGTGCCCGAGATCAGCCTGTGGAGCGGCCTGGACCGGCCCGATCCGGCATTCGCCAGTGGCTTGATGCGCCGCGCACTGAACCTGCCGCATCAGAATGCGGTGGGTGCCGATCCCGGCGACGTGCTGGTGGTCAGCAGCCGCGCCCAACGCCCCGGCGGTTACCACGCCCAGGTGCAAGCCACCGTGTTATTGAGCCCCGCGCAAGGCAGCGCACAACCTTATCGAGTCTTACGTTGGCAAGAATGAACGAACAGTTAACCGCACGGCTTCAGGCGCTGGCGCAGCCCATCACCCAGCGCTGGCACGGCAGCCTGCTGCAACTGGGCTGGCGCCTGTGGCTCAAGGAGCTGCGCGGCTGCCTGCCGGCGTGGTTGTCGTTTGCCGATATTCCCGAGCATGTCTACGCCTGGCCGCTGACTGCACCGGTCGAAAAGCTGCCTGGCGAAGCGCGTCAGGTGCTGGTGCTGCCGCCTGAAACGGTGCTGGTGCAAACCCTGCAATTGCCCCCGGCGGCGGCGCGCAACCTGTCGACGGTGGTCGGCTATGAACTGGACCGCTTCACGCCGTTCGACGCCGCCCAGTTGTACTTTGTCGCGCGCCAGGAGCGCCGCACCCCCACGCACCTGCACGTCACGCTGGTGGCGATCCTGCGTGAGCGCCTCGACCAGATCCTCAATGACTGCGCGGCCCTCGGCTTGCAGCCCCATGCCGTGGATGTCGCCGATAGCGCAGGCAAACCCATGGGCATCGACTTGCTGCCGGCACCGTTGCGTCCCCGTCAGCGCCCCCAGGGCAAGGGCCTGCAACGCAGCCTGCCGTGGCTATGCGGCGCCTTGCTGATCGCGGCGATGCTGCTGTGGCTCAACGACCGCCAGCGCGTGCTCGATGCCATGCAACACAGTGTGCGCGAGCAGAAAGCCCAGGTCGCCGAGATCCAGGCCCTGCGCCAGCAATTGCTCAATACCCGGGGCGCCGCCCAGTACCTGATTCGCCGCAAGGCCGCCCAACCGCCGTTGGCGGCGCTGCTCAACGAACTGACCGCGTGCCTGCCCTCGGACACCTGGCTCGACCAGTTGGAAGTCAACGACGGCGCCGACGTGTCCTTCTCCGGGCAGAGCGCCAAGGCCAGTGCCTTGATCACCCGGATCAAGGGCTGCCACAGCCTGGAAAACGCCCAGTTCGAAGGGGTGATCCAACCCGATGCGCAAACCGGCAAGGATCAATTTTCCTTGCGCGCCCACCTGCACCAGGAGGCCGCCGATGCGCCGACCACTGACACCCCGTGAACGCCGTGGTGCGGCCCTGATCGCCCTGGCCCTGGTGCTCGGCGCCGGTTACTGGCTGTTGATCGACAGCTGGTTCGCCGGCCCCTTGCGCAGCATGGGCGAGCAAGCCGAGCAGTTGCGTGAACAGCAGCAACGTTACGCCGGCGTGTTGCGCCAGGGCGACAGCCTGCGCCAACAGTTGGAACAGGCGCGGCAGGACCCGGCCAGCAGCACCAGCCTGTTGCCCGGCGACGACCCGAGCGCGGTGGCGGCGGACCTGATGCAACGCATCGCCGACCTGATCAACAGCCGCGCCGGCCTCGGCGGCGGTTGCAGCCTGACCCAGCGCATGCCCATCACCCCGGAGCAGGACGACGCCGAGCCCTATCGCCAGGTCAAGGTCAGCCTGACCCTCAACTGTGCCATCGAACCCTTGACTGCGATCCTGCATGAGCTGGAGTACCAGCGGCCGTTTCTGTTTGTCGATGAGATGAGCATCCGCCGCCCACCGAACGCACCGGCCAGTGGCGGCGCCGGGCAACTGGTGGTGCACCTGTTGGTGCGCGGTTACCTGCAACCGGCCGCCGCCCGGCAGGTGCAACGATGATCAATGCATTGCGTCCCCTGGAATGGCTGTTGCTCGGTGTGGCCGGGCTGTTGGGCCTGCTGATGGTCGGCATCCTCAGCAGTATCGGCGATGCGCCGCAGTGGCTGCCGGCACCGGACCCCGATGCGCGCGCCACTACCGCCGCCAAGGTGCTGGTGGCGCCGAGCGCAACCCTCGACAGCCTGGCCGGTACCTGGCAAGCGCCGTTGTTCAGCCCCGACCGCAGCCCCGACCGTGCGGTGGGGCAGGCCGCGGTTTCCAGCCTGTCGAGCCTGGTGCTGACCGGTATCGTCCTCGACGGCGACCTGCGCGTGGCGCTGCTCAAGCGTGCCGATGGCCCGCCGCTCAAAGTCCAGCAGGGCCAGACCCTGCCCAATGGCTGGCGCCTGGAACACCTGACGCCCCGCGATGCCCGCTTTGTACTCGACGGCCGCACGCAAACCCTGAGCCTGCGGGCCCTGCGTTTGCCGCCGCCGTCCACCACACCCCCGATTACCCTTCCTCACGAGTCCACCCCTTGATCGATACCTTCCCTGGCGCCTTGCGCACCACCGTGTTCTGCCTGGCCACCGCCGTTTCCCTCGGTGGCTGCGGCACCTTCCCCGAGCATCTCGACCCGGACGAGGCCCTGCTGCATGAGGCGATGCAGGGCACCGGTTCGCAACGCCCACCCGTGGACCCGGCCAGCGAACAGGCGCCGGTCGACAGCGGCCAACCCCAGGCGAAGACACCGCCCCAGCGCCAGTTGATACGCGGCAACCAGCAGTTCGTGCGCCAACCGGCAGCGGTCTCGGCCGCCAAGGAAGAGGGCAGCGGCGACATCGTGTTCAACTTCGCCGACCAGCCGATCGAAGCGGTGATCAACAGCGTGATGGGCGACCTGCTGCACGAGAACTACAGCATCGCCCAGGGCGTGAAGGGCAATGTCAGTTTTTCCACGTCCAAGCCGGTGAACAAGCAGCAGGCCTTGTCGATTCTGGAGACCCTGTTGTCGTGGACCGACAACGCCATGATCAAACAGGGCAACCGCTATGTGATCCTGCCGGCCAACCAGGCCGTGGCGGGCAAGCTGGTGCCGGAGATGCGCGTCTCGCAGCCGTCCAGCGGTTTGTCGGCACGCCTGTTTCCGTTGCGTTATATCTCGGCCACCGAGATGCAGAAACTGCTCAAGCCGTTTGCCCGCGAGAACGCCTTCCTGCTGGTGGACCCGGCGCGCAATGTGCTGAGCCTGGCCGGCACCCCTGAAGAACTGGCCAATTACCAGGACACCATCGACACCTTCGACGTGGACTGGCTCAAGGGCATGTCGGTGGGCGTGTTCGGCCTGCAACGCGCGTCGGTGGCCGAGCTGATGCCCGAGCTGCAAAAAATGTTCGGCCCCGACAGCGGCATGCCCCTGGCCGGCATGGTGCGCTTCTTGCCCATCGAGCGGACCAACTCGGTGGTGGCGATCTCGTCGCAGCCGCAGTACCTCAGTGAAGTCGGCGACTGGATCCACACCATCGACGAAGGCGGGGGCAACGAGCCGCAGATGTACGTCTACGACGTGCGCAACATGAAGGCCACCGACCTCGCCAAGTACCTGCGCCAGATCTACGGCACGGGGGCGATCAAGGACGACACCCCGGCCAAGGTCGCCCCCGGTTTGCGCACCGCGACCTTGTCCTCGCCGGGCACCAACAGCACTTCCGGCAGCACGCCGGGTGGCCTGAGCAACAACCTCAATGGCAACCCACCCGCCGCTGAGGATGAGGAGCAAGCGCCCGACGCCGAGCAGGACAATGCCGAGCAGGGCGCGACCGAAGACGCACCGGCCAAAAGCCTCGACGCCGGCACCCGCATCACCGCGCAAAAAAGCAGTAACCAGCTGCTGGTCCGCACCCGCCCGGTGCAGTGGAAAGAGATCGAATCGGCGATCAAACGCCTCGACAACCCACCGCTGCAAGTGCAGATCGAAACGCGCATCCTCGAGGTCAAGCTCACCGGCGAATTGGACCTTGGCGTGCAGTGGTACCTCGGCCGCCTCGCGGGCAATTCCACCAGCACCACCGTGGGTAACACCGCCGGCAGCCAAGGCGCGTTGGGCGGTGGCGGGGCAGGGTTGGGCGCGGCGGATTCGTTGTTCTACTCCTTCGTCAGCTCCAACCTGCAAGTGGCCCTGCACGCCCTCGAAACCAACGGCCGCACCCAGGTGCTGTCGGCGCCGTCGCTGGTGGTGATGAACAACCAACCGGCGCAGATCCAGGTGGGCGACAACATCCCGATCAGCCAGACCACGGTCAACACCGGCACCTCCGACACCACGTTGACCAGTGTTGAATACGTGCAGACCGGGGTGATCCTCGACGTCGTGCCACGCATCAATCCGGGTGGTTTGGTGTACATGGATATTCAGCAGCAGGTCAGCGATGCCCAGGACCAACCGGCGTCCAGCAACGACACCCAGGCCAACCCACGTATCTCCACGCGCTCGGTATCGACCCAGGTTGCGGTGCAAAGTGGGCAAACGGTATTGCTGGGCGGGTTGATCAAGCAGGACAACGCGGAGAGTGTCAGTGCGGTGCCTTACCTTGGGAAAATTCCGGGGTTGCGCTGGTTGTTTGGCAATACCAGCAAGTCCAAGGACCGCACGGAATTGATTGTGCTGATTACCCCGAGGGTGATTACCAGCAGCAGCCAGGCGCGGCAGGTGACGGATGACTATCGCCAGCAGATGCAGCTGTTGAAGCCGGCTAACTGAAATGTGGGAGGGGCGGTGCGACGATTCGACTTGCCCCCGATGGCGGCTAAACCGGCATCCCTGCCGGTTTACCCCCCAATCACTATCGAATTCCGGCCAGCGTGGTTTAACGGGGCGCCTGAGATCAAGATCTAAAGCAAGATCAAGGGCGGCTCGCTTCGCATCGTGGTTACCGTTGGTTAATACAACGTTGTGTAGATACCCATACTCATCGGGGCATAGGTATCTACACAATTTTCAGAGACTGGCGAGTTCCCCTGTGGCGAGCGGGCTTGTCCCGCGTTGGGCTGCGTAGCAGCCCCAGTAAAGCTGAATGCGGTGTATCAGAAACTCCATAGCGACTGTTTTGGGGCCGCTACGCGGCCCAACGCGGGACAAGCCCGCTCGCCACAGGGGAACTCGCCAGTCTCTGAAAATTGTGTAGATACTTATGCCACGGTGAGGGTGTGTCAGTTGATGCATCTTTGACTGACCCACTGCCATCGGCGCAAGCCCCCTCCCACATTTGAGCCCGGTTGGCAGGTGGGAAGTTGCCCGGCTGTAGATCTCGTGGGCACCGCTGATCCCCTGTGGGAGATGTCGAGCTTTAGCGAGGCTTCGATGGCGGCGGCACAGTTGATAGAGGGGCTGGCTGACCCACCGCTATCGGGGCAAGCCCCCTCCCACATTTGAGCTCGGTTGGCAGGTAGAAAACGTCCGGCCGTAGGTCTGATGGGCACCGCTGATCCCCTGTGGGAGATGTCGAGCTTCAGCGAGGCTTCGATGGCGGCGGCACAGTTGATAGAGGGGCTGGCTGACCCACCGCTATCGGGAGCAAGCTGAACTGGCCTAATGATTTTGGACACTTCAATCGGGCGCTATGATAGCGCCCAAATCTGAGGTGTTTGGTTATGCGTA
>NZ_JAFLXD010000075.1:0-15373 GCF_019891415.1 Pseudomonas sp. SH10-3B | reverse complement strand
CAACGACTGACCCGTAACACACCGATTCCTGTGGCGAGCGGGCTTGTTGTGGATGAAGCGGGCTTCCTGTGGCGAGCGGGCTTGCCCCGCGCTGGGCTGCGGAGCGGCCCCTAAACCTGAGCACTCACTATGCCTGGATAAACGCGGTGCCTTTATTGGGGCTGCTTCGCAGCCCAACGCGGGGCAAGCCCGCTCGCCACAATTAGCTGTGCAATAAAAGGATACGCAACTCAACGCGGCTATTCCGCCGCCGCTGCTAGCGTGAAAGCTTCTTATCCATGGGAAGGAGCAACGGATTGCCTCGCCAGCCAAACTCTCACCTGTTACGTCGTGGTCGCTATTCAGAAACCGGTCGAGCCTACCTGGTCACCGCTGTCGTGCATCAACGCCATCCATTGTTTCGCGACCTTCGCCTGGGCCGGTTATTAGTCGCGGAATTCAAGAGGGTTCATGACTCAGGGCAGGTCAACTCGCTGGCGTGGGTGATCATGCCGGACCACTTTCATTGGTTGCTCGACCTCAATGGCACGACGCTGCCTGATGTGATGCGCCAGACCAAGTCGCGCAGCACTTTGAGCATCAACAACGCCCGTGGCAGTCGGGAGAAATTCTGGCAGCGTGGCTACCACGACCGGGCGGTGCGCGCTGAAGACGATATTCGGAAAATGGCGCGCTATATCGTCGCCAACCCCCTGCGAGCAGGGTTGGTGGAACGGATTGGCGATTACCCACTGTGGGACGCTGTCTGGTTATGACCCATTGGGACGAGCGGGCCTGTTGTGGCAAGGGGGCCTTTTCTGGCAAACGGCCTTTTGTGGCAAGTGGGCTTCCTGTGGCGAGCGGGCTTGCCCCGCGTTGGGGCGCGAAGCGGCCCCTAAACCTGACCACTCATTGTGCCTGGATAAACGCGGTGCCTTTATTGGGGCTGCTTCGCAGCCCAACGCGGGGCAAGCCCGCTCGCCACAGGAAGCCCGTTCGCCACAACGAGCCTGCTCATCACAACAGCCCCTCTTGCCACAGGAAGCTAGTCGTGAAGGGCCTTTGCGGCGCTCAGTAAACCTTGAAACTTGCGATAACGCGCCGCCAACACCGGCTGCTGCTTCAGGTCAGGTTCATACCGCGCCTTGACCGGCATCCCCGCCGCCAGCAACTCCGCCCCCTGCCCCAGCGCTACAAACCCCAACTTCGCTGCGCCAATACACGCGCTGAGTTCACTACCGTGCAAGGTGAAGATTTCCCGCTGCAGGATATTCGCCAGCAACTGCGCCCAGTACTCACTGCGCGCGCCGCCGCCCACCAGGGCAAAAGCGGTCACGTCGGCGCCGGTCGTCTGCACCGCACGCCATGCATCCAGCAAGCCGAAACCCACCCCTTCCATCACTGCATAACCAAGCATCGCTGGTGTGCAGTCGTGGCCCAGGTTCATGAAGCCGCCGCGCAGCAAAGGATCATTGTGGGGGGTGCGTTCGCCGGCCAGGTACGGCAGGAACAGCGGCGTCCCCAAAGGCACGTGCTGCTCAATCGGCAACTGCGCCTGCACCTGCTCCAGCAGCGTCTGTTCATCGGCCATGCCCGTCAGCCGTGTGACCCAGCGCAAACAACTGGCGCCGGCGAGCATGGCGCCCATGGTGTACCAGCGGTTGGGCAGCGCGTGGCAGAAGCTGTGCACTGCACTGGCCGGATTGCCCGCCGCATGGTCGGTGATGGCGACGATGGCAGCGCTGGTCCCCAGGGTGATAAAGCCATCACCGGCGTTGACCGCGCCGATGCCGACCGCTGCCACAGGGTTGTCCCCGCCACCGCCGGCAATCACCACGTCAGCTGATAAGCCCAGTTCCGTGGCCGTCAACAAAGCGCTCGCCGCACCACCTTCCACCAGCCTGGGCAATTGCTCAGGCGTAAGGCCTGTAGCGCGAACCATGGGGGTAAACCATTGCCGCCGCGCCACATCCAGCCACAACGTACCCGCCGCGTCGGACATCTCGCTGATGCGCTCGCCACTCAAACGCAAGCGCAGGTAATCCTTGGGCGACAGCACGCAATCAATCGCCTGGAACACCTCGGGTTCATGCTGTTGCAACCACAGCAGTTTCGGCGCGGTCAGCCCGGCCATGGGCAGGCTGCCGGTCACCTCGGCAAATCCCGCTCCAAGGCGTTCGGCTTCGGCCACGGCACGGGAGTCGTCCCAGAGGATCGCCGGGTACAACACGCGGTTGTCCGTCCCCAGCAACACCGCGCCGTGCATCTGCCCTGACAGGCCGATACAGGCCACGCGGGTAAACGCCTCGTGTCTGCGCAGTTGCTCCAACGCCTGCAAGCAGGCTTGCCACCAATCTTCCGGCGCCTGTTCAGACCAGCCGCTGTGCCGGCGCGACACGCTCAAGCGCACGCCGGCATGGGCCAGCACCGCGCCCGTGGCGTCCATCAGGATGGCTTTGAGTTCCGATGTGCCCAGGTCAATGCCCAGGGAAACAGGACTGTTCATGCGTGTGTTATTCCAATCAATGACAGCCACAGGAGTTACGTAACTGCAGGGTCGGCGCGAGGCGCACACTTTGGGGCGGTGCGTCAGGCGACGCCATGCGCTGCAGCAACAGGTCGACCGCGCGGGCGCCAAGGGCCTTGACCGGCTGTGCGATCAGGCTCAGGCGCGGCACGAAAAAATCCGCCCAGTCAAAATCATCAAAGCCCACCAGGGCCATTTGTGTCGGCACGTCGAGCTGCGCGTCACGCAAGGCATGCATCGCGCCGAGGGTCATCAGGTTATTGCCGGCCATGATCGCCGTGGGTGGCGAAGCCAGGCCCAGCAACTGCACCGTGGCCTGGCGCGCAGGCTCGGTATTGGAGCCGCCGTTGACCAGCAACTGCGGATCAAACGCCAACCCCGCCGCGTGCAACGCGGCGCGGTAGCCCGCTACCCGCTCATCCGTAGTGCTGAACCCCGTGCGCCCGGCGATAAAACCGATGCGGCGGTGCCCGTGCCCGATCAGGTGTTCAATCAGCGCCTGGGTGGCCTGGGCATTCTCCACCCCGACCTGGTCAAACTGTTCGCTCATCATCCGGTCCACCAACACCGTCGGAATCTCGTTGGCGCGCATGTATTCCAGGGCCATCGAACCGTTCGACGGCGCCAGCACAATACCGTCGACCCGCCGATGATGCAGCGCCGTGACCACCCGCAGCTCCTGCTCCGGGTCGTCGTGGGTGTCGACAAACAGCATCATGTAGCCGTGTTTGGCGCACTCGGTTTCAATCGCGTGCACCGTCTCGCTGAAGTAATGGTTGGACAGCGCCGAGATCGCCACGCCAATCGTGTTGGTACTCGACCGCGCCAGCGAGCGCGCCAGGGTGTTGGGGATATACCCCAGCGCCTGGATCGCCTGCTGCACCGCCAGCACAGTGGCCGGGCTGACTTTGCGGGTGCCGTTCAACACGTGTGACACGGTCGACGTCGACACCCCCGCCCTGCTTGCCACGTCATCCATGGTCACCACGACGCCGTTCCTCTCACCCTATCAATGTTTACTCGACCAACCGCTGTACGTACCGACGTTGTCGCGGGTGATCAGTTTTGGCGTGAGCAGGGTCACCGCTTCGGCCGGAGCCTTGTCGTTGAGCAGGTCATTGCCGACATTCACCGCCGTCTGCGCCATGGCCCACGGGTCCTGGCTGGCAGATGCCTGGATCTGGGTGTCGGTCTTCAGCGCGTTCTCGATATCCGGGGCGCCGTCCACGGAGGTGATGATGATGCCGCTGCGCTTGAGCTGCTTGGCCGCCAGGTCGCTGCCGATGGCTTGCGGGTCGTTGATCGCAAACAGGCCGTCGATTTTCGGGAAGCGCGTGAGGTAGCCCTGCATCACGTTCAGGCCGCCTTCGCGGGAGCCCTTGCCGTCCTGGTCATCGGACAGCACCTTGATGTCCGGCGCGCCGGCCAATGCGGCTTTGCAGCCTTTGACGCGGTCGGTCACGGCGGTGACTTGCGGGCCGTTCTGGATAATCACGTTGCCCTTGCCGGAGAGCTTGTCCACCAGGTATTGGCAGGCGAGCTTGCCGGCTTCGACGTTGTCGGTCTGCACGGTGGCATTCACGCCCTTGGCGTCTACATCCACCGCCACCACCACGATGCCGGCATCGCGGGCTTTCTTGATTGCCGAGGCCATGGCCGAAGGGTCGACGGCGTTGATCAGGATCAGGTCGACCTTGGACGAAATAAAGTTGTCGATCTGCGAGAACTGCTTGCTCAGGTCATAGTCGGCCGACACTGAGGTGACCTTGACGTTGGGGTTCAACTCCTTGGCCCGGGCCGTGGCGCCATCGGCCAGGGTCACGAAATAGGGGTTGCCGAGCGAGCCCATGCTGATACCCAGGGCCTTGAGTTCGCGGGCCTCTACGGCTTGGGACATCAGGGCAGCCAAGGCTACGACGGGAAAGATGCGTTTAAGGTTCATGCGGGTCTCTCTTGTGATTGTTATGGGAGTGAAATCAGGTTCGCGCACCGGACTGGCGATAGCGATCCAGCGCGACCGCGCCGATGATCACGATGCCCTTGATGATGTACTGCCAGATATCCGACACCCCCAGCAGCACCAGGCCGTTGGTGAGTACCGCGATGATCAGCGCGCCGATCAGCGTGCCGCCGATGGTGCCGACGCCACCGGTAAAACTGGTACCGCCGAGGATCACGGCGGCAATCGCATCCAGCTCGTAGGATTGCCCCAGTTGCAGGCCGTTGGCGGCGAACAGGCGCGAGGCGCTCATCACCGCACCCAGCCCGGCCAAGGCGCCGGACATGGCGTAGACGAACAGCAGCACCTTCCACACCTTGATCCCGGAGAGTCGCGCCGCTTCGGGGTTGCCGCCTACCGAATAGATCTGCACGCCCATCACCGTGCGGCGCAGGATGAACCACGACAGCGCCACCACCGCCACGGCGATCACCACCAGCCAGGGCACGCCAAGGATCGAGTCGTTGCCGATAAAGGCAAACGGCAGGTCGGGGTTGAACACGGTCTTGTCATCGGCCAGCAGACGCGCCAGGCCGCGCATGGCGGTGAGTGCGCCAAGGGTGACGATAAACGGCGGCAGGCGCATAAAGGCAATCAACCCGCCGTTGACCAGGCCCAGCAGCAGGCCGAAGCCGATACCGGCGGCAATCCCGAACATGCCGAACTGCGGCGACATCGACGCCTGCAACGCCACCACGGCCGACGCCGCCAGGATCGCGCCCACCGACAGGTCGATACCCGCCGTGAGGATCACAAAGGTCATGCCCGCCGCCAACACCACATTGACCGAGGCCTGTTGGGTGATGATCGACAGGTTCTGCATGGTCAGGAAGTTCTCGCTGGCCAGGGCGAAGCCCACCAGCAGCAGGATCAGCACCGGCAGCATGCCGACCGTGCGCATCAGCTCGCGAACGCGTTCTGCCTTGCCTGTTGTTGCAATCATCGAATCAGCCATGGGCAACCACCTGATCGCCACCGGTGGCGAGGTCAATAATACGTTCCTGGGAGATGGCGTGACCGGAGGCCCCGCCGACTTCGGCCACCAACTGGCCTTCGCGCATGATCAGCACCCGGTCGCAGGTGCCGATGATTTCCGGCAGCTCGCTGGAGATCACCACGATGCCCACGCCGGCCTGCGCCAGTTGATTGATGATGCGGTAGATCTCGGACTTGGAGCCGATGTCCACGCCGCGTGTGGGTTCGTCGAGGATCAGCACATGGGGCTTGACCTCCAGCAGCCGCGCCAGCAAGACCTTCTGCTGGTTGCCGCCGGACAACGCGCCGACATTGACCTTGCCCGACGCCACGCGAATCGACAGCGACTTGATGGCGTCATTGGCGCGTTGCCAGCCATGGCCACGGTCGAGCACGCCGCCGGCGCGGGCATCCGGCACACAGGCGCAGACGTTGATGTTGTCGGCCACGCTCATGTCCAGGAACAGGCCCTGGGCCTTGCGGTCTTCGGTGAGGTAGACCACGCCGGCACGAATCGCATCCGCCGGATTGCGCAGTTGCGTCACGGTCTTGCCCACCACCTCCAGGGTGCCGCTGGTGCGCGGATCGGCGGCGAAGATCAGCCGCGCCAGCTCGGTGCGCCCTGCCCCGACCAGCCCGGCGATACCCAGCACTTCACCGGCATGCAGGTCGAAACTGCAGTTGCGCACACGCTTGCCATCGGCCATGTCACGCACGCGCATCACCACCGCACCGGGGTCGTAGGCGGCGTGTTCCTTCTTGTAGAAACCGGACAGATCGCGGCCGACCATCATCTTCACCAGGACTTCAGCCGACAGCGCGTCGCGACTCAGTTCGCCGATGTATTGGCCGTCGCGCAGCACCGAGACACGGTCCGACAGTTCATAGATCTCGGCCATGCGATGACTGATGTAGATGATCGCCAGGCCCTGGCTGCGCAGTTGCTTGATCAGCGCAAACAGGCGGTCGGTCTCGCGCGACGACAGCGGCGTGGTCGGTTCGTCCATCACCAGGATCCTGGCGTGGGCGTGCAAGGCCCGGGCGATTTCCACCAGCTGGCGCTCGGCAATCGACAGGCTGCTGACCTTGGTGGCTGGAGTGAATTCGGCGCCCAGGCGTTGCAGGACTTCGACGCAACCGGCCTGCATGCCCTTGCGGTCGATGGTCCAGCCCCGGCGCAGTTCGCGGCCCAGGTAGATGTTCTCGGCCACGCTCAGGTTCGGGCACAGGCTCAATTCCTGGTAGATCACGGCGATGCCGAGGGCTTTGGCGGTGGCAGGGGTAAAGGTGGCCACGGGCTGGCCGGCCATGCGGATTTCACCGCCGGGATCGGCCTGGTAAGCGCCGGAGAGGATTTTCATCAGGGTCGATTTGCCGGCGCCGTTCTCCCCCATCAAGGCGTGGATTTCGCCGGGGTAGACCTTCAGGCCGACATTCTTGAGCACGCGCAAACCGTTGAAGGTTTTGCTGATGCCCTGCATCTCAAGCAAGGGTTCAAGGCTCATCAATGAGCTCCTGGTTTTATTATTTTTGTAGTTCAGCCCTCTTTGGATCAGAGCCGATTGCCACCGACTCTAATCAGATACATTTACTTACGCAAGCGCTTGCGTAGGCCGTTTGTCGCTAGAAGAAACGTTTCATCAAGCACATAAAGTTCGATTTTTGCATTTCTAACGTTTTGGCAGCATGCGCTTCAAGGTGTTGTCGCGCACCCAATAATGGTGGAACAACGGCCTCGAACTGGTATTCGATGTCAACGATACCCAGTACCCCTTAACGACCGATGCCGGCGCGATCAATATCGCCCTGACCAACCTGGTGACCAACGCGGCGAACTTCTCCCCGGAACACGGCGTGATTACCGTCAGTTTGGGCAAAACAGCCAAGGGGCTGGTCCTGAGCGTCGACGATCAGGGCCCCGGCATCGACGAGAGTCAGCGTGAGCGGCTGTTCGAGCGTTTCTACAGCCGTGGCAATGCCCAGGGCGCCGGCCTGGGCCTGACCATCGTGCAAGCCATCGCCCAACGCCTGGGCGGCCAAGTGCGCCTGGACAACCTGGCGGCTGGTGGTCTTCGGGCGAGCCTGGAAATCCCGCAGTGATCTACCCGGCGGCTATCAAGGCGTAATCGCGACTTTCATCACCCCATCGCGCTGATGGGCAAACAGTTCATAGGCCGCCTCGATGTCGTCGAGCTTGAAGCGGTGGGTCACCAGCGGCGACAGGTCCACCCCGCCGCTGGCGACCACCGCCATCAAGCGCCGCATGCGTTCCTTGCCGCCGGGGCACAGGGTCGAAACGATGCTGTAATCCCCCAGGCCTGCGCCAAACGCGTCATAGGGGATGCGCAGGTCGCTGGAGTACACCCCAAGGCTGGACAAGCGGCCACCGGGCCGCAGCACGCGCAAGGCCGATTCGAACGTGCCTTGGGTGCCCAACGCCTCGATCGCCACATCCACGCCACGGCCGTCGGTCAGGGCCATGATCTGCTCGACCACGTTGCCTTGCTTGAAATCGACGATATGGGTCGCGCCCAGGCCACGGGCGACGCCCATGCGTTCGCTGACGCCGTCGATGCCAATGATCATCGACGCGCCTTTTAGCCGTGCCCCCGCCACCGCGCACAAGCCGATCGGCCCGAGGGCAAACACCGCCACCGTGTCGCCAATGTTGACCTCACCACGCTCGGCACCGGAAAAGCCGGTGGACATGATGTCCGGGCACATCAGCACCTGCTCGTCACTCAGGCCATCGGGGATCGGGCACAGGTTGGCCAGCGCATCGGGCACCAGCACGTATTCGGCCTGGCAGCCGTCGAGGGTGTTGCCGAATTTCCAGCCGCCGGCCGCACGGAAACCATGGCGGGTGTCGGGGCCGTCCTGGGCGCCGCAGCCGCACAGGCACGCATAGCTCTGCCCACTGGGCGTGATTGCGCCGGCGATCACCCGTTGCCCTTCGACGAAGCCGCGCACCTGGGAGCCCAGCCGCTCGATGACGCCCACCGGCTCATGGCCCACCGTCAGCCCTTTGGCCACCGGGTACTCACCGCGCAGGATATGCACGTCGGTGCCGCAGATGGTCGTGGTGGTGATCCGCACCAGGGCGTCGAGCGGGCCGACCTCGGGGATCGGTTTGTCCTCGAGGACGATGCGGTTTTTCTCAACGAAGACAGCGGCTCTCATGGTTGCCATGGTGTGACCTCCTGCTGGGCATGTGGGGTGGGACCAGACTGCGCCGCGACGGCGCGCCGAACGTTGATCATGGTCAACCCTTTGCCGATGCACATGACCGAACGTCGCTTGCCCTGCCCGGCGGCCCGGCGTCTTGATGCAGATCAATGGCGCCCCTGCCCCCAGGGGCATGATCGACCAAGGCACTACTGCCCGATGCCCTTCACCGCCACGGGTTCACAAGGGCGATCACCCTGTCTGCTGCGGCAGCGTATGGGGCGTCTGACCCGAACGCTTCGACTGACCGCCAGGAGCCCACACCATGCCTACCCTCGACGCACGCAACCAGCACGCCGACCGCGCCTACGCTGCGCAACCGAAGCCCCACTGGATCGATCAGCTCGACGATGGCCGTCATGTGCTGGTACGCCCACTCGGCGCCGACGACCGTGAACGGGAATACCATTTCATCAAGGGCCTGTCCCGTGAATCGCGGCACGCGCGCTTCCTGGGCGAAATCAACGAGCCCGGCAAGACCCTGATGGACCAATTGATGGATGTCGATAACCAGCAACGCCTGGCCTTTATCGCCTTGGTGCACGACAACGGGCAACTGATCGAGATCGGCGTGGCCCGCTATGCTGCGGCCAAGGCGGATGCATGCGAATGCGCGGTCACGGTGGCCGATGCGTGGCAACACCTGGGCCTGGGGCGCCTTTTGATGCAGCACCTGATGACGGCGGCGCGCGCCAATGGCTTCAGGCGCATGTACACGGTCGACGCGGCAACCAATGCGCCGTTGCGCGAGTTGAACCACGCCTTGGGATTCCACAGCGTCATCGACCCGGATGACAGCACCCAGGTCATCAGCAGCGTGACGCTCTAAGCCACCCGGCACCCTGACAGGGCGGCCTGCCGCCCTTTGCCGGCATACATTCGTTTGAGTGTATTCATACCGCCCTGCAGGCGGCATCTGCTATTGTCCGAGGACCTCATCTCCTCCTTATCGCGTCCACGCGATTTTCTGTGAGCATGCTCTGCGGCCCTGTCATCGACGCGGCCGGGCCGATCTGCCTGGAAAGCACCGCCATGGACAAACCCGTTACTGGATCACCGCCCGAAGCCCAATCGCGGGCCGAAAAAATCGTCGAATTCAAACGCCAGAAAACCCTGCTGAAAACCGGTGCCCTGCAAGACGCGATCTTCAACAGCGCCTACTTCTCCAGCATCGCCACCGATGAAAAAGGCGTGATCCAGATCTTCAATGTCGGCGCCGAACGCATGCTCGGGTATGCGGCCGACGATGTACTCAACCGCATTACCCCCGCCGACATTTCTGACCCCGCCGAGTTGATCACCCGCGCCGCTGCCCTCAGCCTGGAACTCGACACACCGATCACACCAGGCTTCGAAGCCTTGGTATTCAAGGCCTCCCGTGGCATCGAAGATATTTACGAGCTGACCTATATCCGCAAGGACGGCAGCCGGCTGTCGGCCATGGTGTCGGTGACGGCGCTGCGCAACCGTCATGACACCATCATCGGTTACCTGTTGATCGGTACCGACAACACCGCACGCAAACAGGAAGAAGCCGAGCGCAAAGGCTTTGAGCGGGCGTTGGAGGAAAAGAACCTGGAGCTGGAACATGCCAGCCATATGAAGTCCGAATTCCTCGCCACCATGTCCCACGAATTGCGCACGCCGCTGAATGCGGTGATCGGTTTTTCCGAGGCGCTGAAGGATGGGCTGGTGGGCGATATGAGCGATATCCAGCGCGAATACATCGGCGATATCTTCACCAGCGGCCAGCACCTGCTGTCGCTGATCAACGACATCCTTGACCTGTCCAAGGTCGAAGCCGGCATGATGGACCTGGAGCTGGAAGCCGTGGAGTTCGCCGGTTTGCTGGCTAACAGCCTGTTGATCGTGCGGGAAAAAGCCGCGCTGCAACGTATCCAGTTGAAGCTCGAAAGCCAGGACGACTTCGGTACGCTGGAGCTGGACCTGCGCAAGACCAAACAGATCATCTACAACCTGCTGGCCAATGCGGTGAAGTTCAGTGAGCACGGCAGCTCCGTGACCCTCGGCGCGCGTGAGGTCGGGCGCGACCAGGTGGGCCTGATCCCCGGCGAATGGCCAACCTACGGCTTTGCCCTGCAACCCAGCGCCCACCAGCAGTTTCTGGAACTGAGCGTCAGCGACACGGGCATCGGCATTGCCGAGGACGACATGGGCAAGTTGTTCAAGGCGTTCAGCCAGATCGACAGCAGCCTGGCGCGCAAATTCGAAGGCACTGGCCTGGGCCTGGCGATGGTCAAGCAACTCACCGACCTGCATGGCGGCAGTGTCGCGGTGGCCAGTCGCGAAGGCCTGGGCACGCGGTTTGTGGTGTGGCTGCCGTTGCACCGTGCGCCGGAGGCTTCATGGCTGAAATCCTGATCGTGGAAGACAACGAGGCGAATATGCGCCTGGCGCGGCTGCTGCTGATCAACGCCGGGCACACGGTATTGTGGGCCGCCGATGCCGAGACAGGCCTGACCCTGGCCCGGGAAAAACAACCAGCGCTGATCCTGATGGATATCCAACTGCCGGGCATGGACGGCCTGGCTGCCACCGCGTTGCTCAAGCAAGCGCCCCATACCGCGCATATCCCGGTGATCGCCCTGACGGCCATGGCCATGAAGGAAGACCGCGAAAAAACCCGCCTGGCCGGTTGCGATGCCTACATCATCAAACCGTTACGCTATAAAGAGCTGTACAAGGTCATTGACACGCTGCTGCAACAGGGCACCCCTCCTCTCTTATGAGTCCTCTCCATGGCCAGCCAACCCGCAACGCTGTTGATCGTTGATGACGAACCCCAGGTTCGCAAGCTGCTGGAAACCCTGCTGCAACATGAGGGCTACCAGACCCTGAGTGCCGGCAGCGGCGAAGAAGCCTTGCAACTGGTGGCCAAACAGCCGCCAGACCTGATCCTGCTGGACATCATGATGCCGGGCATGGACGGCTACGAAGTCGCCAGCCAGCTCAAGGGCGATGCCGCCACGGCGAGTATTCCGATCATCATGCTATCGGCCCTCAGCGAGTCGAGTGCACGGGTCAGTGGCCTGGAAACCGGCGCCGAAGAGTTCATCAGCAAACCGGTGGAACGGGTCGAGTTGTGGCTGCGGGTGCGCAACCTGCTGCGGCTCAAGAGCCACGGCGATCAACTCAAGCGCCATAGCCAGTTGCTTGAACAGCAACTGCGCCAACATGCCGGTGACATGGCGCGCATGAACGTGCACGACCTGGCCCGCCAGGACCTGGAAAACGCCCTGCGCCAGGCCGTGGAGCACGAAGAATTCACCCTGCACTACCAGCCCAAAGTCGCGTTGGCCGACGGGCAGATCTGCGCCCTGGAGGCGTTGCTGCGCTGGGAACGCCCGGGCTACGGCGCGGTGTCGCCAGCGGTGTTCGTACCCATCCTGGAAAGCCTGGGCTTGATCGTGGAAGTGGGACGCTGGGTGATCGACAGCGTGTGCCGACAGATTGCGGCGTGGCAGCGCAGCGAAATCGGCGCCGTCGAAGTGTCGGTGAACGTGTCCGGGCATCAATTGATCGAAGGCGACCTGATTGCCGATATCGCGCACATCCTCGAACAAACCGGGGTGCAATCGCACTGGCTGGAAGTGGAGCTGACCGAAGGCTCGCTGATGGAAAACACCCAGCACACCATCGCCAGCCTGCAACGCCTGCGCGCCATGGGTGTGAAGATCTCCATCGACGACTTCGGCACCGGCTATTCCAGCCTGGCTTACCTGCGACGCTTTCCCATCGACACGCTGAAGATCGACATTGCGTTTATCCGTGAGGTCACCAGCAACCCCCAGGACGCCGCGATCACCCGCACCATCATCGAACTGGCCCACAGCCTGAGCCTGCGGGTGGTGGCCGAAGGCGTGGAAACCCAGGCGCAATTGGCGTTCCTCAAGGAGGCCGGCTGCGATCAGATCCAGGGCTACCTGTTCAGCCGACCGTTGCCCGCCGCCACCCTGGAACGGCTGCTGCTGGAGCGTGCATCGCCGCTGTAGCAGTGGGCCGACTCACCCGGCCACTTGAGCCGACGCAATCACATTGAACCCGCAGCCGGCCTGGGTCCTCGAACGTCCATAGACCATGGCCCTGGATACTGCTCGATGACGTTTATTCTATGGATGGCGGTCCTGGGCGCCGTGCTGCTGACCCTCGCCCTCACCTCCTCTTACCTGCGCTGGATGCCGGTGACCACTTCGGCGGTGTGCCTGCTGCTGGGCGTGGGCATTGGCCCGCTCGGCGTCGACCTGCTGCAGCTGGACATCCAACAGTCTGCGCGCTGGATGGAACACCTCACCGAAGTCGCGGTGCTGTTTTCATTGTTCGTCAGCGGCCTCAAGCTGCGCCTGCCCCTGGGCCATCGCACCTGGCGCATCGCGTTCGGTATGGCTGGGCCGGTCATGCTGTTGACCATCCTCGGCAGCTGCCTGGCGCTGCATTACGTATTTGAACTGTCGTGGGGGGTGTCGCTGCTGGTGGGTGCCATTCTGGCGCCGACCGATCCGGTGCTGGCGGGCCTGGTCCAGGTCAACAATGCACAGGATTACGATGCGCTGCGCTTCGGGTTGTCCGGGGAAGCCGGGTTGAACGATGGCACGGCCTTCCCCTTCGTGATTTTTGCCCTGATCTTCATGCAGCACGGCGGCTTTGACGGTGACTGGCTCGGCGGCTGGGCGTTGAAGAACCTGTTGTGGGCGGTGCCGGCCGGGCTGTTGATCGGCTACTGGATGGGCCGCGGCATTGGCCGCGTGACGCTGTGGCTGCGCATCACCAACAGTGACAGCACCCTGTCCCCGAATGACTACCTGACCCTCGCCCTGATTGCCCTGGCCTATGTGGTGGCCGAGGGCGTCGGCGGTTACGGCTTCCTGTCGGTGTTTGCCGCCGGGCTCGGCTTGCGTCAGGCCGAGTTCAGGTCAACCGGCAACTCGCATACACCGTCCGAGCATTTGGCGCTGCCGGTGGTGGGTCATCTGGACGTCGAGCCGGAACGTGCCCTGCAAGGGGATGTGAGCGAGCTGGCGGACACCCAGATCGCCGCCGGCGTGATGATGGGCGACATGCTTTCGTTCGGCAGCCTGGTGGAGCGTTCGATGGAAGTGTTCCTGGTGACGTTGCTGGGGATCGTCCTGGTCAGCCATTGGGATTGGCGGGCGTTGCCGTTGGCGGCATTGCTGTTTTGCGTGATTCGACCGATCAGTGTGTTTGCACTGCCTTGGGGGCGCCTGATCGATCGCCGACAGCGCGGGCTGATGGGCTGGTTCGGGATTCGCGGCATCGGCAGCATCTACTACCTGTTCTACGCGCTCAACCATGGACTTGTCGGCACCAGCAGCGCGGTGGCGGTGAACCTGACCTTGTCGGTGATCGCCTTGAGCATCGTCGTTCATGGCTTGAGTACCCAGCCGATGCTGGCGTGGTATGAACGACGAGCTCAGGCGAAAGCGCAATCCTGACGCTGTGCCGGGGGATTAATCGGGCTTTTCTGGATGGCCCACATCCGCCGCGTCGTCCGGATCGTTGAGCGGCACTTGTGCATCATCCATCAGCGAACCGGGGTCCTCATTGCCGGGGTCGTTGAGTTCTTCTTCCTGTTCTTTGGACATGATCGTCTCCTCTAACCGCCTTGAGTGTCGATATCGGCATCGGTTTCAGGCTTGGGCTCGCGCTCGGGCTTGAAGTCTGGACTGTAGTCGTTTTCCTTGGCCTTGGGGTCGGCGGCGGGTTTCGGGTCTTTCGGCGCATCGGCTGCTGTGGCTGGGGCCGGTTCGCCGCCGTCGATCGCAGGATCGTTACGGTTGCTGGTTTGCGGATCGTTGTCAGTGCTCATGGGTCACCTCGTTTGAAAAACGCAGACTGCGTAAAGGTAAGGTCCCGTGCGGGGCGTTGAAGTTCCAACGGCTTAGGAGCCCGGGTTATCCACTTGGATGTAAAACGCGTACGCCCCCAACAGCACCCAGAACACCATGAACAACCAGGGCGCCCGCATCGAGAACAGCAGCGACTTGCGATACCCCTTGTGGGACGACTCCGTTTCGGAAAACAGCGGTGACTCATCGTAGGCCATGCCCATCACCGGCTCGCTGCGCAGCAGTTCGCTCTGCTTGTAGTGCCAGTGATCGATGATTTCGTAAGCGGCGCGAATCCCCGGCCAGGCATTCAGGGAACTGAGGATGCCGAGCAGCGCCAGGAACACCGGCACTACCAGGGTGAACAATTTCCCCCACTCCGGGTTGAGGTTGCCCATGCCGGACACAAAGGCAATCACCAGGAACGACTGCGCCGTGAGGTAGGCGTCAGTGCGGTTGGCCAGGATCGTGGTTTCGTACTGGATTTCGCGGCGGTAGAAGTCGAGACGGTCCTTGGGTGAACCAAAGATTTTTGCGTTGTGTTCACTGTGGTCGGTCAGGCTCGATTCCGGGGTGTCGGGGGAGATGATTCTGGGCACATCCGTGCTCCCTACTGGGCTGAAACCCATTAGAAGAATCGGGCTGGGGTGAAGTTCAAGTTTGTTGTTGCACCATCGCGGTGCGTAAACCGCTCTTTTATGGTGAGTGGCTTGTTGTGACGAGCCAGCTTGTTGTGGCGAGCGGGCTTGCCCCGCGTTGGAGTGCGAAGCGCTCCCAGGATTTTTTGGGGCCGCTACGCAGCCC